>JAZRXS010000066.1:0-25737 GCA_045600325.1 Prevotella sp.
CTCCTTTGTTAATCCGTAAATCGTAAATCCATAATCGTTAATCCGTAAATCGTAAATCATGAAAATCCTCCTCCTTGGCGAATACAGCAATGTCCACTGGACTCTTGCCGAAGGTCTCCGCGCTCTCGGCCACGAAGTTACTGTGCTTTCCAACGGCGACTTCTGGAAGAACTATCCCCGTGACATTGACCTCGTGCGCAAGGAAGGGAAGATTGGCGGCATTACATATTATCTGAAGGCGCTCTCACTGTTGCCAAAACTCAGAGGCTACGACATCGTGCAACTCATAAACCCGATGTTCCTTGAACTGAAGGCAGAGCGACTCTTCTTCTTCTACGACTATCTGCGCAAGCACAACAAGAAGATTGTGCTCGGCTCTTTCGGCATGGACTACTATTGGTGTTATGTTCATGCCCATCAGATGCCACTCCGTTACTCTGATTTCAACATCGGCAGCGAGCGTCGCACCGACCCGATTGCCATGCGCGACTACAACGACTGGGTGGGAAATGCCAAGGAACGTCTCAACAAATACATCGCCAACGACTGCGACGCCATCGTTTCTGGTCTTTACGAATATGACGTAACCTACCGCACCGCAGGCTTCGGAAGCAAGACAACATTCATTCCGTTTCCGATAAAGCCTAGCCCAGACCCCACCCAAACCCTCCCCACAAGGGAGGGCTTAAAGCCAAATGACTCTGTGGCAGAGGACAGAAACACCCACTCAGAAGCTATTAAACATCTCCCCTCCTGTGGAGGGGACGGGGGAGGTCGGAGGGCTGGGGTGGGGCTCTTCATCGGCATAAGCCGTTCCCGCTCCGAATACAAGGGCACGGACAAGATGCTGCGTGCTGCCCAGCGCATAGCGGAGAAGTACCCTGACCGCGTGAAACTCACTGTTGCCGAGGGCGTTCCTTTCGATGAATACAAGAAGATGCTCGACGCTGCCGACGTCATTCTCGACCAGCTCTACGCCTACACCCCAGGAATGAATGCCCTTGAGGCAATGAACCGCGGCACGATACTTGTCGGCGGCGGTGAAGAAGAGCAGTACGAGATTATCAATGAGACGGAACTTCGCCCGATAATCAATGTGCAGCCAACGGAAGACAGCGTCTATGAGGAACTGGAAAAGCTCGTTCTTCATGGCAATATCCCTCTGCTCAAGCGCGACTCCATCGAGTACATCCGCCGCCATCATGACTATATAAAGGTGGCAAGACAATACGAAAAGCTCTATCAGAGTCTGTAAAAACAGATCACTGATAGAGCTTCTATCTTTTCTTGCCTTAAAAAATCATTATGTTGCCTTAGAGCGACTTTGAATGTTGTCGTGGTTGATGTCATTCTCTGCGTATGCAAGAAGTTTCCAGCCCTCAGGCAGCATCTCTTCGGCAGATATGCCGGAAGTCTTCAAGGACTTCGTTTGTGCGCTTGCCATTATTGCCATGACGAGCATAACGCAAAGGAGTATTGTTTTCTTCATAGTAGGTATAAGTAGGACTTATAAGTTTTGGGCGCAAAAATATGATATTTTTCTTGAAAAATTATGACCATTAACGCTATATCGTTAAGAAATGACACTTTTTTAATCGAATCTGACACTTTTTCTTGCCCTGATAGCCGAACTTCATTAAATTTGCAATGAATTATTAACACTAAAATCTTAGAACCAATGAAAAAGATTATCATTCCATTCCTCTCCTTTCTCCTCATCGCTGCCTGCGGCAACAAAGCAGAGAATGGCGCAAGTGCAGACGGTAAGGATTCTGCTGCCGTAGTGGAGAACGCAGAAAAGGCTGAAGGTGCTGACGAAGCAGCTGACGGTGATGCTGCAAGCCAGACGAAAGAAGGTGCCAAGGCTTTCGTCGAGACTGTCTATAAGACCTATCTCAACCCTACTGCGGAGGACGAAGCCAAGATAGACAATGCGGAAATCACCCTCTTCGGCATGGCATACATGGACCAGTATATGTCTGACATCCTGCTGCAGAAGATTGTGGACGCCAACGACAAGCAGATTGCCGACGACGATCTCTTCCTCGACTACGACATCTGGACAAACTCGCAAGACAACGCTGGCCTTAAGCTTAAGGAGGTCAACAACGTAGAGTTCACTGGCGAAACTGCAACTCTCGAGGTTGTGTTGACCAATGGCACTCAGGAAATTAAGGTCTATCCTATCATCGAGTACAACAAGGAGCAGAGCCGCTGGTTCGTCAGCGACTTCCTTACCAATGGAAAGAAATTCATTCGCAGCATAGACGATTATCTCGAAGGGGAATAACTAAAAACAATTGTGCATATATAAACGCAAGATGATTTATAAAACGCGTGATGCGTAAGATAAATTTTAAAACGCAAGATGTATGGGATGAATTTTAAAACGCGAGTTGCACAAGTTACACAAGTTTTCCGCAAGGGCTGATTTTTAGTTTCACAAGTTTTATAAAGACTAGTGAAACTCTTGAAACCTATACTCCAAAACTCGTGTCACTCGTGAAACCCGTGTTTAGATGAAAAACTTGTGTTACTTGCGTCACTTGCGTTTTTTATTTCAACCACAGTTATCTTGCGTTTTTTTTCATTGCACCAACGTCTCGTGTCACTCGTGAAACCCGTGTTTAAAATATCCGCACTTGCCCCCCGTGTTTATAAAATCCATATTTGAACTTGTGTTTCGGTCATGAAAACCTCACACATCTCTCTTCCCTTTTTACTCTTCGCCATCTCACTCCTCGTAGCCTGTCAGGACACCGGTTCTTCCCTTCCCCGTTCGGGGGCAGGGGGGCTTGATGGGCAGGGAGGTTCTGCCGACACCACAACACTCTTTCTTTTTGTGGATTCCGCTGATGCCCTCTTCGCCAAGGCTGACTATCAGCACAGCCTTATCGTGGCTAAACAGGCTCTAAGGATGGGCGAAGAACTGCGTGATACAGAGTCCATTACCAATGCTCTCTCCACCATCCTGAGCGACTTCCAGCAGATAGGTCTCACCGACAGTGCCATTACCGTCGGTCGCCAACTGTTGGAAATAGACAAGAAGGTGGGGGATATTGAGTATATATCCTCCGACTATCATAACCTTGCCTTCATCTACACGGCAAGAAAGCAGTTTGATACCGCTTGGGAACTCATTGAGGAGGCTGTCTCCCTGGAAGAGAGGGTGGAAGGATCCACGCATCTTGCCTTACGCTACGGACTGGCAGCTGAGGTTTTGCTCGGTCTTTCCAACGACGGAAAGCATGGCGACAGCCTGAAACTCCGTGAGCAGTCGCTCAAGTTTATCAACAAGGCTTACGACATTGACTTTGCCAAGCGTGACACTCTTCTCATGGGACGCCGCCTGTCACAGCGGGGCGATGTGCTGTGTGCCATGCACAGAAAGGCAGAAGCTGAGCAGGACTATAGGCAAGCCATTGCTTATCTTGCCCCTATCGGTGAGCGCCACTCGCTTTCACTTACCTACCGACAACTCGGAACCATGCTTCTCTCTCTTTCATCTCAGGGAAGTCGTAGTGAACAGAAGGAGCAAGCCATCCCATTTCTTGAGAAGTCGGCAAAGATGGCAAAGGAAGACCACGAGTTGGAATCGCTCATGAAGGCGTACGACAAGCTTCAGGAGGCATACAGAAGCATTGACGAGCAGAAGGCAAACGAATACCTTAGACTATACACGCAAACCAAGGATTCCGTCTATACGCTGGAGTCAGCACGCTCTCTTTCAGAGTTTCAAGCGCAATTCGACACCGAGAAGGAGAAGGAAAATGCAGCAAAGAAGCAACAGCAGCTCATCATAACATGGATCCTCGCAGGCTTGGCAACCATATTCTTCATAGCCCTATTGGTATGGTTAAGCATGCTTCTTCGCCATCGTAAGCGCCATAATGCAGAGCTTCAAGGGGAAATCACGCTGCTCAAACAGCAGATGGAGGAGCAGCAAGCTCAGTTCCTCCTGCAGATGAAACAGGAGCAGGTGGAAAGTGCTCCGGCGTCAAAGACAAACGAAGCGGACATTAAGTTCATCGAGAGCGTCAACGAAGCCCTTTTCCGCATCATGGGCAACAAGGAGGTGTCGGCAGAGAACATCGCTTCCGAGCTATGCATCACTTCACAGCAGCTCCGCCGTCGCATAAAGACCATAAAGGACACTACCCCACTCGCTTACATCACTTCCTTCCGCATGAATTATGCCCGCCAGCTACTGTCAGAACGTCAGGATCTCAGCATCGAGCAAGTGGGACTCCTCTGCGGATACAACGAAGCGACGCATTTCACTCGTGCATTCAGGAAAGAGACAGGCATGACGCCTAGCCAATTCCGTAACCCGAACAAATAAAACAGTTCCTCACCCATTTAAGGTGGGTTCTATAATATTGTGTTTATATTATTTGGTTTCATTTTTGTTCTGGTTACGGAACTGGCTTGGGGTCATGCCGACAATGCGCTTGAAGAAGCGCGTGAAGTGGGTCGGTTCACTGAAACCGCACTGATAACCGATCTTTGCCACGGTAAGCAGGTCCTGGGTTAGGAGAAGTTCCTTTGCTTGCGTGATCTTCTTATCCATAATGTATTCCGAACTGCTCATTCCCGTTGCCTGTCTGATGATACGGCGCATCTGCTGAGGGTGGATACCCAGCTCGCTGGCAAGTTGATTTGCGGTCAGATTATTGTCGCGCATCAGTTGCCTTATGATGCCATCCGCTTTGGCGAGGAAGTCTTTTGTGTTGATAGGATTGCTCATGTGCAAGAATATCATAAAATTTCGGCTGCAAAATTACAACTTATTCCGCACGTCATTATGACCAATAGCGTTCATTTTATGACCAAAAACAATCAAAATGCCCTGATAGAAAGCGTTTTAGGTTATATAAAAGTCAGTAATAAGTGTTAAAAATCCTTTTCTTTATGGGCGTATAAGGAATATTTTACTAACTTTGCACGAGATAAACATTCATTCAGAATTTAGAACAAACACAAAAACAAGATAGAAAAATGGAAAAGTATAGTTTCAATGCGGAGCAGGTCGCTAACGACCTTATCCAGTGGACAAAGGACTGGTTTGCACAGAATGGTGCCAATGCGAATGTCGTTGTCGGCATGTCTGGTGGCAAGGATTCCACAGTTGCCGCTGCCATTCTCACCAAGGCTCTTGGTGCCGACCGTGTCATTGGTGTGGCAATGCCTGACGTGGAAAGCGGACAAGGACTCAACGATGCCGACAAGATCTGCGAATATCTTGGCATCAAGTTCCTGAATGTCAGCGTAAGTGCCGCTTGCAAAGGCGTTTCGGAAAGCGTGAAGGCTGCTGGCGTTGAGCTTTCGCAGCAGTCGGAACAGAATATTCCACCACGCATCCGCATGACTACGCTCTATGCCATCGGTCAGGCTATGAACGGTCGCGTCGTAAACACCTGCAACCTCTCGGAGGATTATATCGGCTATGCCACTAAGTTTGGCGATGGCGCTGGCGACTTCTCCCTCTTCGCTCACCTTACAGTGACTGAGGTTCTCGCTATCGGCGACTATCTCGGCCTACCTTACGAATGGGTTCACAAGACTCCGGATGACGGTCTTCCTCACAGCTCTTCTGATGAGAAGAAGATTGGCTTCCTTTACGCAGAGCTTGACAAGTTCATCCGCGAGGGAATCATCCCTGAAGGTCATTGCCACGACAACCCTGAGGAACCAACAAAACTCGAGAAGATCCAGAATATGCACCGCTGGAACTTGCATAAGATTCAACCAATGCCCGCGTTTATGAATGAATAATTTGAACGCAAGAAAGCCGTGGTAGGAATAAACGCAAGAAAAACGTGGTAGGAATAAAAAACGCAAGTGACGCAAGTGACACAAGTTTTTCATTTAAACACGGGTTTCACGAGTGACGCAAGTTTTTCATTTAAACACGGGGTTCACGAGTGACACGAGTTTTTCATTTAAACACGGGTTTCACGAGAGACACGAGTTTAAGAAAACTTGTGAAACTAAAAATCAGCGCTTGCGGAAAACTTGTGTAACTTGTGCCACTTGCGTTTTAAAATTCATCCTATACATCTTGCGCTTAATGCCAAATAACTATGGACAATTTCCTTACAGCAAAACATATACACAAGAGCTTCGGCACACACAAGGTGCTCGATGACGTGAGCATAGAGGTGCCTCGCGGCAAGGTGTTCGGACTCCTTGGTCCTAACGGTGCCGGCAAATCGACGCTCATTCGTATCATAACGCATATCTCCGTGCCTGACAGTGGCGAGGTCATGTTCGACGGTCATCCGCTTTGCGAGGAGGACATGCTCCATATAGGCTATCTGCCTGAGGAGCGCGGACTTTACAAGAAGATGAAGGTCGGCGAACAAGCCATCTATCTTGCGCAGCTGAAAGGTCTCTCACGCAGTGAGGCAGAGAAGCGCTTGAAGGTGTGGTTTGAGAAGTTTGACATCATGCCTTGGTGGAACAAGAAGCTCGAAACGCTCTCAAAGGGTATGCAGCAGAAGGTGCAGTTCGTTACGACAGTGCTTCACGAGCCACCGTTGCTCATCTTCGACGAACCCTTCTCCGGCTTCGACCCAGTGAATGCAGAACTTTTGAAGAACGAGATTCTCCAGCTTCGCGACAAGGGCCACACCATAATCTTCTCAACCCACAACATGGCATCCGTGGAAGAGGTGTGCGACAAGATTGCCCTCGTAAACGACTCCAAGATAGTCCTCCAAGGCACTGTCGAAGAGATCCAGGAGCAGTTCCAGGAGGAAAAGAAGATTATCACGAAGGAAGTCTTCCCAACGATGAACGAGATATTCCTTAAAGTGGTGGGAACTTAAAGTATTAAGTATAAAGTATAAAGTTTAAAGTATGATTACATTTATGGGATGACACCAGCTTAAGGTAATAACGCTTTAAACTAAATACTTTACACTATGCTTTAAGGTAATCATACTTTATACTTAACACTTTATACTTTATACTTGAAAGATGAATAAAGTTTGGATTATTATATGCCGTGAGTTCATGGCTCGCGTGAAGAAGAAGTCGTTCATTCTGCTCACGCTCCTCATGCCGCTGATCATGGTGGCAGTGGTAGCTATTCCTGCCGCTCTCGCCTTCGTTGACAGCGACGAGACCTTCACCGTCGGCATTGTTGACAAGACGGGGCTCTACGCCAATGAGTTCAAGAATACGGACAAGATATCGTTTGTTGCCGTAAAGGATAATGCTCCAATAGACTCTGTCACGGATGTTCTGAAGTCTGACGATGCGCCATACACCCAGATTCTCTACATCCCTGACACCCTTACCAACGCGAAGACAGCTTCGGCAGTGGTTTATTCCGTTGGCGAGACGCCTAACGATGTGGAGCGAGAGGTCAACAAGGTGCTTCGCGACAAGATCAGGACCGACCGTCTTGCAGCCTTCAACCTCCCGAATGCGGAGGAAGTCGTGGAGGCGGCAAATGTGGACTTCTCCGTAAAGACTCTCCGAAAGACTGATGATGGCGCACAGGAGTCGTCAGCAGACCTTGCGGCAGGTGTCGGACTCTTCCTTTCATTATTTATATATATGTTCATAATGTCGTACGGCGGCATGGTCATGGCAAGTGTTACCGAGGAGAAGACGAACCGAATCGTGGAGATCATCGTGTCGTCCGTGAAGCCATGGCAACTGATGGCGGGCAAGATAATCGGTGTCGGACTTGTAGGACTGCTGCAGATGGCTATCTGGGGCACTATGATTGTGCTCATCACCACTGTTGGCGGCGCTGCCTATGGCTTGACGACCCCACCCAACCTCCCTACTGGAGAGGAGGCCCTCATGGCATCCTCTTTGAGCACTCCCCCTATGGGGGAGATGGAAGGGGTCGCAGAGTTCCTTCAGATAGTCAGCGGAATGGACTTCGTGAGCATCCTCGTATGCTTCGTGCTGTATTTCATCGGCGGCTACCTGCTCTTCGCCTCCCTCTTCGCAGCCTTCGGTGCAGCCGTTGACTCACAGGAAGACACGGGTCAGTTCATGACTCCTATCATCCTCATCTTCGTCTTCGCCCTCTATGCAGCGATGTTCTCCATCGAGAATCCTAACGGACCGCTCGCCGTATGGTGCTCTTACATCCCATTGACCTCGCCGATAGTGATGATGGTGCGCATGCCGTTCGATGTTCCGCTGTGGAATGTAGCCATTTCCATAGGCATACTCTACGCTACGGCAATCGTCGTCGTGCTGCTGTCGGCAAAGATATACCGCATCGGAGTGCTCATGTATGGCAAGAAGCCGTCCATCAAGGAACTCATCAAGTGGTTGAAATATTAGGGCAATTAAACACAAGTAGATTTTTATTAAACACAAGCTGCATGGGATGAGATTTAAACACAAGTTGCACAAGTTACACAAGTTTTTCAAGCGTGGGTATTATAGTTACACAAGTTTAAAAACTCGTGTCATTCGTGAAACCCGTGTTTGAAAATAAAAGCTCGTGTCACTCGTGAAACCCGTGTTTGAAAATATCTCACTTGGACTTGTGTCACTTGCGTCACTTGCGTTTCTATTTCCACCACAATTATCTCGCGTTTAAAATATACTAACATGATACGTAAAACCTTATTCATACTCTCGTTCCTGTTCTCTTGCGCAACGACCTTCGCGCAGGAAGAAGTGGTGAATGTACCTATAAAGGTTGAGCACGAAGTGGCTCAGCCCAAAGACCCTACCCAAACCCTCCACACAAGGGAGGGCTTAAAGATATATGACTCTGTGACAGAGGTTGAAGACTCCCTCTCAAATGCAATTTTCAATCTCTCCCCCCTGTGGGGGAGCTGGAGGGGGTCGTTGGGGCCGGGGTGGGGCTTTTGGGGCTTGCACGAAGGCCTCAACGTCAGCCTCGGTGCCAGCGTCTTCGCACAGTTTGGCAAGAATGCACGCCGTGGCGCAGGCTTCTCTCAGCAGATAGCCCTACAGTATGCAGAGCCAATAACCGACAAGCTCTCATTTGCTTTAGGCGGCTATCTCACCAATGTCCGCTGGCAGCACGAGTCGTTCCGTGATGTCGGACTCACAGCCATCCTCGGCTATCAGTTCAACGAGAGGTGGGAAGCGTACGTCTATGGGCAGAAATCGCTCATGCAGACCGACAACTACATGCCACGCTCCCTCTACGAACTGGAGCAGCTGGGCGACAGGATAGGCGCAGCCGTGAAGTACAACTTCTCCCCTTCCTTCAGTCTGCAGCTCGGAGTAGAGCAGACCGTCCGCCCGAGCCACCATGTACCACCAGTGCCTATCATCCGAAATCCAGAGAGATTCAGATAGCATCTTCCCGACTTTTCGTCCAAAACTTTAGGGCTTTAAAAATTTTTCGTATACAAACCCGAACCAATTTCGTATACAAACTCGGAGTGAGTTTGTATACGAATTTTTTTGTAACTCCATGAGTCTTTATGTGGAAGTGCCCCCGAATTACAAGATATAAGCCCAATAGTAACACGCCTTTGGCTGCGCCTAAATCACTCTTGCGAGGAAAAAAGCAAATAATATTTGTTTTTTCGTTTGCTTATTAGTAATTTTGCATCGTTTTTCAGGCATTCCAAACAACATATTCTACTGCCTTGCATTTCTGTCATGTCAAAAAGGATGGGCTGATAAGTAGCAGCCAAAAACAAATTACCAACATAATTAAAAAACAAATGTCACATTTTTACAAGTTTTTCTTGATGACACTTGTGCTCTTTGCAGGTGTGTCATCAGTTGTGTCTGCCGGAAACAAACCGAGCAGAGTAGTAAGCATGAAGGCACCGGCTTCCATCATTGGCGAAGCTCCTGCCGGAACACTAAAGACTTACGACCGTGCTGGCTATGCATGGTATGTAGCCGGTACAGGCTATCGCAAAGGTCTTCAGACAGGAACCGTGGATTTTGTGTTTACGGAGGATAACAAGGTGTATATCAAGCAGCCGCTGTCGAAGATGGAAATACCAAGCTGGGTGGAAGGTACGCTTAGTGAGGACGGAAAGACCATCACCGTGCAGCTCGGACAGTATCTTGGCACCAACGAGGATGCCACGGATTTCGTTGCTCTCCATATCATGGAGTTTGATGAGGACTACGAGGAATATACCGTGGTGAACAGTGTTCACGAGATCACTTACACCATTGCCGATGATGGCTCCATAAAGCTCAATGGTACATCCGAAAAGTATGCCCTCGGAGCTTCTTGGGTGAGCGATGGCGAGTGGAGCGGTTATTGCGACTACTCATCTGTTTATACGCAGAGCGCGGGCAACACTATCGTTACTCCTCCAGCAAACCTTTCGACAGAGACATACGAGTTCAAGTCGTCTGCATACATTGCTGCCACAGAGCTCAGCTATCCTGTCCAGATGGGTTTCGATGGAAATGATGTCTATCTGAAGGGGTTCTTTACAGACCTTCCTAACGCTTGGATAAAGGGTACGAAGAGCGGTGACAAGATTACTTTCGCTTCGCAGCAGTATCTTGGGCAGCAATACAAAAAGGACTTCTTCTTCCTTGCCACTACACTCGGTGACACACATACGTTGACTCCGCTTGAACTGAAGTACAATGCTTCCACAGGTGCTTACGAGAACACTACGCATTACGCTATCTGCAGCGGAAGCAAGGCCCAGGTGTATCTGACAGAAGCCCTCTCCAATCTTTCTTTGAAGAAGATTGCTGGCGACGGCATCGTTTTTGATGTTCCTTTCTTTGATGGTTTCGACTCACAGTCTTCAATGGCAAACTACACCATTATCGATGCCAATGGCGACGGTGCCAAGTGGAGATATAACAGCCTGAGCCAGCTTGTTTCGCTTGATTGGGGAGCAAAGGACCACGACGACTGGCTCATTACTCCTGCAATCCGTCTTGAAGCCGGCAAGAACTATAAGTTTGCTCTCAAGGCTCGTTGCTTCGCTTCTACTTATCCTGAGACATTCTCTGTCAGCGCTGGCAAGTCGGCAACAATAGAGGGCATGACGACATCTGTTATAGCAAAGTCCACAGCGACGACTGGCGATATGACTGAGTTCTCAGGAATCTTCACAGCCGATGCTGACGGTGAGTATTATTTCGGTGTTCGTGGCACAACAGCATCAGCAGCTCAGTTCGCACTTTCCATTGATGACATCAGCGTAGAAGAGACAGAGAGTTCTGGCATCAACTCAGTGCAGAATGCAGCGTGCAGAAAGCAAAATTTCTACAACCTTGCCGGTCAGCGCGTCTCTGCCGACCACAAGGGACTTGTCGTCAAGAACGGCAAGGTACTCCTGAAGAAGTAGTAAATAATTTATCAATATTTAGTAAAAATGAAAAAGATCATTACTTTATTCAGTTTGCTCGTCATGCTCTGCATCGCCAATAGTGCAATGGCATTGAGCGTGGTAAAGACAACTCCCGCAAATGGCGAGAACGTAGAGGCAAACAAGTACAACAACATGGTGTTCGACATCGAGTTCGACCAAACCATCACTCGCATCAAGCGCGTGCCAGCCGTTGTTCTCACAGAGACTATCAATGGCAGTCGCACAACAGTGGAGCCAGATGACTCTTGGGAAGCTGCCGTTGAGGGTAAGACCCTCCGCGTGTGGGGAGCTGACTACGACGGCTTCACTATGACCTACGCTACGAAAGACGGTGCTGCCTACAAGCTCGTCATCCCAGCCGGTGTCATAAAGGGTGCTGACGGTGTGGAGAACGATGAGATTGTCATTGAATATACTTGCGGCACTCCTGCAACTCCTGCTCCAATGATGGTTTCTTCAACTCCTGCAAACGGCTCGGAAATCGCTTCAAGCAAGTATGCGAACATGAAGTGTGTTGTGACATTCGATCAGGATGTAACAATCCTCAAGCGCACTCCTGCCGTTGTCATGAAGGAAACTCTCGACGGCACCACTACTGTCATTGAACCAGAAAGCTCTTGGGCAGCTGGTGTTGACAAGGGCAATACTCTCACCGTTTGGGGCGAGGACTACGATGGCTACACAATGACTTACAATGCAAAGGCTGGTGCTGCTTACACAGTGGAGATTCCTGCCGGCATCGTGAAGAATGCAGACAATGTAGAGAACGAGGCATTCACCGTAACTTGGTCTGTAGCAGTTCCAAAGCCTCTCAAAGTTGTTTCAACAGTTCCTGCCAATGGCGACAATGTAGAGGCTAACAAGTACGCAGCTATGGCATTCGATGTTGTGTTCGACCAGGACATCACTCGCATCAAGCGCGTGCCTTCTGCTGTGCTCACGGAGACTCTCAATGGTAACACTACAACCATCGAGCCAGAAGACTCTTGGGTAGCCAGCGTTACAGGCAAGACTCTTCGCGTTTGGGGTGCTGACTACGATGAATACACTATGACTTACGAGACAAAGAATGGTGCTTCTTACAAGCTCGTCATTCCTGCTGGTGTTGTGAAGACTGCCGACGGTATGGAGAACGAGGAGATAACCATTGAATACTCTTGCGGCACTTCTTACAAGGCTGGCGATGTTATCGCTGTTGCTCCATTCGAGTTCACTGTCACTGAGGATGGTACTCTTGAACTGACAAAGGCTGCTTCAAAGGATGAGGCTGGCGTGAAATACACATCTTACACTATTCCTTCAAATGTGGAAGGCATGGACGTGACTTCCATCGGCGAGAGTGTGTTCCATTGGACTGACGCTACTACTGTAAATCTTCCTTCTACATTGAAGACTATCGGTCACGGTGCATTCTCAAGCAGCGCCCTCACCTCAATAGAACTTCCAGAAGGTCTTGTGGAAATCGGCGACAATGCTTTCAGCTCTGCCAAGTTTACAACAGTCACTTGCCCAAGCACCCTGAAGAAGATTGGTGATTCTGCATTCTTCACTTGCAAGCAGCTTGCTACAATAAACTTCAACGAAGGTCTTGAGGAAATCGGTTCTTCCACTTTCTATCGCTGCGAAAACCTCACAGAGGTTGCACTCCCTTCTACTCTTAACACACTCGGAGCAAAGGCATTCCTCTATTGTGCAGGTCTTACAAGCGTTACATTGCCATCAACACTGAAAGCTATCAACACTGGTACATTCAACGGCTGTAAGAATCTTGCAAGCATCGACATTCCTGCTACAGTGGAAAGCATTGGTACAGAAGCATTCCTTGACTGTGTTGCGCTCACATCCGTAGCCCTTCCTGCTTCTCTCAAGAAGATGGGGTCAAGCGTATTCGCAAAGTCAGGCATTGCCACAATAACAGTTGATCCGGCAAACGAATATTTCAGCGTAAAGGATGGTGTGCTTTACAGCATGAAGTACATCACTGATAAGGAAGAAGTTCTCGACAGGCCTTACCACCTTGTTTATGCAGTGCCAATGACAGGCAAGTCTGAGGTTGTTGTAGAGGACGGATGTGCAGGCATCAATGGCGGTGCATTCTGGGGTTCAAAGGTTTCAAAGGTTATTGTCCCAGAGTCAGTGATTGCCTTCGACGACTTTGCTTTCTGCCAGTCTTCTCTCTCTGACATCAACCTTACAGACAATGTTCTCTTCATTGGTGAGCAGGCGTTTGCTTCTACAATGCTTACAAAGGTAGTCGTACCTTCACAGATAACATTCATCAACGACGGTGCTTTTGCTGGTTGTACACAGCTTCAGGAGGTCACTCTTCCTGCATCCGTAACCATGATCTACAACCACGCGTTCCATAACAGCACAAACATCAAGGCGTTCTATTGCCTTGGCGAGACTGCTCCTGAGATTGATGATGTTTGGGAAACTTACGATTCTCCTTTCTTCGGAATCCCTACTACAACTCCGCTCTACGTTCCACTTGGAAGCACAGATTCTTATAAGAATATGGGTTGGAATGAGTATTTCAAGATTGTTGAGATGGACGTTACTGCCATCAATACTATGCAGAACGCGAAAGACGGAACTCAGAACTACTATAACCTTAATGGTCAACGCGTATCAGCGAGCCATAAGGGACTTGTCATCAAGAATGGCAAGGCTATGATCAAGAAGTAATAATACACCCCGAATGGTCTAAAGGACTGATTGGGTTCATGCTAATAAAGAACTGCAGTTGCAACCGCCTCACGGTGATTGCAACTGCTGCAACTAACCAAAAAATAACCAAAAAATCCTATTACCAAAAAAACTAACTAAATGTTCCTAGTCTGATCAACCCAGATGAGTTTTGAAGTGTCGTAGCCTCGCCTTCGTGCCTCGTAGGTGATGGTGTTCATGGCTCTTTCATCCAAAGTCCGTGAATGTTGCAGTAGGCATAGAACGCGAGAGGGGGTTCGTCAAGGTGGAACTGTGCGCAAGGAGGTTCGTCGTGAGAGAGCATTCGTACCGTTGCACCGTGTTTTGTCAGGGCAACGATGAAAGCGATGTGGTGCTCCTTGCTCATAGGATGCGGCTCCTTGCCTACGCAAACGCGGTAGTTGCCTGAGCCAATGTTCTCGACAACAGGGATGTGATACTCGTTCTTGCCACGACCAGGAGTGTTCTCCGATGGGCAGTTCTCTGCCTTGTAGTAGTTTGCGCCGTCGGCGCTTTCGCAAGAAGCGGAGAAAGGTGTGAGGCATTGCATGGTGCGACCGCAGCATACAGGTACTTGTCCACCGTCAATGAGCTTTACGATGACATTGCCACAAATAGGGCATCTGTAGAATTTGGCTTCCATAGTTCTTTTTGTTTTGAAGTGAATAATGCAGTAGTTTAATACTTTAATAATTTAATACTTTAATAATTTAATACTTTAATAATTTAATACTTTAATACTTCAATACTTCAGCGAGGTTGCTAAATTATTAAGTTGCTAAATTATTAAGTTGCTAAATCATTAAGTTGCTAAATCATTGAAATGTTAGCGAATGGTTTTCTGGGTGCAAAGTTAAGACTAAGTGTACCAGCAAACAAGCGCTTTCTACTTGAAAAACTAAAACTATGATAAGTAAAACTTATAGATACAGATGAATACACTTTGCGTTATCAAGCATACGAATGCATGCCTGTAAGGAAGTAGTTTACGCCGAAGTAGGTCATCAGTATGCTAAGGAAGGCAAGGAGAATGTAGGTGTGATAGACCTTCGGACTGCTGAACATCGGCAACGAACGGCGGTGGGCCGGTACGGCATAGACCATCAGAGTGATGAGTGCCCAGGTCTCCTTGGCATCCCAACTCCAGTAGGTGCCCCATGAGACGTTTGCCCAGATGGCTCCGATGAAGATGCCGGCAGAGAGCAAACCGAGGGCAACGGTAAGTTCCCTGCTTGACTTGAGGGGTTGGGCATCCCTTTTCCTTATCAGCCACAAAAGCGATTTGATTGCCATGACAAGAAGAAGGGCGTAGGCGAGAATGATGGTTATGACATGAACGGCAAGCAGTGGGTGACGCAAGATCGGTATTTCGCGCCAACTGCCGTCAAGCACGAAATAGTAAAGACTCCAAAGGGCGGTGAGTATCATGACAAGGGCTACAAGCCTCCACTGGCGTTTCCTCGTAGGCTTTGCCACAGATTGCTGCCTTTGCTTTTGCAGAATGAGAAGAAAGAAGGAGAGGAAGAGCAGGATGTAGCCGGTGTAGGTGATGGCTATTCCGTAGAAGTCGTGGTTTATGGTAAGGACGGAACCTTGCAGATCGCCGTCGAAAGATGTCTGGTAGAAGCGGTACTTGCCGTATTTGCAGATGTTGTTCATGGAGACCTCACACTGCGTCGGTCCGTCAGCGTCGGTGATGGTGAAGCGGCTTACGTAGTCCACTACCCTGCCCGATTGGTCTTCCTTTATCTGGAAATCGTTGAGAACGACCTTGAAAGGCAGTTGCCTGACGTGATAGTGTCCGTTGTCGTTCACTGCCATGATGTTCTCCGGGAGATTGCATCGCAGATGGATAGTGCCATTATAGCCGAAGAGATAGGAACAGAGAGCACCGACAAGTATAAGCACGAGAGCGAGGTGGAGACCAGTATCCGCACAACTACGGAAGAGAGAGTGGCAGAAAGGCTTGCTCTTACGCAGATACATTATATAATAAGCAATGCCAAGGATTGCCAATGCTCCCCACAATGCCACAAACCACCACGCTCCATAGACATGCTCATGGGCATAGTCCGTGGAGTTTGCTTTCTCAACGAGAGTTGCCGCACCCATCACGATGAGCACGGCAAGATATAGTATGATTATCAGTTTCTTAAGCATGGAATTACTTCAAGATCACCACAAGCCACGAAAGTGAATGCCATGAAGAGCATGGCAAGGAGGTAATAAAACTTTGTTTTCATTATGTTTTAGTTTTTTTGTTCTTGGGTTTTAACCATTAGCCATTCAGCGCGGATTGCTTAGGTGGGCAAAGTTATTGATTATTTGTGGATTACGCAAGAAGAAACCACTTTTTCTGCGTATTTACATGGCTATTTTACCACTTTTTTGTACTTATGCGATGCCTTATACACCACTTTTTCGCATTTACGCAATGTTGTTTACGCCACTTTTTTGAAATGGTTTCTGTCAGTAGTAGCTATTATTTTGCCGAATTTATAAGTGTTATTTGCTTTTTTTAAAATATATTATTACCTTTGCACAACTTTTAACAATAATAACACATACACAAAAACCAAAAAATCATGTCTAAAATTAAAGAACTTGCCGCTTCACTGGCAAACAACAAAATCTTTGAGCTCTCGATAATTGGCATCATTCTCCTGAACTCTATCCTCATTGGTGTGGAAACCTACACGAGCGATCCTACGATAAAGCTGATACAGCAGTGCATCCTATATATCTTTACCGTGGAAATCATTATCCGATTCATTGCCGCAAAGAGCATAAAGGAGTTCTTCTGCGACGGATGGAACATCTTCGATATGACACTGGTAATGATAGGCTACATACCGGAAACATTGTTCACATCCGCATCTATGATGACTGCGCTGCGAGTTCTGCGTGTGTTCAGAATACTCCGTCTGCTCCGAACAGCCAAGGAAATCAAGTTGATAGTAACGGTGTTGGTGAAGTCAATGACATCAATGTTCTATAACCTGATACTGTTCCTTATCTTCGTTTATCTGTATGCGATAGTAGGAGTGTCATTGTTCCGTCTTCCAGACCCTGCCACTCTCTCCGGCGAGAAGCTTGCCAAATACGAGCAATACATGGAAATAGCACCAGCGGCACCATCCAACTCTCCTGATCCATTCGGCGACTTGGGTGAAGCTGTCTTCACTCTCTTCCGTGAACTTACTGGCGAAGACTGGACAGACCTTCGCTACAACCACATCACAGCCTCTGAATATGGCCTGATAAATGCAAACTCAGCCGTGATCACTACTTACCACGTATCATGGTTCTGCCTCGCCGCCTTCCTCCTTCTCAACTTGGTAACAGGTGCGGTAATCAACAATTACCAGGTTGCAATAGAAGAGGAAGAGAGGAAGAAACAGGAGAAAACGGAAAAGCAGGGATAAATTTTACAGCATCAAAAAAAGGCAAGCACTTTCGTTAGTGCTTGCCTTTTTTATTGGTGTCTTATAAACGGACTGAAAGCCCAATTGGTTTCTATTACTTCACAATGAAATCAACAGCCTTCAAATCCTTGTCGAGGGATGATGTGCCGTAGAGAATCTGGTAACGGCCTGAGCGAGTAGAGAGTTCGTCGATTGCTGGGTCGTAGTATTCGAACGACTCGCCATCGAGAGTGATCTCTGCTTTTACTGTCTCGCCCGGAGCAACCATCACCTTCTTGAAGCCCTTGAGCGACTTGATAGGTGCGTCGGCATAGTCGAGAGCCTTCACGTAAACCTGGACAATCTCCTCGCCGGCGCGTGAACCAGTGTTTGTAACAGGAACAGTTACTGTGACCTTGCCGTTTGACTTCATTGAAGTCTTTGAGAGCTTAGCCTTGCCAACCTCGAAAGATGTGTATGACATGCCGTAGCCGAAAGCGTAGAGAGGGTTGCCGCGGAAGTAGCGGTAAGTGCGGTTCTCCATGCTATAATCAAGGAAGTCTGGGAGGTCGTTGTTTGAAGCATAGAAAGTTACAGGGAGTTTTCCTGAAGGGTTGAAGTCGCCGAAGATGACCTCTGCAAGTGCCTTTGCACCGCCCTGACCTGGATACCAAGCCTGAACGAGAGCGTCATACTGGTCTTCAACGCTGCCGAAAGCGATGGCAGAACCAGAGCAGTTGACCATGACAACAGGCTTGCCTGTAGCGTGCATTGCGCGAACGAGACGCTGCTGAACCTTAGGGAGTTCGATGTCAGCCTTGTCGCCGCCTTCGCCTTCCATTCTTGCCGAGATACCGCCGATGACGATGATGGCGTCAGCCTGCTTAACATCGTTCTGGATGTCAGTGAAATCAACAAGCTTGCGCTCGCAAATCTCACCACGAAGCATTGCGAAGTTGCCATTGCCCTTACGATATTCAATGCTGATGTCGTAAGTCTCGCCAGCCTTTACAGGGAAAGACTTGTACTCAACCGGACCTCTGCGGAAGCCACGACGACCGCCACCCTGAGCTTCTTCCACAACAGCGCCGTTCACCTTGAGGATGTAGCCATTGTCAGTCATGAGATTGTACTTCATATCGCCTGTGAAGTCTGCCTTGTACTTGCCGGAAACGCGAACGGAAAGGCTGTCGTTGTTGATGCCTTCGGCAAATCCCCAAGCACCGAAAGTGCTGAAGTTGAGCTCGTTGTAATAGCCAGTAACATCAGGATTGCCCTTGAGTTCCTTGTTGTTCCAGAACTCTACGAAAGCACCCTTGCCGTCGTTGAACTCAGGAAGATGGTTCACGGTGTTGTATTCATCGTTGAGCGTACAAGCCTTATGGTAGATAACCTTTGCGCCAGGAACTGCGTTCTTGATACCTTCGAGGAGAGAGTGCTTGTGATTGTCGGTAGGAGTGCCGCCGTAGTTGCCGTTGAGAAGTTCCACGTCATCGGCATTAGGACCAACAACAGCGATTGTCTTGATGCCCTTTGAGAGAGGGAGAATGCCGTTGTTCTTGAGAAGAACCATAGATTCGCGAGCTGCCTGAGTAGCGAGATCATTGTTTGATTCGCTGCTGATAACATCAGGAGTGAGGTTAGCCCAAGGACTCATTTCAGCAGGGTCGAACATACCGAGTTCGAAACGACCGAGGAGAGTCTTGCGAAGGTGGAAGTCGAGTGTAGATTCGTTGATGAGACCTTTGTCCAAAGCCTCTGTGAGAACCATGAAAACCTTACCACATTCAAGGTCAGTACCGTTGAGAACTGCATCAACAGAAGCTTCGAGCGGACCAGGGTGAGTCTCATGCTGGCCCTTGTTATAGAAGTTGTTGATGGCATCGCAGTCGGTAAGCACGATAGCATCATAGTTCCACTTGCGACGAAGGATGTCAACGAGCAGGCGGTCGCTTGTACAGCAAGGCTGATCTTCATAGCGGTTGTATGCACACATAACCTCACGCACATTAGCCTTCTTCACGAGAGCCTTGAAGGCAGGGAGGTAAGTTTCCCAAAGGTCACGCATAGAGACAGAAGCGTTGTATGTGTGGCGCAATGGCTCAGGACCGCTATGCACTGCGTAGTGCTTTGCGCAAGCGTGAGTCTTGAAGTACTTGTCGTTGTTGCCCTGCATACCGAGAACTGTCTGCACGCCAAGAACGGCATTCATGTAAGGGTCTTCGCCGCAAGTCTCCTGACCGCGTCCCCAACGTGGGTCACGGAAGATGTTTACGTTAGGACACCAGAAGGTAAGTTCCGGATTACCAGGATAATAAGTGACGCCCATTGGCACGTTGAAGACGTTATGGTCAGAGCGGTTCCAGTTGGCACGGGCTTCGTCAGAGACTGTTGAGAAAACATCATAGACAAGCTTCTCGCTGAACGCTGCTGCCATACCGATAGGCTGTGGATAAACAGTGTAACCGCCTTGGCGCACACCGTGGCAAGCCTCGCTCCACCAGTTGTAAGAAGGGATGCCGAGACGGTCAACAGATATTGACTTGTTCATCATCAGACCGACCTTCTCCTGTGGAGTAAGCAGTGAGATAAGGTTCTCAACGCGCTCCTCGTTAGAGAGGTTTGTGTCGAGATAAGGGTAAGCCCCCCTCTGTCCCCCCGAACGGGGGGATGTTGAGACGTTAGCCTTTGCAGTGAGTGAACCGAGAGTATTTCCTTCAGTGTCAAGAAGTTCTACACTGCGGTAAGTCTTGCCCTCAGAGTCCTTCGGATTGAAGACTACCATCACTTGTGCAGTCTTTCCAGGCTGCACATCTTCAGTGATGCTTGTTGAGGTGAGCGTAGATTTAGAGAGCGGTCTAACCGTGATGCATTCGCAGCTTGGAATGACCTTACCCACCTTCACAGCCTTCTTGCTGTTGTTCTTGAAAGTGAATGTGTGGCACACAGCGCCATTCGCGGCATCGATGTTGCCGAAGTCCCATTCGTAGGCATCGAATGTTACTGCACTCTTCACATTCTTCTGTGCCATGATGCTGCCCACAGTGAATAGGGCAAGAGTTGCCAAGACAAGTATTCGTTTCATATTCTAAAGATTAATAGTACAAGAGAGATCAACGTCCGATTTTCATAGGGTTATATTGTGTTTTCCTAACGACGCCATAGGGCGTCGTTTCCTAATGTTCGAAATAAGGTGGAAGACTATAGAACACTTGCCTGTAACCCATTAGGAAACGCTGAACGAATGTCCACTGGTCATCCACAGGCTTTTTGTAATTCTTTCCATCTATGATCTCAAGGAAAGGTTCTGCCTGACTGCTTACGTAATAGTCACGACGCTCGGTGGTTTTGCCTGTCTCTGGATCGATAGTCTTTGCGAAATAGAATATCAACTCATCGTTCTTGGTGTCAAAGAGATACTCGTAAACACTTGGAACAGTAGCCCAGCGTTCCTTCACTCTCATGAAGTACAGTATGCGTTCCTGTTCGCCCTCAAACTGCTCACTGTCCTTAGTGTCAAAGAAGTACTCGATAGTGAACTCGCTTGGTCCACTGCCAGGGAAGTTCTGGTTGATTACGATGACAGCCTTGTTGTTCAGATTGGCGTCTTCTTGTCCAGCCTCTATCTTTTGCAATGCTTCAGCATAAGACTTTCGGATTTGCTTTACCCATGCATCTGTACTCTTCTGAGCCATGGCAGAAGAAGAGAAGAGCAGGACGAGGAGAAAGATAGGAAAGAGATGTTTCTTCATATTAAAAGTATACAAGCGCGATGATTATCAAAGAGAGCTTTTTTAATAGTTATATTTTATTCAAGTACATACGATTGCCAGTCGAGTTCGTCCCATGTGATGGCACCTTTGTTCTTCTTTATGCGAGAGCGAACCTTCTTGATCATTGCTTCATCGTAGCCTTCGTTGTATGATTCTACGATACTAGCCTCCATGTCATCGCCTTCGCCTTCATATCTGAATTCCTTAGTGATGGAGACGTTGTTGATGATGCGGCTTTTCTTCATTTCAATGAGATACTCCACGGCAACACCTGTGCCGGCAGAGCCTTCGGATACCACGAAATTCTGCCAGATTGTTACGCCCATATTCCAGAATCCGAGGTCTTCAAACTTCAGGATATTGCCTGAATACCAAGCCATTGCCTTGTTGTCGTCCTTGTCCTTGACGAACAATTCTGGCGTTCCGTCCTTGTCAACATCATACAAAGCGCACTGAGTGCTGTCGCCACCTTCTATGAATGCCTCATGGAAGCGGTGAAGTATCTTTACCTTGTCGTTAAAGAATCTCTGGGCAGTCGGTATAGTGACCTGAGCAAAAGCCCCGAGAGTCATGGTCAGGGCAAAAAGTAATGTCGAAATCTTTTTCATAAGTATGTCTCTTATATTTTATCAATAAATTAAACTTATAGAACTTATACCCATGAGCGGTTTTCGGAGATAAGTATAATAAGTCCGATTTATTGACAGTTAATCAGCGTATATATTATCAATAAATTAAACTTATAGAACTTATTCTGCTGAGCGGTTTCCGGAGATAAGTATAATAAGTCAGATTTATTGATGGTTAATCAGCGTATATATTATCAATAAATTAAACTTATAGAACTTATTCTCATGAGCGGTTTCCGGAGATAAGTATAATAAGTCAGATTTATTGATAGTTAATCCTCGTATGTTTTATCAATAAATTAAACTTATAGAACTTATGCCCATGAGCGGTTTTCGGAGATAAGTATAATAAGTCAGATTTATTGATAGTTAATCAGCGTATATATTATCAATAAATTAAACTTATAGAACTTATTCTGCTGAGTTGTTTTCCGAGATAAGTATAATAAGTCAGATTTATTGATAGTTAATCCTCGTAATGTTTTGTCAATAAATTAAACTTATAGAACTTATGCCAATGAACGGTTTTCGGAGATAAGTATAATAAGTCCGATTTATTGATAGTTAATACACGGTGAATTTATTGACTATCAGTGTTCTATCTGTGAGTGCCGCCCACGATAGTCACGCGGTGAGCACCGGTGTAATCTACCGTTTTTTCTTTTTCAAGATATTCGATGAGGGCATCGGCAGTTGTCTTGTAGGTATTGATGAACGGTTTGCTTGAGACAGCTTTGTTGGTAGAATAGACATAACTGTTGAGGGCAACCTTGTATGTCTTGTTCATATTGAACTTCTTGCCGTCCTCAGTGAGCATCTTCTTCACCTTGTATTCACCATTCTTGCCTTCCGCAACGATAGTATATTGTAAACCAGATACATAGCAAGGACCATACTCATCGGTGATAGGGAGTTCTTCGAGGAGATCCTTGAGTTCGTTGCCAGTGATTTCAATGGTGTAAAGTTCGTTGCCGAATGGGTCGAGACGGTAGATGTCGTTCACGATAATATCGCCCGCCTCCTTCTCTTCGTAGCGAACACCGCCAGCATTCGAAACGGAAATATCGGCTTCGGCAATGATGCGGTTGGCATCAGCCATCATGCAGCCAAGTTCCTCTTTTTTGGTGAAAGGCTGGGAAGCCTGTGCAACAACGCGGTTGAGCAATGGATTGTCGGAGAACTTGTCAAGCATAGCCTGCACCTTTGGATCGAAATTCTTTGTAGCACGGATGTCATGAAGCTTGCATTTCTTCTCAACCACCTTTCCACCGCGCACCTTGAGTTCAATCTCATTGAAGTTCTTGACATCTCGCTTAGCCTGACAAATCATTACACCGTTGCGAATGATGCCCGGCACAATGTCGTGAGAGTGGCCGCAAATCATGAGGTCAAACTCAGGATGTTTGTCAGCAAAGAGAGTGTCCTGATCAAGTCCGAGATGATTCAAGCTGATGTAAACATCACACTGGTCACGGAGCCACCTGTACTTGTCGGCAATCTTGTAAGGGTCTTCGAAACGGATTCCTTCCACCTTGCTTGGATGGCAGTCGGGAGTACCGCTCGGATTAACCTGCAAGAAACCAATAACACCGATGCGAACGCCCTGATGCTCAAAGAGTTTGAACGGCTGGATGTGTAGCTTCAGCGAGTCGGCAGGAAATACATTTGCAGCGACGAAAGTACACTGGCTCTTGTTTATAGTATTTGCGAAAGACTCTATGCTATGGTCGCACTCATGGTTGCCCATAGAGGAAACATTGAAGCCTACGGCGTTCATCATCTCTACCATCGGAATGTTTGGCTCAGCATACATGTCGTTGACAGGATTTCCCGTGCGGTTGTCTCCGGCAGCCAATACGAGAACCTCCTTATCAGGATTTGCTTTACGGATACTGTCAACGAGATAAGCAAACTTTGGAAAGTTCTGAACACCTGCATGCATGTCGTTGATTGCAATAATCTTGAGATCTGCGTCCTGTGCAAACGCAGCTGCGCTGAATGTCAGAGCAAGGATAAATCCGAATAAATGTTTCATAGTAATTTATGTTGTTCTTATATGTTTAATCTGTAAGGAGATACTTTACCAACTTGAGCTTGCGCCACCACCGCCGGATCTGCCGCCGCCGAACGATCCGCTTGAACTACTTGAGCTGCTGTAGCTTGAACTGCTGCTATAGCTGCTTGAGCTACTGTAACTTGAACTGCTTGAACTAGAGCTGCTGTAGCTTGAGTATCTAGGCAGCTTCGGAAGTTTGACTCTCTTATTGAAAGTCTTGCGGCAGTTGAGACATTCGTATGTGTGCTTTTCCTCACCTTCGTGACTTTCCGTCGCTCTGATAACCACTACGCTACTAACTAACTTGGCAAGCTTTGCATTACATTTCTGACAAGCAATGTAGCTATTGGCAGCGTCTGATTTATAGTCTTCTAAGATTGTTGCTTTGCAGTCGTCGCAAACCCACACGTCATAATTCTTGACCTTGAATTTTTCCTCATTCTGCTGAGCTACAGACAGATATTCGTCCTCTTCCGACTCGCTAAGCAGTCGCATTGGTTTTCCGCAATGAGGACATATTCTTGGCTCTCTAATCTTCTTCCTAACCTGAAACTTCACGATGAAGTAAGAGATTAAGGCAAGCGGGAAAAGCCAGTATATCCACTGCTCAGTGTCAGGGTATTGCCTATAGATTTTACTTTTCTGATATAACCTCTCGTTTGTAGGGAGTAAAGATTTCGCATCAGAATATTTTGAAGCCTCTTTCCATTCTTTCAACTGATTTCTTATTATAAGGACACTTATGAGAATCCATATCCCCAATAATCCCCAAGCAATCATCAGGTTTTCCTGTTCGTCCTTCTGTTTCTGAAGCTCACGCTGGTGGTTTTCTTCCTTCTCTTTGGCATCCATGCTTGCGAATAATGCTGTTCTCATGCCTGTAGAGTCTGGCGACACAGCTGCCGCTAAAGCCTTTACACCTTCAAGAGTTCCTTCAGGATATTTGTTTTGTCGGAAGAGGGGCGTTACCTTGTGGCGAAGAATGCGCTTGCAAGCTACGTCAGGTAGTGTTCCCTCCATGCCGTAGCCTGTCTCTATGCGGATGAAATGTGGATTCATTGTCATGAACACAAGAACTCCGTTATCCTTTCCCTTGTCACCAATGCCCCAGTGGTTGAAGAGTTCGTGAGTAAACTCGTCGCCATCAACGTTGTCAATCCTGTCAACGGCAACAACGAAGATGTCGGCACTGTCGCGAACACCGGAAAGAATAAGGTTGATGCTGTCTGAGCATTCCTTGCCGAGTATGTTATCAGGGTCGCTCACATGGATTCCGTCTCCTTTGAGGCGAGTGTTCGGGATAGACTTTATCGTATAAGGCTCTCCCGACTTATGAGGCACGACAACCTCCTTCTTCACGGAGTCAGTCGTAGTTGACGCATGGAGACCAACAGCATTTGCCGGTACCAATGACGTTGTATCAGCGACTGGCTTCTTCGCATTATCTACCGTATCAACAATGGCAGTCTTATCCTGGTTTGTCGGCTCATCATCACTGATTATATTCACACCGAATATAACTTCAATGAAGGCGATGATGACCGCAGTGCCAAAGAGTGCCACAATCGGTCCGCAGCCACAGCCGAGACCCCATTTGAGAACTTTATTCATTTATATAATAATAAATAGTTTTCTAGTTTCGTTTTTAGATTTTTATAAAGATTTTAGTTTGGATGTCGAGGAGCTTGCGACGATCCTTATAAAATGCTTCCGAAAAGCGAGGAACTCGAGCGCATTTTCTGTTGGGATTTTTGTTCTGGATTTTAAAATCTTAAACTAAAATCCTTACCAAAATTCGCTCCAATACGTCGCTCTTAGGGACGATTTTATTTTCGGATCGCATCATAG
>JAZRXS010000067.1:0-12887 GCA_045600325.1 Prevotella sp.
TGCTTTCCCTTCTTTCAGTTCCTTGAAAGCTTGTGTAAGGCTTTCCTTCATCATCATCTGTTGGCGACGCGTAGCCACCTCTTTGGCATTGTTGTCGATGATGTATTTTGCGAAAGCTCTTTGGACACTTTTTGACGATGACGCAAAGTGTGCCATTAGTGCTTCAAGCGGGCTTGTGCTTATAGGTTGTTGTACAGTAACGGTTGCCATATTTTCTGTAAATTGTTCAGTTGTAATTGGTGATTAATGGCGCAAAGTTAGTAAAAATACTTAATTTTCAATCAAAAAATTAAGATATATTTTATTTACAATGCGTTTTTTCTATTTTTATATAATTAGAAAGCCCGATCACCGACACATAACTCATTTCAGAACCCCAACCGCCGCAGATGCTTGTGAGATTATCACTTGCATCTGCGGCGGTAATTTCTTATTTTAGTACTGCAGAGTGCAGCTCATGCGTTATAGACTCTAGAATCGAAAAACAAATTGATCACTTCTTCACATATTCCAAAATCTGCTCAGCGTGAATCTTGGTCTTAATTTCCTTTGGAGTGAAGATTTTCTCGATTATGCCTTCTTCATTCACAAGGTATGTGGTGCGGAGGATGCCAATCGTTCTTCTACCGCATGCCACCTTCTCGCCCCAGCAACCGAGCTGCTGAAGAAGGGTGGTTTCTGTATCAGCAATGAGAGGAAAGCCGAGTCCTTGCGTGTCAGCAAACTTCTTTTGCAAAGCCTGCTTGTCCTTGCTCACGCCGATTATCTCATAGCCGGCAGCAGCCAGCTCCTCCTTGTGCGCCTGAAGACTGCAAGCCTCAGCCGTACAACCGCTCGTATTCGCCTTAGGATAGCTGTAAAGCACCAACTTGCGACCACGGTAGTCGCTACTCTTAATCTCACGTCCGTCCTGGTCTATGCCAAGAACCTCAGGTATTCTGTCTCCGATATTCATGTTTTTTGTATTAAAGTAGTTTAAAAAATGTCGATTTAACTAAAATAACAGTCTGTAACGCTCGGCCTTTTTCTCAAGTTTCATCGGATAGGCACGCGAACTGCTTGGCATTCGCCACCAACGTATCACGCCATCTTCCGCAGGAATCTGCATTTCCACAAACTCCCCAACTTTAGGAATCTTAACCTTCACGCCTTTATCCTCAAGATACGCCTGCAGTTCTTCCGAAGCTTTGCCGCCGGTTGTCACAATAGTCCTGCACTTCGGCATTTGCTCAAGAAGCGCAAACACATCAGTCCCTTCCACGATTTCCAGAAAGTTGTCGTCCGCATTATCCTTCAAACGGCGCACCTGCCTTGCCGTATCAAACAACGCAATACCCTTCCCTTCGCAGAATGCCACAATCCTGTCTTTGTCAAACCGTTTCTCGCCCTTAATCTCAAAGTAAGCCTTGTCGTCAAAGTGTATCAACCCTTGGATTCTCCAGAAGTCATTAATCCAATTGGGGTAAAAGAACTCCATGCTCCACCTTGGTTTAGGTGGAGGGAAACTGCCCAGGAACAGCAGTCTTGCGTTCGCTGGTAGAAATGGCTCTAAAGGATGTTGCTCTATTGTCATATATTATAATTTTCCGCAAAGCATTCTTCTTTTGAGAAGAATTGCTCTCAGGTTTTGTTGGCAAAATTACATCTTTTTTCTGATATATGCAACTTTTATGCTAGCCAGTGTGGGAAAAGTTCGTTTTATTATGATGCTACCAACATACAGCTTCAGTATTCTTTTTCATCCTCAACTAGCAGAAATTGACTATTATCAAAATCGTTTTTCGGGGTGTTATGGCATGTTTCACGGCTATTGGTGCTTATATACAACGGATTGCAAAGGAAGCGACTTTGTGTAACATGAAAAATCATAAAAATGAAGGGTAAAAAAAAGTCAAAAAAAGTTTGTCAGAAAAGAAAATTTGATTACCTTTGCACTCCGAAAAGTTATCCGTTTTGGGAAACTTTTTCAAGAAACAAAATCCAAAAGTTTTCCAAAAAGATAATTCCTTGTAATCGCGTCTTGGCGGTAAATGCTTGAAAATTAAGACGAAAGCGATTTTAAGGAAACTTGAAACGGAAAAGTTTTCGGAAAAAAGTTGTCCAAAAGTTATCTAAAAAGTTCACTATCATATAACATACCTATACAAAAATCTACCATAACCTAATGGAACTCTCTACCTTCAGAATTACTAAACGCGACGGCAGTCAGGACAATTTCAGTCTTGACAAAATCATGAACGCTATAGCTAAGGCGTTTGTCTCCGTAAACAAGCCTGTAGATCTTGAAACAATCTCAAAGATCCTTACTCACATGGATATCCGTAAGGACATCACAGTGGAGGATATCCAGAACCAAGTCGAGGTGGCTCTCATGAAAGAGCAGTACTTTGACGTGGCAAAGAGCTTCATGCTCTACCGCCAGCGTCACACAGAAACCCGCGAGACATTGGAAAAGCTCCAGTTCCTCACAGACTACTGCGCTGCCTCCAATGCTGCCACTGGCTCCAAGTACGATGCAAACGCGAACGTAGAGAAGAAGAACATCGCTACACTTATCGGCGAACTTCCTAAGGCAGGTTTCATCAAGCTTAACCGCCGTATGCTCACCGACCGCATCAAGGAGATGTACGGTAAGGAACTTGCGGACAAGTACATGGACCTCCTCCAGCACCACTTTATATATAAGAATGACGAAACTTCGCTCGCCAACTACTGTGCATCAATCACAATGTACCCTTGGCTTCTTAGCGGAACAGGCGGCATCGGTGGCAATTCCACAGCCCCTACAAACCTCAAGTCATTCTGCGGCGGTTTCATCAACATGGTGTTCATCGTGTCAAGTATGCTCTCTGGCGCATGTGCAACACCTGAGTTCCTCATGTACCTGAACTACTTCATCGGTCAGGAGTTCGGTCTTGACTACTGGAAGCACCCAGAAGCGCAGGCTGACAATTCAACTCGCAAGCGTACGATCGACAAGATTATCACTGACTGCTTCGAGCAAATCGTATATTCTCTCAACCAGCCTACTGGCGCACGCAACTTCCAGGCAGTGTTCTGGAACATCGCATACTACGACAAACCATACTTCGAGAGCCTCTTCGGCGAGTTCATGTTCCCCGATGGAAGCAAGCCTGACTGGGACGGTCTCTCTTGGCTTCAGAAGCGTTTCATGAAGTGGTTCAACAAGGAGCGCACAAAGACTATGCTCACATTCCCTGTTGAGACAATGGCTCTCCTCACTGACCCTGAGACAAACGACGTCATCGACCAGGAATGGGGCGACTTTATCGCAGAGATGTACGCAGAAGGCCACTCGTTCTTCACTTACATGAGCGACAATGCCGACTCTCTCTCTTCTTGCTGCCGTCTTCGCAACGAGATCACAGACAACGGTTTCTCATACACCCTCGGTGCCGGTGGCGTAAGTACTGGTTCAAAGAGCGTGCTCACAGTAAATCTCAACCGCTGCGTACAGTACGCCGTAAACAATAACCTCGACTACAAGGAGTTCCTTGAGGAAGTGCTTGACCTCATGCACAAGGTTCAGACAGCCTACAACGAGAACCTCAAGAAGCTTCAGGAGAACGGCATGCTCCCACTCTTCGATGCTGGTTTCATCAACATCAACCGCCAGTACCTCACAATCGGTATCAACGGCCTTGTGGAGGCAGCAGAGTTCATGGGCTTGAAGATCACAAACAATCCTGACTACCTTGCATTCGTACAGGGCATCCTCGGCATCATTGAGAAGAAGAACAAGGCATATCGCACAAAGGAACTCATGTTCAACTGCGAAATGATTCCTGCTGAAAACGTTGGCGTAAAGCATGCAAAGTGGGATCGTGAGGACGGCTATTTCGTACCACGCGACTGCTACAACTCATACTTCTATGTAGTAGAGGACGAATCTCTCAACATCATCGACAAGTTCCAGCTCCACGGCCGTCCATACATCGAGCACCTCACTGGTGGTTCGGCTCTCCACATGAACCTCGACGAGCACCTTTCAAAGGAGCAGTATCGTCAGCTTCTCCGCGTGGCTGCAAAGGAAGGATGCAACTACTTCACATTCAACATTCCTAACACTATCTGTAACGAGTGTGGTACTATCGACAAGCGTTACCTTAAGGAATGTCCACATTGTGGATCAAAGAATGTTGACTATATGACCCGCATCATCGGCTACCTGAAGCGAGTGAGCAACTTCTCGGCACCTCGTCAGGAGGAGGCTGCACGCAGATACTACGCAGGTGCAGGACCTTTGAAGAACTTTTAATGGCAAGTAATGAGTATAAAGTGTGAAGTATAAAGTGTGATTACTACCGAGCACCGATGACGCTTGTTGTAGTTGCCACACTTTATACTTCATATTATTTTATCACACACCCAAAGTAATAATACTTAATACTTAACACTTTATACTTCATACTTTTCATAATGAAATACGTAAACACAGGAATTGTCTTTCAGGAAATACCAGGGGAAGTAACTCTCTCCATAAACATCTCAGGCTGCCCATGCCATTGTCCTGGTTGTCACAGCCAGTATCTTTGGGACGATATAGGCGTGGATCTTGACGAGGCAATGCTTGACGAACTGCTTGAACGCTATCTTCAGGACATAACCTGCATAGCCTTCATGGGAGGCGATGCAGAGCCGGAGGAGGTTAACAGACTCGCAGCATATCTTCAAGACAAGTACCCGCAAATAAAAACGGCATGGTATAGCGGTCGTCTTCGACTTCATCGTGCGATAGAATTGAAGAATTTCAACTATGTAAAGATAGGTCCCTACATTGCGCACCTCGGTCCGTTGAACAAGGATACCACAAACCAGCGACTCTATCGGGTGTCGAATGGCGAAGATTTGCAAGATATAACGTTTAAGTTTTGGAAGAAATAGTTTTTTGTATCATGTACAATATTGTAATTAGTTAGTGGATTGGGCGGTCTTCGGATCGCCCTTTTTTCATTTCCAATACATCCTTTTTTGTTTACTGTTGTTGTCATTATGCAAAGATTATTGTGAAAAATGATAATCTTTTTCAAGAAAAATGTAAAAATAAGCATTACTCATAGCGAGTAATGCTTATTTTTTATTACTTTTGCACTTGAAAGTTGCGCTGATATGTTCGGCGTCTCATCAAAATTATATGCATCCGAGTCAGCTTAGCTTGTCAATGGCGGGCCACAACATCTTTGATGTAGCTGTAATGCCGGTGGATTACAAAGGCGGTCAAAGCCCTCAACTATCTCGGAGATCGCATCACATCACTCAGTGCGACTTTCACTTCTTTTTTAGACTTTATTACACAATATGTTTAGCGGAATAATTGAAGAATTTGCTACCGTAACCAAGATAGCCCACGATAAGGACAACATTGACTTCACCCTGACTTGCTCATTCACACAGGAATTGAAGATTGATCAGAGTGTGGCACATAATGGTGTCTGCCTTACCGTCGTGAAGATTGAAGGCAACGAGTATGTTGTCACTGCAATGAAGGAAACCCTTGAGCGTTCAAATCTTGGGCTCCTCAATGTTGGCGACAAGGTAAACGTGGAGCGTTCAATGGTCATGAACGGACGTCTCGATGGTCACATCGTGCAAGGTCATGTTGACATGACTGCCAAGTGCATAAAGAAGGAGGATGCCAACGGCAGCACATACTTCACCTTCCAATACAAATACGACAAGGAAATGGCTTCCCACGGCTACTTCTGCGTGGACAAGGGCAGCGTAACCATCAACGGAGTTTCGCTCACCGTATGCAATCCAACGGAAGACACCGTAACCGTAGCCATCATTCCTTATACTCTCGAACACACTAACTTCTGCGACATCAACGAAGGTTCCGTTGTGAACCTTGAGTTTGATATTCTCGGAAAATACATAGCCAGACTAAATTCTCTCTCATGAACATCTTTCGCGGACTGGGCATCGCCCTTATAACCCCTTTCAAAGCAGACTTCTCTGTTGACTATGAGGCACTTGGAAAGCTTGTTGACTACCAGCTTAACAATGGAGCCGACTTCCTTTGCATACTTGCAACCACTGGTGAAACCCCTTGTCTCACAGCCGATGAGAAGGCTAAGATAAAGAAACTCGTCATCGAACGCGTCAACGGTCGCATTCCAATCGTTGTCGGTTGCGGTGGAAACAACACGGCAGCCATCGTAGAAGAGCTCAAGACAGCAGATTTCTCTGGCATTGACGGCGTTCTTAGCGTTTGCCCATATTACAACAAGCCATCACAGGAAGGTCTCTATCAGCACTTCAAGGCTATAGCAGAAGCATCCCCACTGCCGGTAATCCTTTACAATGTTCCTGGTCGTACAGGCGTCAATCTTCAGGCATCCACTACTGTTCGCCTCGCAAAGGACTGCAAGAATGTCGTTGCCATCAAGGAAGCAAGTGGTAATCTTGAGCAGATTGACGAGATCTTGAAGAACAAGCCAGAAGGATTTGATGTAATCAGCGGCGATGACGGTCTCACATATCCAATGATAGCTTGCGGTGCTGTCGGCGTAATCTCTGTTATCGGCAACGCTCTTCCAAAGGAATTCTCAAAGATGCTCCGCTACGAGATGAAGGGCGAAATGGAACCGGCTCTCCGCATCCACCATCAGTTCACAGAGCTTTTCAAGCTTCTCTTCGTTGACGGCAACCCTGCAGGCGTGAAGTGCATCCTCCACGAGATGGGTATGATAGAGAATATTCTCCGACTTCCACTCGTGCCAACACGCGTTTCCACTGTGCAGAAGATTTCCGACTGCATGAAGGAACTCAAGCTTCTTTAATGCAGAATGCAGAATTCAGAATGCAGAATTAAGGCAACATGCAGGAATACAACATCCGTTTCGGAACAAATATCAACCACCAATACAATTATGAGCAGGCTAAACGTTTGCTCATAACTTTTTTTGGGGCGGTAGAGTTCACGCAAGCTACCTATTCACGCGACTACACTGCCGATCCTGCAGATACTACGGCAAGCACTTACCTGAATTTCTATGCCCGCATCAACACTTCATTGCCTTCCTCCCGCCTGAAACTAATGCTCAAGGATGCAGAACGGCAGATGGGCAGAACGGCAGAACGCAAGGCACAAGGCATTATTGATGCGGATTTTGATCTTCTATAAATCTTGATAAACAGGCTGTAACATATCGGTAGCAAGCAAATCCTCTATGAAACATATTCTCATACTTCTCCTTTTCATTTTTCCTTCATTATCTTTCGCTCAAGACACAGCGGAAGACAAGGAGAAGTTGTCTCGTGCCATAGAGTATTTCAATAACGAGAAGTTCCACGAAGCCGGTCTTATTTTGCGTGACCTTAATGCCCGTTACAACCTAAATACACGCTTCAAGGCATATCTTTCGGTTTGCGAATATCACGATTGGAACTTCTCCGCAGTGACGGAGATAATGGATTCCATTCACACGGACCTCACCGTCTATTCTCCGCTTGAGCAGAATGTATATTATAATGTGGCAGCCGAAAGCCATTTTAATCTCACAAACTACCACGGGGCACTCTATTATTACGAGCTTGCCCTGAAGGTGTGCTCCAAGAAAGAGAAGGGGGAACTCTGTTACAAGGCAGGTTTCTGCTGTTATCAATTGAAAAGAAAGGCTCTTGCCAAGGTCTATCTCACTCGTGCCTTGTGTGGTTATCGCCAGAACCCTACCGGCAATGATGATAGTGCCCGCATTTTGCAGATTAACAAGATGCTTAGGGCTATCGCCTTGAATAGATAAGCGAGAAGAAACGCCTTTCAATCCATATCTGATGCTTACGTCAAAAACGAAGCTTATTCGGTAGTAATCGTTTGTGTCCAGGCAAAACAAAACAAGTTTTTTGCCCAAAGAAACACAAAGTATGCCCATTAGGCAAGCAAAACATCAAAAAAGTGTACCTTTGCACCGACAAACAAACAGTTTGTTAAGGGGTGGCTGTCGTGTGGCAGTCTGAGATTATACCCTCAACCTGATCTGGGTAATGCCAGCGTAGGGAAAAAGAAAAGTCCCCCTTTTCGTGTAACCCTTTCCAGCGCTATTGGATAATCATAGGTAAAAAGAAGCGCTGTGAATCTTTATTATTTTATAATGAAGAAATTCTTTATTCTATTGTCTCTCGCCTTGGCAGGAGCACAGACCGTGTGCTTTGCTGACGATGAGATTGACTCACTGAAGGCAGAACAGCTTCAGGAGGTAGTGGTAAAAGGTGTGCGTGCGAACGAAAATGCACCTTTTGCAGTAACTAACATCAATCGCACCCAGCTCAACGACTTCTCAAAGACGGGTCAAGAGCTTCCTTTCCTTTTCGCACAGACTCCTGGCGTGCTCGCTTGGGGTGAGAATGGTCTCGGCACAGGTACATCTTACATGCGTATCCGTGGTGCTGGCGACTCTCGTATCAACATCACTCTCGATGGTGTGCCATTGAATTCTCCAGAAGACCAGTGCGTTTTCTGGGCAAACATGAACTCTTACGCTTCGCTTCTCGGCTCTGTACAGATTCAGCGTGGTGTTGGTACTTCTTCTAACGGTGACGGTGCTTTCGGTGGAACAATCTCTCTTTCAAGCAAGTCTCCAGCCGTTTCTCCAATGGCAGAGGTTACTGGCAGCTACGGTTCTTACAACACATGGCGTGCGGGTGCAAGCTTCTCTACAGGACTTATCGGCAAGCATTTCATCTTTGATGGTGCTTATCACGAGACAAACACTGATGGCTATATCCACGGAACTGCTGGTCGCTCAGGCTCATACTATGGCGGTCTCACATGGCTTGCTGACAACTTCACGATCCGTTACAAGAACATTGGCAACTTTGAGAAGACTGGTCAGGCTTGGAATGGCGTGATTGCTGGTGACTACGACGGCAATGTCCTGTGGGACGACAACGGCGTTCCTGCTGTTGCAGGCTACAACTACAGCCAGCTTTTCCGCAAGGGCTATGGCAAGTTCAACAGCCTCGTTGAGAATATCGAGTATGATTATGCAGGCAATATCACTGCTACTCCTTACAAGCTCAACGATGGTTGCATCTGGCAGAAGGCTACAGACAACTTCTGGCAGAACCACAACATCCTCTCTGCTGCTTGGAACATCAACGAGAACCTTTCTACAACAGCTTCCCTTCACTACACTCACGGCTACGGCTACTACAAGGAGTTCAAGTACAACAACAAGTTCTCAAAGTATGGTCTTGAGAACTTTACGAAGTCTGACGGTTCTACTCTCAAGAAGACTGACTTCATTCGTCAGAAGGGTCTCACTCAGGATGCTTACGGTGCTGTATGGAGCATGAACTATACTTCTGAGGATCTTGACATCTTCGGTGGCATCAACCTCCAGCAGTTCAAGGGCAACCACTTCGGTTATCTCACTTATATGGCAGACAAAGAGGCTGCTGCCCACTATCTCGCTAACGGCAAGATGCAGTATTACGACTCTGATGCTACAAAGAATGACGCAAGTGCATACATCAAGGGTACTGCTCACATCACTACTTCTTTCGATGTTTTCGCTGACCTCCAGTATCGTTTCGTAAACTACAAGACTGACGGTTACAACGACAAGTACTATGGTCCTAACCAGAAGCACATGCTCGACATCGACGAGACCTACAACTTCTTCAATCCAAAGGCAGGCTTCATCTTCCACAACGATGGTCATAAGGTTTACGGCTCCCTCGCTATGAGCAACCGCGAACCTGAACGTAACAACTTCACTGACAACGGTTCTTACGGCGCACCAAAGGCAGAGCAGCTCTTCGACGTAGAGGCTGGCTACGAGTACAAGGCAAACACTTGGCACGTTGGAGCTAATTTCTACTACATGGACTACAAGAACCAGTTTGTTCAGACAGGTGAACTCTCTGACATCGGTGAGGCTCTCACAACAAACATCGATAAGTCTTACCGTTTCGGAGTAGAACTCGTTGCAGGCACAAAGCTCACTTCTTGGCTCGACACAGAGTTCAATCTCGCCCTTTCTTCAAACAAGGTCAAGGACTTTACAGAGAAGGTTGAAGGCTACGATGCTGACTGGAACGACAAGATCTACGAGAACCACTACGAGAATACTACTCTCGCTTACTCTCCAAGCGCTATTGCCAACTGGTTCCTCAATGCCCACTACAAGGGCTTCCGCGCTACTTGGCACACAGGTTTCGTAAGCGACATGTATCTTGACAACTCTGAAAGCGATGCTCGCAAGCTCCCTGGCTACAGCGTTTCAAACCTTTCTGCCAACTACACATTCAACATTGGCAAGGCTGTTAAGCAGATTGTCCTCGGCGCTAACGTGAACAACGTATTCAACCGCCACTACGCAGCTAACGGTTTCGTTTGGTATCAGTACTACAACACTGAGGGCAAGCGCCTTTCACACTGTAGCTACATCCCATCTGCCGGTTGCACAGTGATGGCAAACCTTACACTTAGATTCTAAGACCCCACCCAAACCCTCCCCACAGGGGGAGGACTTTTTTCATTATGCTTGAATTCCTGGAAGCCCATGGGCTCGACATATTCACCACCATCCTTGGCTTGGTTTATATTCTCCTTGAGTATAAGGCAAGCATTTGGCTGTGGCTTGTAGGCATCATCATGCCTGCTCTCGACATCATTCTCTATTGGCAGTACGGACTTTACGGTGATTCCGCCATGGCAGTCTATTACATGCTTGCCGCCATTTACGGCTGGATAGCCTGGCGCTTCCTCAAGACCCCTCCCAACCTCCCCACAGGGGAGGAGTCTGTTCCACAAGAGTCTGCCGCTTTGAATCCTCCCCCTGTGGGGGAGTTAGAGGGGGTCGAAGAGTCAGAGGGGGTCGGCATCTCCCGAATGCCTCTCCGCACCTATTTCCCAGCCTTTGCATTCTTCGCCTTCGCTTGGACATTAACCTACTACGTCCTTGCCAACTACACCAACAGCACCGTCCCTGTCCTCGACGCTTTCACAAACGCCTTGAGCTTCGTCGGTCTTTGGGCATTGGCAAAGAAATACATCGAGCAATGGTTCTTCTGGATTATCGTTGACGCCATCTGCTGCTATCTCTACATCATCAAGGGCATTCCGTTCAAGGCTTTCCTCTACGGTCTCTACGTAGTCATCGCCGTAGCAGGCTACTATAAGTGGAAGAAAATGATTCCTAAAACCACAGAAACCATTTGAAACCATCCACTCTACCCCTGTGAAACCATAGAAACATTGAAAACATTGATACATCATTCCCATACTCCCTCCCCTTGGAGGGAGGGGCGGGGTGGGGCTATTATCCTTGCCGACGGAGATTTCCCGACCTCTCCCGAACCGCTTCGCCTACTTTCTGAAGCCTCTTTCGTCTGTTGTTGCGACGGAGCGGCAGAAAAACTCATCGCTCACGGTCGCATTCCAGATGCTATCGTAGGCGATGGCGACTCTCTTTCTGCTGACTTCAAGGCAAGATACAAGGACATTATCCATGCGGAATCCGAACAGGAATACAATGATCTCACCAAAGCCACCCGCTTTGTAATCAGCCGTTTCCCTAAATCACCGCTGCACATCGTATATCTCGGTGCCACTGGCAAGCGTGAGGACCACACTCTCGGCAACATCTCCCTGCTCTCTTTCTACAAGGAAACCTTCGGCATCGATGTTTCAATGTACACCGACTATGGCTTCTTCCAAGCTAACAACAGCGGCACGACAACTTTCTCCTCTTTTCCGCGCCAACAAGTCAGCATCTTCAACATCAATTGCACTGCTATCTCCGCTGACGGTCTTCGTTGGCAGCCGTACGCTTACACACAACTTTGGCAGGGAACACTGAACGAAGCCACCGGTTCTGTCTTCACGATAACCGCTGACGGCAGCTACATCACTTACCAAACCTATGCTAAAAAGCCCAGGTTTATTTGATAATCCCAAATAGTTCATAAGACCATGGATTATTTGCGTTAAACTATTTTGGTTCTGCGTATGCCACACCTTCCTTGTGAGAGAGAGTAAATAATGGAAATTATATACTATTAGGCATAAAATCTTAATTTATGAATAAATTCGTGGATAATTTATGGTCATTGGTGTTAAAAATAATATAAAACCTGCGGCGCTACATGAATTTTCCATGAATTGCCCATAAATTTTATCATAAATTATTCTGTGCCAAATTGTATATAATAGCCTAAATAATAGCAAAACCAGTCAATCTATTTTATAAATAACTGAAGATTTCCACCCTTTGGGGGTGATACTATTTTGTCATTCCGAGAGGTGTTTTTCGTAACTCTATGACTTACGACTAAAAACTCCCATGTTTTTGACCAAAAACTCTATGACTTTTGACCCAAAACTCCCACGTTTTTTATCCAAAACCGTGGGAGTTTTTTCAAGCATTCCTAACAGTCTTATTCTCAATACTTTACAAAAATCGCCCCTTGCCCGTAAAAAGGCAAGAGGCGACTGATACTATTTTGTCAGAATGCTATGGGAACGACGCTCCCAAAAACGGGTTCTGCGCCACTTTAGTGGCAGGTTTTTCGTTGATTCAGCTTGATGCCAGAGGCATCTGACATTGGTAGCCAGCCATATGAATGGCTGGCTACCAATGTCAAACCCCTATGGGGGTTGCCACTAAAGTGACGCAGAACCAAATTGATAAAAAGAATACACACCTGTTTACACAGTTAAAAGATAATGTCCTATTAATCAGCGTGTTCTATCGGTGACACAGAACTGTCCCCTGTCACCCCTCCCAACAACGAGTCCTTTTTGTCTTTATAAACAATGTTAAATAAATAAACAAAAAAGTCATCGTTAACATGTTGAATATAACTATGATATTTATCCTTACACATGGAATATGCGTCCCATTCAAATTTTATGTTAT
>JAZRXS010000068.1:0-7864 GCA_045600325.1 Prevotella sp.
ATCCGAAGAAGTGTTGCTCTACAAGTTGTCCGAGCTGTCCTTTTCCACCATGAAGAGATTCAAGAGCTTCCTTGTCCATATATTCGCTTATGGACTTGCCAATGAGATGCTTGCTATAATCGAATATAGAAATGGCATCTGTCTCATTATAAGGATGTTCTTTCATCATTGGATCTTGTCGTTTAGAACTCGTCCTATTTCCTCTACGATACCAGTCACCAAAGCATTGCCCATAAGGAATGCTCGGCGCAAATCAGAAGCACCTTTCGTATGATTGTCAGGGAACATGTTCAAGCGTTCAAGTTCTAATGGCATAAGTCTGCGATAACGTCCTTTTTCTGTCAGTATGACATGCTTGAAACGCGATGGAGCTGCGCCACCTTCACCAGTGATTATTGTTCGTGAAGGCTTGTCCAAAGCGTCAGGGAAGGTCATGCTGCCTTCGGTGTAGTTGTATTCGTAGCCATCCTTTGTAACACGCTTCTCCGATTTGCTACCTTTCAAATAAGTCCATTTCTTCAAGTCCTCATCGCTGATGAAAAACTCTTCTGGCACATAATCGTCAGGCACAATGAGTTGTCCAAGCGTAAGGCAAGGACCGTCATAAACAGCCTTGACATTAGAAGACCACACCTTACGGTCAATCATCACACCAGCGTTGCAGAAAGGACTTTGCGCTGAAGGCTTCGCATCCTTGTTGAACTCTTCTGATACCTCGTATAGACTTCCCTCAATATCAAACTCCGATCGCTTGGTTTTATAGCCATTATCGGCTTCCACCGCAAAGGCTTGGGCTATAATGCCTTTCTTCAATATCCATTCAAATGGGGCTGCATGCTGACTACATTCCTTTGCAATGGCTGTGGATTTATGGTAGGCAACGATGTAAGTTCGTTTACGGCGTTGTGGCATTCCGTAGTCGGCAGCATTTATAACACGCCATTCAACACAATAACCGAGATCAGCCAATGATGCAAGAATGATGGCAAAGTCACGTCCTCGCTGCTTTGCAGGAGAGCCGAGCAGACGGTCAACATTTTCAAGTAACAAGTATTGAGGGGGATTCTTCTTGTCGCGTATTATTCTATGAATCTGCCACCACAGCACACCTTTCTTTCCCTCTATTCCTTTGGAGTTATGCAATGTAGTTGCAACAGAATAGTCCTGGCAAGGGAAACCACCAACAAGCAATTCTGCATCAGGAATATCTTCGACGGGAACGGTGGAAATATCTTCGTTAGAATGTCCTGCTGTGCCAAAACGATTGCAATATACAATGGAAGCATCCTGGCGTTTTGTAGAAGGTTCCCACTGATTGTTCCATACCGTCTTGAAGCGTTTGCTAGCTCGCTCCAATCCAACACGGAAACCACCAACGCCAGCAAAGAGTTCTATTACGCGAATATCTCCTTGCTCAACATTGATTGTCTCGTTCGGGAATAGATTGAGTTGCTGGTATCTTCTTGCTGCAACCCTGCTGTACTCTGCTATAGGTTCGCAAACAATCCACTGTTCCTCATCATTTTGTATATTGTATTTCATAATCGTATTGCAGTCGTTTCCCGCTTCAATACGACAGGCATAGAAACACCCTCTTTACTGAGAGATTCAGAAAAGAGGGCGTGGTAGAAGTTTGAAGTTAATCCATGGCCTTCCACAGCCAGCATCAGACAACAAAAGTTCTGTCCACGCCCTTGTATGAAGCGTGAACATCTGCTGTCGTAACCTTACTGATGCTATTGTTTTGAGAGTGGAAGTTTTGGATTATCAGCAACGTCAGGATGTTCGTTGGTTTGGAGTTCTTTTACATTGTTTGCTGATACCTGAAGCAAACCTAATCAGATTTGATAAGTATATATGAAAAACGTAGGCACCTTACTTCTGCTCGCTTGCTCTTTAGGCCCTAGGAAAGCCTTGCTATCAAGCTTGCAGTACAGATACCTACGATGAGGATATATATACACCCATAAAGCGTACATAAGGACGTGATACGCCCTCTGTACGCCGACGGGAAGATATACAATCCGTCCGTAGCATCTACTTCTGCGTTGTTCTTGGATAGCGTTTTGAATTTCCTAGGTTCAAAGAGCCAAAAACAAGCGTCCATAAACGCTTTCTTTATGTTATGTCACGCTTTATCTCATAGATTACTGAATAGTAACTATAGATTATTATGACGCTGCAAAGTTAACATTTTTCTTGTAACAAACAAAGAAATTGAAAAGATTTATTTTAAATAAAAGGAAATTAAGCTTTAACTGATGAGCCAAAAACATTTCAACTATATTTATCAATAATCAACAACACTATTCATGTTCGTTTTGTAAAAATTACAAAATTGAAAAAGTTATACACACAATTTGAAATTGAAATTGTAATGAGGGTAGGATTGTGTACTTGTATCTCATCCCCCTTAACTTATTACAATTTCAATTTCAAATTTAGTGTACAATAACTTGGTAGGTCGGCAGAAAATGCTTATCTTTGCCACGTGAACAAGACGTAAACAGCTATCGGCTGACCTATCATCAAGGCCTAAACAAATGAAAACCAATACATAATAACCTAAAATGCGAAAACTTATTCTCATATTCTTCACACTCTGTTTTTCCGTCTTGAGTTCTTTTGCACAACAGAGGATTGCGATTGACACTCGTCTTGGCACTCAGGCGGCGCAGACTAACTCTGCCGGAAGGTTCGGAAAGCATACGGAGGAGCAAGGTCACACTCTGCCAGCTGTTCTCGTGCCTCACGGCATGACGTTCTGGACTCCGCAGACGCGTGATACGGAGAAGAAGGGTGTTTGTCCTTACTACAGCAGCGACGAGAAGCTTCAAGGTTTCCGCTCAAGTCATTGGATTGTGGGTGGTGCTACGCAAGACTATGGTTCGTTCACTATCATGCCTTTGACAAGCAACACCAATCTTTCGCCTACGGAAAGGGCGCAGAGATTCAACAATGAGACAGCAACTCCTCACTACTACAGCGTGCATACTCCAGGCGTTCTCTCTGAACTTACCGCAACTTCGCGCACTGCAATCTTCCGCTTCACATACGATGATCCAAATACTGCTTACCTCGCTTTCAACACGAACAGCGATGAGGGCATGGGTAAGATTACTTTCGATGCAAAGAACAATCGCATCACGGCAAGCAATCCTGTTCATCGCATCTACCAAGGCAAGGGCGAATATTCTGGAATGACGGGCTATTGCGTTGTGCAATTCCAGGAAGGCGATGTGGCTGAGCATGGCATGAACGATGGCATTCTGTGGGTAAGGTTCTCGAAGAAGACTGTTCTCGTGAAGTGCGCAAATTCGTTTGTTTCGGCAGAAGGTGCGATAGGCAACTTGCAGACAGAGCAACCAGATTGGAACTTTGAGCAGACAAGGCAGAACCTTGAGGCTGTCTGGGAGAAAGAGTTTGGGAAGATTAATGTTTTTTGTGACGTCAAGAACGACAATAACGTCAATAACGCTACAGAGCATTACCTCCACGACAAGCTCCTTCAGTTCCGCACGGCTCAATACCACGCAGCATTCCTTCCTCACGACATCAGCGACTGCGACGGAAGGCATCCGGCATTTGCCTCAGAAGCCATAGAAACCTCTAAAAGCTTAGAAAGCCCTGAACCTTATTTCATGGACTTCTCTGCTTGGGACACATACCGCGCTCTGCACCCTCTCCTGACCATCATCTCCCCTACCCTCTCCGGTCAGATGATGAACTCGCTCTTGACTATGTACAAGACGGCTGGTTGGCTTCCTATTTTCCCTTGCTGGAACAACTACACGGCTGCTATGATTGGTGACCATTGCGCGGACATTCTTGCAGAAGCGGCGGTGAAGAACATCAAGGGATTCGACTACAAGACGGCTTACGAGGCTATGCTGAAGAATGCTTATGAGCAGCCTTCTACAATGGAGGAATATATCGACGGCAAGGGTCGCCGCGCTCTTGACAGTTATCTGAAATATGGCTACATCCCTCTATCTGATACTGTGCCTTACGCCTACCACAAGCGCGAGCAGGCAAGTCGCACGATGGAATATGCCTACGACGATTACTGCGTGGCACAAATGGCTAAGATTCAAGGTGATAAGAAGCACTACAAGGAACTGATGCGACGCAGCGAAAACTGGAAGAATGTGTTCAATCTGCTGTTGGAAAACTACGATGCAGACCTCACCGTTCGCCCTTCTTACATCACCGAAGGTTGGCAATGTCATTACATCTGGTATGTTCCGCAAGATGTAAACGGACTCATCAGCAAACTTGGTGGCAAGAAGGCTTTCGCAAACCGATTGGAATCGCTCTTCACGCAGCGACTTTATTGGCATGGAAACGAGCCTTGCCATCAGGTGGCTTACCTTTTCAACTACGCAGATGCACCTGAAAAGACGCAGCAATGGGTGCGCTTCATCCTTGATACGGAGTATTCTTCAAAGCTCGGAGGATTGTCAGGCAATGACGATGCTGGTCAGATGTCTGCATGGTTCATATTCTCAGCCATGGGCTTCTATCCAGTTTGCCCTGCTTCAGGCGAATATGCTATAGGAAGTCCGATATTCCCAAAGATGGAATTGCCCCTTGAAAACGGCAAGACCTTCACCATAATAGCTCATGACGCAAGCAAGGAAAACATCTTCGTGAAGCGTGCAACACTCAACGGAAAGCCACTGAAACGGATGTTCCTCAAACATTCAGACATCGTCAATGGCGGCACCCTTGAATGTTGGATGACGGATAAACTTTAGCGTCTTTTTCGGCAACTAATTTACCAACTTTCCTTGTTTTTGCAATTACTCTCAAAAATCTTTTGCTAATAGATAATTAATGTGTAACTTTGTGGCGCAAAAAACTAATATTATGATGACTAACATAGCTAACTATACTAACTCAAATCGCAAAAGCAGCCATCGTTTCCTTTCGTTGGCAATAGCAGCATTGTGCGCATTTTTCTCATTACCCGCTGATGCTCAGTCAAATGGCAAGCAGCCGAAGCTGACAATGTGGTATTCACAACCAGCCACTTACTTCGAGGAAGCTTTGCCTATTGGCAATGGTCGCATTGGTGCAATGGTATATGGAGGTGCCGACTGCGACTCCATTTTCCTGAACGACATCACGATGTGGTCGGGCAAACCGTTTGACAGACAGCGTGATTCTGACGCTCACGAATGGTTGCCAGCAGTGAGAAAAGCTCTCTTCAACGAGGATTACAAGCTTGCCGACAGTCTTCAACGTCGCATTCAAGGTCCTAATTCAGAGTTCTATCGTCCGTTGGCTCAATTGTTTGTTCGCGACCTCAACGCAGGCGAATATAGCAACTACCGCAGGGAACTGGATGTGAACCGCAGCGTATGTTCCGATGAATACACTCGTGGCGACAACAAAGTCATCCGCGAATATTTCGCTTCCAATCCCGATCGTCTCATTGCCATCCGCTTCAAGCAGGAGAACTACAATGTAAACCAGCACTTGAACCTTTCACTGCGAATGGCTTCCATCGTGCCTCATAAGGTGACTTACGAAAAGGATGGCATCATCGTTGACGGTCGTTCTGACGAAGATCCTAACAGCATCCATTTCCGCACTCGCCTGATGGCAAAGAACATTGGTGGCGAAATGTTCATCAGTGGCGATTCGCTTATGGTAAAGGATGCTGACGAGCTTATCGTTTATCTTGTAAACGAGACAAACTTCAAGGGCTACAACATTGCTCCTGACGCAAACAACACCGATTACATCAATGCCGTTGACGCTCGCAAGGGACAGATCAGTTTCAATGATTATGCCAACATTCGTCATCGCCACATAGCCGACTATCGCAAGATATTCGACCGTTTCCAACTATCTCTCGGCAATGTCAAGCATACTCCAAACATCCCTACTGAAAAACTGCTGAAGCTTTACACGGAAAGCAACACCAAAAACAAGGAAAGTGCCACCGTTTCCGACGTGTCAACATCGGTCATTACACCTTCCGACCGCCTTTTCCTTGAAACTCTCTACACTCAATACGGTCGCTACCTGCTCATCTCTTGCTCACGCACTCCAAGCGTACCTGCCAACCTTCAGGGACTTTGGGCTGTGAACTACAATCAGCCTTGGCGCGGAAACTATACCGTGAACATCAATCTTGAGGAAAACTACTGGCCAGCAGAGGTTGCAAACATGCCAGAAATGGTTATGCCGCTCGATGGTTTCGTGAAGGCTTTGGCTGACAATGGTGCTACAACGGCAAAGAACTACTACGGAATAGACAAGGGCTGGTGTTCAAGTCATAACTCAGACATTTGGGCAATGACGAATCCTGTTGGCGAGAAGCGCGAGAATCCTGAGTGGTCAAACTGGAATCTCGGTGGCGCTTGGCTCGTGGAAACGCTTTGGGAGCATTATCTTTACGGCATGGACAAGGAGTATCTGCGCAACACGGCTTATCCACTTATGAAAGGTGCTGCGGAGTTCTGCCTCAACTGGCTCATACCTGACCCTAACAATCCAAAGCAACTCATCACTGCTCCTTCCACATCTCCTGAGAATGAGTATGTTACGGACAAAGGTTACCATGGCGAAACTTGCTATGGTGGTACTGCAGACCTTGCCATCATTCGCGAACTTTTCATAAACACTTCCATGGCTTGTCAGATTCTTGGCACGGACAAGGCGTTCAAGAACAAGCTTGATGCTGCGTGCAAAAAACTTCGTCCTTATCAGATTGGCAAGCGCGGAAATCTCCAGGAATGGTATTACGACTGGGATGACTACGATTGGCACCACCGCCATCAGTCGCATCTCATCGGCTTGTACCCAGGAAACCATATTACAAGTTTCCAGTATGAGACAAAGAAACCTATCAGCAGCTATTCTTCACAGAAATACCTCGACGCAAGCATCCGCACTCTTGAGATAAAAGGCGACCAATCTACAGGTTGGAGCACCGGTTGGCGCATCAATCTTTGGGCTCGTTTGAAGAAGGGCGACACTGCTCATCATTACCTGAACAAGCTCCTCACATACGTTGATCCTTCAAAGAAGCACCACAGCGGTACTTATCCAAACCTCTTCGACTCCCACAATCCTTTCCAGATAGACGGTAACTTCGGTGGCACAGCAGGTGTCTGCGAGATGCTTATGCAGAGCTATTACACACCGGAAAAGGGTGCTGTCATCACTCTTCTCCCAGCACTTCCTGAAGCATGGAAAGACGGAAGTGTGAAAGGTCTTCGTGCCCGCGGCGGTTTCCTTGTGGACATCACTTGGAAGGACGGCAAGGTCACTGACTACAAGATCACTCCGAAATCTTCAGAAACCAGATACACTATCCTAAACAACTAAATTACCCCCCTTAGCAGCCGATTTCGGCGCTACCAAACAGAATATGCAAAACAAAAACTACATCATCCCGCTTTCCCTCATCGGATTGTTCTTCTTCGCCATAGGTTTTGCCTTTGGTATCAACGGTTTTCTAACACCAGTCTTGAAGGGTTCACTCACGAACATCTCCACATTCCAGGCTAATTTGCTTATCGTGGTAAACTTCATACCGTTCCTGATCTTCAGCTATCCGGCAGCACAATGCATCAAGGCTATCGGCTACAAGCGCACCATGGCTGTCAGTTTCATACTGTTTGCCATCGCATTCGGCCTTTTCGTACCAGCCACAAGCATGCAGAGCATTTGGTTCTTCCTCGTCGCTTGTTTCGTTTCCGGCATAGCAAACACCATTCTCCAGGCTGCGGTAAACCCATACATCACCATCCTTGGTCCTATCGAGAGTGCTGCACAGCGCATGTCCATCATGGGTATCTGCAACAAGCTCGCATGGCCTACTACAACCGTTTTCATGCTTCTTGTCATC
>JAZRXS010000069.1:0-14180 GCA_045600325.1 Prevotella sp.
ATCTTGAAATAGGACGACAAATCCCCAAGATTTGCCTTAAAGAAATCGCGAAGCCATACTACATCATTCCATTGTCCTAGGATGGAATCAAGTACATTATCCAGACAGTCATCGTATCTTACCGCCCAAAGTTTATCGTTCTCTGTTATTTGATCAAAAGTCATACTTGTAATATTTGGTTGCAAAAGTACGCATAATATTCCAATCTCACAACTTAAAGGTTGATTATTTTGCAATACAGCACCTATTTTAACATTTCTATACTGAAATGGGATAAGTCAGATTACAATTTGGAGGAAAAAACAAAAAAACATCCGCAAACATCAGATTCTCGGAGTTAATTGCGAACTCGTTGAAGAACTGATGTTTGCGGATTAGTTAATAGAAAGATAGCCGAAAGTAATTTCAATTACTTCACAATAATGACATTGTTTTTCTTTGGCTCTTTGTCTGGAGTTGCAGTCTTTTGTGAGTTTTTGTATCTTGCAGGGAAGCCAAATACCGTAACTCGAAGAACCTTCTTGCCTTTCATTAAGTGTGAGAACTTTGGAGAGATGATACGAGCGCAGTTGTTCTTGATGGCAGCATCTTCAAGTGCCAATTTCTTTGCTTGTTCAAGAGTACGTCCTTCTAATGCAATCCTACCCTCGGGAGTTGAGATGTCTATCGTATAAGTTATACCTTGTGGATCAACATCAAGGTCATAACGGTTGATACTTTCTGTGTAAGTTGCAATCTCTGTACCTGTAATACCATCTCCTCCGCTTCTGAGTGAAGAGCATGAACTGGCAATGAGACTCAAAGCGATGATTGCTATTGATAAAACTTGTTTCATTTATTTGACTTTTAGAAGTTATAAGATAAGCCCAGACCTAAGGTTTGGTTTCTGCGTGTGTTGTCTTTGAGCATGTCAACACCAACCATCAAGCGGTCGTTCTTGCCGACTTTGAATTCTTGTTGGTATAATGTTGCAGAATTAATTAGAGCTTTCGCCTTTTTCTGCATAGAACTACCTACAAAATGAAGCGTCGTTCCTGAGGCAATTCCCAAAATTAACAAACCGGCATTAACTCCTGTTGTTTCATCACTATGTTTATCACTTGTTAGGCTCACGAGACCAATCGCAGCCATAGTTCCACCAACCGCATATCCAATTATCCTGAGGGTTCGACCCTTTTTATATTTTGCCTCTGCATTAGATTGTTTGTAAAGATTCACCAACTGCTCATCATTCGAGAACTGCGTTGCAGTTTCATTCGTCACAATATTAGGATTATAGTTAGGCGACACAAAAGTATCCTTAGTACCATTCTCGTAATTGATACACTGCAAATCCTTAGTGCTTATTGCGTAGGTTGGACCTTTCTGATTGTTGAACTTCTTGTACTCAACCTCAGATTGTGTCACTTTAGTGACTTTTGCCTGTATCGTACTTCCATCCTTCTGTACAATAATATCCTGTGCAAAGCATACACTCGTAATGACTATCGCAACAAGAGATAAAAGAAATCTTTTCATTGAAAGTGTAAGAATAAAAGAAGGAGCGCGAACTTCACCGACGCTTATCCTTCTCTGAGGCACGACCAAGTAACCTTTGTAACGGATATGCACGGAGAAGCTCACGCTCCATACGGAACGTGAACCCACCGCTGCTTATTCTCGTTACTGTTGAAAGTTTGGTCGTTTTTCAGAGAAGAGAACAAGAGCAGTTTGCTCAAGTATATGTTAAGTGTCGAACGGAGTCACACTTACCTTCGTAGTTAATAATAGGGTTAAAATTAATTCTCCCGCCCTTTTAGGGAGGGCTGGAGAGGGGCTACGCTGGTGAAGTGGCTGCACACATGATGCACCGTCCTCAAGATTATTAATTGTAATTTCTGTTTCGTATCGTCAATGCCAAAGCAAGGACTTTATCTGTTGGGGGTTAATGGTTTGACTTTATGTTATTTATGTTTCAAAACACAGGTACTGGCTCGTGATAAAGTTCCACAAAGACCTTGCGAGCAGGAACAAGAATCGGTTTCCCATTCACATCAGAATGAACAACATCCTCGTTCAGCATAGCCTTTCTTTTTAGAGTCTGATATTCTGCATATTCGAGACCCTTAATTAGTATATTTCTTTCTTCTTCAGACATATTCTTTAATTTGTTCGTACAAAAAAGATTCGTATATATTTATCTCACCAGCACCTCCGTCAGCTATAATTTTTCTTGGATTGCTCTGGTTTTCTATCAACATCCACGAGTCAACTATCGGCATGTATATCTTAAAGAGATTTGCTATACCATATTGGTATCGTCTGCGTATAACATCATAAGTCGCAGTCTTTGGCTGCAAAGGTAATCATTCTTTTCAAAACAAACAAGAAAATCATGCCACTTTCGGACTATAACTACCATTTTTATACCTCTTATAGCCCGAAAGTGGCATATTTTTATCTTTTTACTTGTACTCATAGAGGCCATACACAGTATGCACACATAAAGAATATCCGCAAACATTAGGTTCTTTGAGTTAATAATGAACTCGCTAAAAGAACTGATGTCTGCGGATAAATATTGAGCGAATAAGAGAACCGTTCCTACTATTCCCCTATTCATACTATTCACGCATATAGTTGTATTCACCTGATTATCGCATTTTTCAAAAGAGTCCGAAAAGCTCGGCATCAATCATGTCGGTAATTGTGCGGAAAGCGTCTGGATCCTGTTCGAATTTCTTGTTGTCACCATCAACGATAATAAGCTTGCCTGGATATGTTGCTATCCAGTCCTCATATCTTTTGTTCAGTCCCTTTAGGTAGTCAAGACGCATGGTTTGCTCAAATTCACGTCCGCGCTTCTCAATATGGTCAATGAGATTCGGCACTGACGAACGAATGTAGATCATGAGATCAGGAAGTTTGATGAGTGACACCATGAGGTCAAAGAGTTCGGTATAGTTGTCGAAGTCACGGTCACTCATGAGATCCATGTCATGAAGGTTAGGCGCGAAGATGCGTGCGTCCTCAAAGATGGAACGGTCCTGGATAATGGTATCCTCACTTTTGGAGATTTCCACCACCTCCTGAAAACGCTTGTTGAGGAAGTATATCTGCGTATTGAACGACCAGCGCTTCATGTCAGCGTAATAGTCTTCCAGATAAGGATTGTTATCTACAGGTTCAAAACGTGGTGTCCATCCGTATCTCTTTGCGAGCATCTTGGCAAGAGTTGTCTTGCCTGCTCCTATGTTTCCTGCTATTGCAATGTGCATATAATGGGGTTGGGTGTTAGAGGTTGAACAAATCAGAACAGTCCGAAGAGTAGGCTGTCTATCTTGTCGATGATGGAGGCGAAGTCTGCTGCATCATGTTCGAAGTCCATGTTGTCCACTTCTATCGTCAGCACACGCCCCTTGTATTTCTCGAAGATGAACTCCTCGTATCGTTGGTTTATCTGTGTAAGATATTCTATCTGCATGCCTTGCTCGTAATCCCTGCCACGCTTCTGGATGTTCCTTACCAGATGTGGCACAGAGGCACGTAGGTATATCATGAGGTCTGGCAGCCTGACCATGTTGGTCATCTGATCGAACAGTTCCATGTATGTGGTGTAATCACGCTCGTCCATGTTTCCCATCGCATAGTTGGCGGCGGTGAATACGTGGACACCTTCGTAGATGGAGCGATCCTGTACAATGGTTTCCTTGGATTTGGCTATTTCGAGCACGTCCTTGAACCTATGCTTCAGGAAGAACACCTCAAGGTTGAAGCACCAGCGTTTCAGGTCCTTGTAGTAATCATCGAGGTAAGGATTGTTGTCCACAGCCTCGAAATGCGGTTTCCATCCATAATGCTTGCAAAGGAGATTCGTCAGTGTTGTCTTTCCGGAACCGATATTGCCTGCTATCGCTATATGCATTTGTTTGTAAGGTTATTAAAAGAGGTTAATCTATCTTTTCGTTGCAAAGTTAATCATTTTTGCGCTTTCAACAAAGAAAATGGCGGAAAGTTTCTATTTATTCATAAATATAATCGTATCTTTGCACTTGATAAACGTAATAACTCAACAATAATTATATAAAACAAGGATTCTACAAATTATGGAAAATCCTACCCTCAACGAACACAACAAACAGGAGTTCGCTCCTGCACATACGGCAGAGCATCTGCTGAACGGAATGGTAGCCCAACGCTTCGGATGCGGAAGGGCATTCTCTGCGCATGTGGAACGCAAGAAGTCTAAGCTCGACTACCACCTCCCACAGGCAATGACAGAGGAAGAGATCCGTTCTCTCGAAGAAGAAATAAACCGCATCATCAAGGAGGATGTCAAGGTCTGGACAGAGTTTGCAACGCAAGAGGAAGTGAAGGAACGCTTTGCAATGGATCGTCTGCCTGACAATGCATCGGAAACGGTTCGCATCGTACACATCGGCGACTACGACGAATGTCTCTGCGTGGGCAGTCATGTGGAAAGCACTGCGGAAATCATTGGTTTCCGCATCAGCAGCAGTCGCTGGCAAGACGGCGTACAGCGTCTTGTGTTCAGAGTAGAAGCTAAATAACCCAACCTATACTTCGTATGAAAACAACAATGGTACTTTTGGGCGCAGCATTGGCGCTCTCTGCTTGCACTGGCAAGCAAAACAATGAAGAGAATGCGACAGAAACAAAGTCGCTGGTAGTCTATTATTCGCAATCGGGAGCTACTGCCACTGTGGCAAAGACCATTGCTGAACAGACAGGTGCAGACCTTGATTCCATCGTTGCAGTGAATCCTTACAACGGCAGCTTTGATGAGACCATCGCACGTTGCCAGGAGGAGATGAAGAACGGAACTCTCCCTGAACTGAAACCACAATCAAGAGACTTGGCAAACTACGACACAATATATGTAGGAACTCCAGTATGGTTTGGCACTATGGCAAGTCCTATGGCGGCTTATCTCAAGCAGTCAGAACTTGCGGGCAAGGTGATTATTCCTTTCGTAACATACGGAAGCGGCGGTCTTGAGACTACTGTAGCGGCCATGAAAGAGGCGGCTCCAAAGGCAAACTTCCTCAACAAGGAGATTCCTGCGGCTGAAGGTGTAGAGAATACCACTTCAGAAGCAATCATCGGCTATGGTGTACGCAATGCTCGCATCAACAAGGCAGCTGCAGAAGTTGAACAGTGGCTCGTGGACATCGGCGTGAAGCAGGGTAAAGTTACGGAACGCAGCAACTTTGGAGAATCACGCGCCTTGACAGCAGACGACAAAGCTCTTTGGGACAAGACTTGTGGCAGTTACCCAATGCCGTTAGGCGACCCAGCCAGCGTGAAGGAGCGCAAAACAAGTAACGGCACAGAATACTGCTATACCGTAAACAACAAGGATGCGGAAGGCAAAGCAACAACGGCAGAAATCTACGTCGTTAAGAGTGACGACCAGAATGCAGAGCCAGAGTTTATCCGCGCTGTGAGATAATTTGTTCGTTCAGCAAGCTTCGCTCACAAAGGATAAAGAGCCGACCCGAACTTGCTCAAGTCAAACAACTAAAATCCCAAATCTCCGAAGTATTTCTTGTTCTCTTCGAGTGTTACTTTCAGTTCTTGGCGAAGATCGTCAAGAACTGTTTTGTTTCTGGTCTTGAACTTCGCACGGAAAGCCTCACAATTCTTCTCCCACCTTTCGAACGAACAGAACTCAGGCCAACGCTTGCAGTTCTGCTTCATCTCCGGCTTTATCCAGTTCACGAGGTCGTCAAAGACCTTAGTAGTGTTCTGGGTGGTGAACGTCTTGTGCATGTGCAATGAAAGACGCTCAAGGAAATGCTGACGGAAGTCCTTGTTGGCAAGCAGCCTGTCAATGATTATGTTGTGCGTTTCATTGCCACCGGCAGGTCCTCCAGCACGGAGGAAGAATGCAGACGATGGATTCTGCGCCCAAGAAAGGTCCACGTCGTAATAGACGAAATACCACTTCTTGTCGCTTTCCTCACTTGTAGAACGCACATAGCGAATGTTACCGACATCCATGTTTGCCGAATATATCTGTCCGAGCTTCTGGTCAATTAGTCCATCGAAATCCACAAGATTCTTCATATAATCGTATGCCTCCTTCTCTCTCAGGTCATTCGTCCTGACATAGTTCAGCAGCGATTGGAAATGCGTCTTCGGACCTTCCTCATTATATACAAGCGACATGATAATGTTTATCGAGTCGTTTGGCACATTCAAATGCTCTGCCACGAAATTCTTGTCTATCTTCTCACGAATATAATACAGGCCAAAATACTTGGCATTGATGTAGAGAGCCACCGGACGATAAGCTTGTACAAGGAGCGTCGGACTGTTTTCCTTCAACAGACTGGTGAAGAACTCGTCGCGTACCATCACGCCACTCATGTCCTGAGAGCCAGAACGGAACACAAGATTCTTGAACTTGCGTACCTTACCCTCGTCAAACACGTCATACGATAGTTCGTTCTCGCCATAAAGATCATCAAACTTGACCTTGAAAGACTTCTTAGCCAATGTTCGCGAGAAGCCTCCGAAGATTGCCAAGCCACAATCAAGCGAGAAATTGCCTACTGAGTCGTAATACTCCACATGAGCTTTCTTATAGACCTTCTTCCAGTAGTTAGCACCTTTGTGTGGATAATCGCCGCCACCGCCAGGTCCCGACTCATAGATACCGTTGGTCTTGTCGAAGAGTTCGTTACTGTTCACGCTGATATTCACTACCGGTATCGTGTGGTCCACATTGAGGAAATAGGTAGCCGTAGCCACATTGCTGCGCATGCTCACAGAATCACCCTCGCTGAACGCACGAATAACGGTCGTAGTGTCTATGCTGATAGGTCCCGAATATAGCGGAGAGGCTTCAGTAGGAAGGCTTCCGTCCTTGGTAAAGTGTACTCTCTGCCCTTGTGCATCAATCTCAATGAGCATACCTCCTGCACTCTTGTGGATGCCCGGTTTCTCGCTGAACGATGGTTTGGCAGCAATGAAACGATAGTGCTGTCCTACATTCTCTGCCCCACGCGTAGCATTCGGAAAGAAGAAGAAACCGCTCTTTCCCTCCACACGTCCGACAGTAGCACTGATAGGTGGCAGCTTTGCACAAACACCATCCATGAACTTGCCTCCCTTCATCAGGGCTATTGAGCGCGAACCCTTGATGTCTATGTTCTTCTTGCTGCAAGCAACGTCAATAATTGCTCCCGGAGCAAGAGTTTTCTCAGGCAGTACAAACTCCTGGCCCTTATAAGGTTCTGCGGCAAGGGCATAATCGCTGAGGCTCACTGGAGTTTCAGACACGTTCTTCAGCTCTACCCAAGCCTCAATGTTCTTGCCGCTCTTAGTATGAACTTCCCAAAGTTTCAGCGGACTCTTGCGTTGCTTATCAAAAAGTTGGCAGTATTGCTCGTAGCCATCTTGCGTATTCTCGAAGCCTGGGCTTTGGTAATAACTCGCCTCGTATGTGCCATCCTCAAGACGACGATAGCTTTGGTCAGCTGCAAGCTTACCGTACTTCACTTCCGACATTACAGCTCCGTCCTTAGTTAACAGCTGAACGCAACCATCCTTGCCCGGAATCTTGAAGTCGGTGTGCAGCTCCTTGCCCGCTTCCTTACGATCTCTCTTTGACGCAAAAACCAGCAATATCTCGCCTGGTTCAAGCTCCATCTCAGGCATGCGCCACTTGTTTGTATCCCAAACATCGGCGGTATCCTTCTCCTTTCGTTTGTTCTCCACTGTTGCCAAGGCATATTTGTGGAGATCGACCGTGCTGGACGATATGTTCTTTATCTCTATCCAATCGTAGAGACTATCGTTTTCTGCCATCAGACCTGTGTGGTTTGACGCCATAAGTTCGTTGATGACAAGAACCTGACCGAACGCCTCGTCCTTGCCTTCCTTCCTTGTCTCACAGGAAGTTACGGCAGTCAAAGCCAAAATGAGAATAGAGTATATGAGGAAATGTTGTCGGACAAACATGTTTATTTTTTGGTGTTGTTCTTTTTTTCGGGGGCAAAGTTAACATTTTTCGCATCAAATGCAAAGAAAACAAGCGATTTTGTGCTATTATTTCCTTGACTTGCGTATTGGATACTGCTCCACACTAACAGGTTTCAGTTCGTCGCGAACGTTCTGCTGAAGACTATGTTGCTCCTCTTCCATCTGCAACTCACGTACTTCCTCATAGTCCAGCCTGTAGTTTCTCTGGATCTCACCCGACTTTACGTAGGTGCCCTCATATTCAAAATTGAGCATGTGGTTGATGAAGTCGTCAAGCTCTTCTTCTGTCATGCCAAGACTAAGCCAGTAGTTGTAGAAACATCTTGCGAGATCCTCCTTGGGACCATAGTTGTATATAATCTTGAACATGCTGCCAAGATGACTGCGCGGACGGTTGTAGCCCGCCTTGAAAGATGAAATCTCAAAGTCGCGACATAGATCTACATACGACATGCCGAGGAGTCCTTCTATAAGGAAGCTTACTGCTCCACAACGGTCGCAACCGAGAGCGCAATGCCAATCTACGGCTCTTGGCTGGTCGTTCTTGTTGGTAGAATACTTGCTCGGCATTATCAATCCCAATATCCAGCGTAGATCTTCGGGATAAACCTTGTTGTTTTGCGCCAAACCTTTAGAGCCTGCATCATGTGCTTTCAGGCGGAACTTCACGTCTGGCTCAGGACCCAGTCGCGAAGACTTGAGGTTAGATTCCTGACGAAGATCCAGTTCAGCACGCACGTTGAGATTGTCCTTGAAGTCATGGCGACCAAGAGCGTTCATGGTCTCAAGACTTCCGCTGCGGTAAAGAATGCCATACTTGATTGTTGCACCATAGAGACTGCTCCATCCGCCGATGTCACGCACGTTGTGGGCATTGCGTACTTGTATCATGCGCACCTTGCCTACGGTTTCAAACATTCCGCTGGTCAGCTCGGTCTTGCTACCGTCCTTGCGGATTTCCTCCACCTTGTACTCATAGAAACAATTTGGGAAGAGGTTGCGAATAACATAACTTCTGTCCGTAAGATTGTCTGGATTGTGGGTGGAAATCTTGCCCACCTGTCCATCCTCGAAGTTCATGTTGACGGCAGTGATGCGTATTTCCTGAATATTCTCCTGCGGAGTCGTTGTCCTCCAAGTGACAAGCTTTCCTCCAGGCCAGTCAAGGTTCTTGCCATACTTTGGATCCTTACTGTAATTATACACCACTGTGCTCCACTTTGCAGGTCCAGTTTCCCTCTCGTATGTAGAGTCCGCCATGTAAGCACGCAATGCAGGGTTCTCAATGTTCACAACACCATCAACCTCCATGAAGTCCATAAGATCGGAATCCACGTAAGTCACTCCTCCTTCCTCAATGCCCTGCGCCATCATCTGCACAGACATCAGCAGGGCAAACAAATATAGTATCTTCTTTTTCATCTTGTTACCTATTCAAAAAACGCTGCAAAGTTACAATTATTCTCTCGGATGGCAAGGATATGGCTTCAAAAAATAACATATTTTACGATAATTATGGTACAACACCCGACAAAAATTGACAATTGACAATTGAAAAAGTACAATGATTGGCTAAGATTTTGCCATGTCGCTTTTTTTTTGTTACTTTGTGCTCTTGTTGAATTACGATTAACTATGAATCATAGTATTTCACTACAGGACTTCAAACCAATATCTCTTGAGGAAATGGCGGCAGTGAAGCTGATGAATCGCACGGACACAAAGTTTGTCACCAATAGCGAAACGCTCATCAAGTTGCTTCAACTGGCTGCCAACGACTATTTCGCCCAAGAGATAGACGGAAAGAAAGCGGCTTCATACCACACGCTCTACTACGACACTCCTGACAACGCCATGTACATTGCCCACCACAACGGCAAGAAATACAGGCAGAAATTGCGCGTGAGGAGCTACGTGGATTCCAACCAGCACTTCCTTGAGGTGAAAACGAAGAACAACCATGGGCGCACGAAGAAGAAACGAGTGGCAATGAACGAGGAGAACCTACAGCCTTACACGGAGTTCCTCAGCAAACAGCTCTGGCTTTCGCCAAACATCATGCTGCCGAAGATTGAGAATCAGTTCAGGCGCATCACACTGGTGAACAAGGCTATGACGGAGCGACTGACAATAGACTTCAACCTTGCCTTCCACAATCTGGAAACGGGCGTGCAACGGCAGCTGGACAACATCGTCATAATAGAGCTGAAGCGTGACGGACTGCAGCCATCCCCCATCCTACCGCTACTGAACCGCCTTCGCATCTTCCCTATGGGATTCAGCAAATACTGCATCGGAATGGCAATGACCAACCCGAAACTAAAGCAAAACCGCTTCAAGCAACGCATTCGCAATGTCGGGAAACTGGCATTTGCAAAAAAACAAAAACCACTTAATCAATAGACAAAACGGCATAAACATGGAATCACTTTTCTCTGAATCATTCATTGACATGGCTATACGCCTCGTACTCAATATCGCAGTTACATTCAGCCTTGTACGCTTCCTCTACTATCCAAAGAGCAGACACAGAAACTTCTATTTCTCGTTCATGCTGATAAGCGTGGCTATATTCTTCCTCGTCTATTTCATGATATTCTCTCTCGTAGGAATGAAAGGCAAGGCTGGCGTGGGCATCGGAATCGGGCTCTTCGGCATCTTCTCCATCATGCGCTATCGTACGGACGCAATGCCTGTTCGCGAGATGACCTACCTCTTCGTGATCATCGCTCTCTCCGTGGTGAATGCCATTGCAGGAAAAAGCCATTTCGCAGAACTGATAGCCACCAACGCCTTCGTTATACTCGCCACTATTATCCTGGAAAAGAGCATAAAGGTACATCCTTCAAAGCTCATACAGTACGACCGCATAGAGCTCATCAAACCTGAGAAGCGAGAGGAACTTCTGGCAGACCTCAAGGAACGTACCGGACTGGACATCACACACTTGGAGGTTGGCAGCATAGACTTCCTCAAGGACACAGCAATCCTCAAGGTTTATTACAACAGTGAGAACGGAGCAATAAACTCCGTTGACCACAGAAGAAAACTCAAGTCGTTTTAGTGGTTTAGTGGTTTGGTTATTGCCTTTGATATATAATCTGCATAAACCAAGCTTGGATAATTTTCTTTTAAGGTGGATTCTACCTAATTCAACCTAAAATCATCACATTTTTGGTGGAATTTGGTAGAATCCTTGTTTTTATTATACATCTTACTATACTTGTGCCAAATTGTATCTTGTCACAAAAATAAATCAGCATTTTATTTCGAAATGTACTTCTTGCCGTTGCGGATGACGATGCCGCGATAGTTGCCGTTCACGCGTCTGCCGTCAATGAGCGTCGTGCCATTGCCGGCATTCGAAGACCTGCTCTCGACATTTGTGATGGCATTTGCCGCTGGTACGTACTTAACCTTTATGCCTTCCCTTGACGAGTAAGACCAGTTTGTGGCAGTCTTATAGCCTGCATAAATGTCATAAACCACGTTCTCCTGAAGTCCATGCACACACGCAGCGACTGTAGAACTGCCCTTTGCAGGCACCCTTACGCCCACCTCACTGTCAAGCTTGAAGCTGTCCGTATATTTCCAGAACCTTATGCTGCTGTTGTAAGGAGTAGTCTCCCTATTGGTCATTGTGCAGTTGAGGTTTACTTCAGGCGAATTCACTATATAGACGCTTCCTTCCTTTGCCACATAGCCTACAGGCATGAGTGAGAACGACAGTGGACAGAAGGATTCCTGCTCTATCGTGCATGAGGTGCTATACAGTGTGACATAATTGTCACCAACGATATTCGAGATGGTTATTGTATGCGAGCCAGTGGTAGGTATCGCAAATGTTGCCGACACTCTTTCCGTTGCACCTGGATCTATGTTTACGGCAATGTGCTTTTCCTCCTTGCCGTCTATGGAGAGTTGCAGTACGCCGGTGAATGTATCGCCGGCGTTCTTCACGTCAAATGAAAGCACCTGGTCGACATTGGCTACACGATTGCCCTCCAAGGACGCATTGGATATTCGGTAGTCGCTTCTTTCTCCCGAACGCTTTGGCAACTGGAATGTAGCGGTATTGCCCTTGACCACCATCTTTATGTAGAACACCTGTGAGCCTGGATTCAATTTCCATTCATGGCTACCGCCATCATACTGATACGAAAGTGCCTTGAGATAATAGGTACCGTCGCCCAAGTCTGCGCCGAAATAGTAAGTCATGTCTTCAAGAGTCCTGATATATCCAGACTTAAGATCAAAAACATTCACCTCGTTCGACTTGTCAACAAGCTTGTTGTTCTCGTCAAAGATGCCCCAACACATCTTATAGTCGGTTACCGTAGCGCTTTGGTTAAGGAATTTCGCACTAATCTGAGGGGAGAAAAAAGTCTGTCGGGTAACGGAGGTTGAACAGCCGTAGATATCGTATGTAGAGAGCGCTACGACATTATTCTGACCATTATCCAGTTCCAGACCTATAAGGATGTAGTTGCCTTCGTTATAGCCATCATTCGAACCTCCTATGCCCTGAGAGTCTGGATTCAGACGATTGAGGTGAAAGAAGCCGTTGCTTGTTCCGCCCCATCCCCAGTTGATGTGGTAGAGTCCGTTGCCATCATAGCCGTCACACAGGAAGGCATGACCCGACGAGGCATTGCGTCCGCTGACTATCACAGGACGATAGTTGGCCAATTCTTCGTAGATAATGTTGTCCCACGTATCTGACGTAACGTCCTTTCGGTATATTTGTGAGGCGGAATTAGACAATCCGAAATAGTCCTTTGCTTCCTTTATGATATGGGATGTGACAGCAGAAGAACTGTTCTTGTTGTAATCCATCTTGAGCGCCTGACCGCAGTAGAGCAGCAGTCGTGCCACTTCCTGAGCAGATGCGTCAGTATCTGAGCTTGAGTATGTGGAACGCATGATGCCCCAGTTGAAGGTAGTGGCTGGCAGAGCCGGCATGGAGATGCCTTTGCTTTCAGTCACATAGCCCGGAATGGAGCTGACCTTATTGGGACGAAGGTAGTACAACACCTGTGCTAAGACCGTTGCCGCACAGCCCGTAGGAGCAATCTTGCCGTCTATCGATGGGCATTTGAGACTGAATGGAGCATTCTGATTCCATTCGCAGCCGAGGAAAGAAGGTATTGCCTTGTGTGAGGCAGGAGCCTTTAGCTTGTTAAGGTTAGGGTTAGGGTTAGGGTTAAGGTTATAAATTTCCTCCGCATATCCCTCAAGCCATGAGCGCATGTTCTCCGGCATATCAAAAGGATTTATGCTGCCCTTGTCAGCATAGCCAAGGATGTCGGGCGTACGCTCGTCGCCACTCACGATGACGAAGCCATTGTCGTCGCCTATGTTAAAAATGTAAAGCTGGTCGCCATGAGTGCTGGACAGCACTTGCTGCTGACTGATTTGCTTCAACGACACAGCAGTTCCTGGTGCCATACTCTTGCCAGGACGGTCGCTGCCAAGGAATTTGCGTGCCTTCTCCAGAGCTTGGCTGCTGGTAATGGTCTGGGCGCTTGATGCCAGACATACCGACATCAGCACTAATAACAATAGTCTTCTCATATAAATCTTTTGCACAGTTACTTACACAATAACTTTTTGCAAAATTAGCAATAAAATTGGAAATGCAAGGCATAAACCAACAAAAAACTGTGATTTCCAATGCTTTTTTCCCAATATCCGAAATATTCTACAGTCTTTTGTTCTGTGTTTTAGGTAAAAAGCATCACCTTTGCGCCCAGAACAAACCGTAGAGGTCATAGACGAGACGGTCGATTTCTTGCTTTTGAGATTACTATTGTGAATCAAGGAACCCATGACCCCTTGTTCTTTATGCGCCACTCGGCATTCTCGCGCCACTCGGATGGTGTGGACGCCTGATGCTCCTTCAGTTTCGAGATTATTTCCTCACGCGTTTTCATAGAAATCTCCTTTCGTTAGCAGATCCAAGCACTGATAGCGCATACAACGGAACTATGTCAATCTTTCGTCCAGATTCGACATCTTCTTCGTCAAGAATAAGCTGGGCATAATTTTCCAGAGAGCTTCGTATGGCATACGAAATATCCTTTGATTTCATGAACAACCGAAGACTCTTCATCTTGCCACTTGTACCAGCCTTGATTTCTATAGGCAGAATCGTCATGTTCTTTGCTATAATGTAGTCAACCTCGGATGTC
>JAZRXS010000070.1:0-52150 GCA_045600325.1 Prevotella sp.
TGGTACTCGCTCTGCTGGCTTATCGGTTTGGCGGGTGCATTCTTCATTGTGCGCTGGCTCTACAAGCAGCAGAAGATAAAGGACGAACTGTTTGATCCGCTCTTCTTCTATTGCTTTGTGGGTATTCTTGCCGGTGCGCGCCTTGGTCATTGCATATTCTACGAACCCGACTATTTCCTTTCTTCCGGCACTCACTTCCTTGAGATGTTCATACCAATGAGGGAAATGGCTGATGGTAGTTGGCGATTCACTGGTTATCAGGGACTTGCTTCGCACGGCGGTACGCTCGGATTGATGATAGCCTTGTTCCTTTATGTGCGTTGGAGCAAGCTTCCACTGATGAAGGTTCTCGACTTCATAGCCATAGCAACACCGTTCACGGCAGGCTTTATCCGCCTCGGAAACCTCATGAACAGTGAGATCATTGGTAAGGCTACGGACCTCCCTTGGGCGTTCATCTTCGAGAAAGTGGATATGACTCCGCGACATCCGGGACAGCTCTATGAAGCAATTGCCTACTTCATCTTGCTTCTCATCGGTTTTGCCATTTACTTGAAGCACAAGGAACGCGTGGGCACAGGCTTCTTCTTCGGACTTTGCCTCACCTACATCTTCACTTTCCGTTTCTTCATTGAATATACAAAGGAGAATCAGGAGGCCTTTGAGGACGGCATGATCTTCAATATGGGACAGCTTCTGTCAGTACCATTCGTGATACTTGGCATATGGTGTATGGTAAGAGGACTGAAGAAGTCAAAAGTATAAAGTATGAAGTATACTTAAACAACTATTCTAAACAACAAACAACATGTGGTGGCATAACAAACTTTTCAAACGAATCGGTCAGATAGATCCGAATGTGGCGTGGAGTACCTTCTGCGAATACTTCTGGATTACCATAGGACTCGCCATATACACCGTAGCATACTCAGCACTGCTCCTGCCATACAAGATTGTAGGAGGTGGCGTGACGGGCCTTGCTACCATCGTTTACTACGCAAGTCAGATACCTGTTGACTATACTTATCTCGTCATAAACGCCCTTCTTCTGGGCGTGGCACTTTGGATTCTCGGCTGGCGATTCCTTGCCAAGACCATCTACGCCATCGTAGCCCTTACGCTCATGCTCCACGAGGGTGTTGCCTTCGTCACAAATCCTGACGGCTCGCTCATACAGATACTTGGCGAAGGACAGGAGTTCATGGCAATCATCGTTGGCTGCTCCATGGCTGGCGTCGCTCTCTCGCTCGTGTTCCTTCACGGAGGAAGCACCGGCGGATCAGACATCATCGCAGCCATCCTCAACAAGTTCAAGAACTTCTCCATGGGGCAGGGCATCATCGCTATGGACTTCTTCATCATAAGCAGTTCGCTCTTCGTTCCTGAGTTTGGCGACATCGTGCAGCGCGTGCGCATCGTAGCTTTCGGTCTTGTTTCCGTATTCGTTGAGACACAGGTGCTTGACCTCATAATGAACCGCCGCCGTTCGTCCGTGCAGTTCCTCATCTTCTCGGAGAAATACCAAGAGATAGCCAATGCTATCGGCACGCAGATGGACCACGGCGTGACAATCTTGAACGGCTACGGCTGGTACACTGGCAAGGAGCGCAAGGTGCTTTGTATCCTCGCTCGCAACACGGAGTCGGACATGATGTTCCGCATCATAAAGAGCATCGACCCTAACGCGTTCGTCTCTCAGTCAAGAGTCATCGGCGTCTATGGCGAAGGCTTTGATGCAATAAGGCACTAATAACACTAAACACTAAGCACTAAACACTAAATACTGAACACTAAATCGTCTAATCGTCAAATCATTAAATCATAAATGGCATTATGACATTCTTTCAATCCATCAACGAAACAATCAGCAACACGTTCAATCATGATGGTCGTGCTGCAGTAGAAGAGAAGCGCAACTGGGCTATATTCTCTACCATACTCATAGTCCTCGTAACACTTCTTTCCGTCTTCCTCATCTTTCCATTCATAGACAAGAACTTGCCGGAAAACGCGCCTGTAGAAAAGGAGTACATCTATTGGCTGCCATTTGTCATCCTCTTCTTTTTCTTGGAGGTAGTGAGCCTTGGACTCATAGCACGACTCAGCAACAACGAGTATCCTGAAGACGAGGCCGCCCCAAACACGAAGGCACTTTCCATCATGTCGATGTTCAGTTCGCTCATTCTCTTTGTGTCAATATGTTTCGCAGGCTATATTTTCTACCTTACATACGACAACGTAGATGAGAAGATTACGAAGGAAACCATCGAAAAGGTTGACCTTGGACTCTCCGTCTGCTGGGGTAGCAAGAACATTGGCGCCAAGAGAGAGTACGAACCGGGTGATAAGTTTGCTTGGGGTGAGACAAAGACCAAGGAAGAGTTCTATTATGACGAGTGTGAAACAACTGAAGACAGCATCTCTGCGCTCCTGAAAGAAGGCTATATTGACAAGAATGGCATTCTGACAGCTGCTCATGACGCTGCCACTTTCAATACTACTGAAGGCGAAGGATGGCGTACTCCAACGGCTGCTGAGTTCAAGGAACTGCTTGAAAAGTGCAAGTGGGAGTCGGAATACGTGGCAAATACCCATGGCTACCGCATCACTGGACCTAACGGAAACAGCATCTTCCTTCCGGTTTGTGCAGAACATAAGACTCTGCATAATGGCGAATGGAACTACGGTCACTACTGGTCGTCAACGGTTTACGACGATGACTATACAGCATCAGCTCTATACTTTGACTTTACAGACGACTCCATTTCAAACCGTGTTCACCGCGATTACGGCTTGAGCATCCGCCCTGTTTGCAAGAAGTAATTAGATGAATGTTATTAGGATTCCAACGGCAATGAGCACTCCGTAGAGCAGCATGTTCTTGCCGTTGGCAGCAAGTTGCTTGTTTAGTTCCGGCCCTTGCCAGATGGCTTTCATGGTGTTGTAGATGCGCATGTGGCCAAGAAGGTAGATAATCTGCAGGTTGAATGCCATGGAGTAGCCATAGCGACTGTAGCAGATATAGCCAAGTCCGGCGCAGATGAAGCCGATGGCGAGATAGAACTGCAGCATTCGCTTGCGACCAAGAATGTGTGAGAGCGTATGTTTTCCGGTCTGAAGATCCTCGTCATGGTCGCGGAAATTATTGATAACCAGCATACTGTCTATCTCAAAGCCGCAAGCAATGGATGCCGCGAAGATGTACCAGTTGCATGTGCCGGTGAGTACATAATAGGTGACGCATACTGGAACGATGCCGAAGAACACAAGAACCAGCACGTCGCCGAGAGCCTTCTTTGAGAAGAGGGTGGTGTAAAGGAGGGAGAATACCATGCAGATGGCGCCGACTAAGACCACCCCCAACCCCTCCACATGGAGGGGAGAAAGCCATTCGTGCAGTAACCATCCGGACGGGCCCCCCTCCCCTATGGGGATGTCGGGAGGGGTCAAGAATATTATTGGAAGTCCGACCATAGCTGCAAGAATGTTTGTTCCGATGATGACCTTACGCATGAACGGCATTGTCATCCAACCGTTTGTGGCAACACGCGCATTTCCCTGTCTGGCATTGCTGTCGTGCCCACTCTTGAAATCGAAATAGTCGTTTATGTAGTTTGCGTTTATCTGCATGATCTCTGCGAAGAGGAAGCAGAGTAGGGCAGGGATAATCTGAAAGTTGCTGATATTGCCTGCGCGGTACATGTCGCCAGCAGCAAGGGCGATGGCAATGATTACTGGCACAGCTGCACCAGGAAGGGTTTCAAGGCGAGCGCCTTTCACGATGGCTTGCCATGAGTTTCGTTTTATACGAGTGCTTTGTTCTATATCTATAACCATGTTTTTGATGATAATTGTTGCTACAAAGTTATGAAAAAACGCACGGATATTGAGTTGTATCTATATTTAATGTGTTAAAGATTGATAAATGTTTGCCAATATATTGAAAATATATGAAACGATTCACGTGAGTTTAATTATTTTCGTAACTTTGCAAACCATAAGTAACTTTGCAAACCAATAAGCAAAAACTATAAACAGATGAATTTTTATATTTACAATACACTCTCCCGCCGCAAGGAAATATTCAAGCCTATCGCGGAGAACAATGTAGGAATGTATGTGTGTGGACCTACGGTTTATGGTGATCCACACCTCGGTCATGCACGCCCAGCAATCACTTTCGACCTCCTTTTCCGTTACCTCAAGCACTTGGGGTATAAGGTTCGCTATGTTCGCAACATCACTGACGTAGGCCATCTTGAGCACGATGCCGACGAAGGCGAGGACAAGATTGCAAAGAAGGCAAAGCTTGAGCAGCTTGAGCCAATGGAGATTGCGCAGTATTACACCAATCGCTACCATCAGGCTATGGAAGCTCTCAACGTACTTCCACCAAGTATTGAGCCTCATGCCACAGGTCACATCATCGAGCAGATAAAGCTTGTAGAGGAAATAATGGCTAACGGCTATGCTTACGAGAGCAACGGTTCTGTATATTTCGACATAGAGAAGTACAACAAGGACTATAAGTATGGCAAACTTTCAGGTCGCAACCTTGACGATGTTATCAACAACTCTCGCGAACTTGATGGAGTAGGCGAGAAGAAGAATCAGGTGGATTTTGCCCTTTGGAAGAAGGCTCAGCCAGAGCACATCATGCGTTGGCCATCACCTTGGAGCGACGGTTTCCCAGGATGGCACTGCGAATGTACAGCCATGGGCCGCAAGTATCTTGGCAACCACTTCGACATTCACGGCGGAGGAATGGACCTTGTCTTCCCACACCATGAGTGCGAAATAGCACAGGCTACAGCTTCTCAGGGCGACGATATGGTGAAGTACTGGATGCATAACAACATGCTTACCATCAACGGACAGAAGATGGGTAAGTCGCTCGGCAACTTCATCACGCTCAACCAGTTCTTCTCAGGCGAGCATGAACTTCTCACTCAGCCATACTCTCCTATGGTTATCCGCTTCTTCATCCTCTCGGCTCACTATCGCAGCCCTGTGGATTTCTCTGATGAAGCTCTTCAGGCAAGCCAGAAAGGTCTCGACCGTTTGCTAACTGCCATCGCAGATATGGAGCGCATACAGACGGCAAAGGCTACTGACGATGCAACAAAGAAGGTCGTTTCTGAGTTGAAGCAGAAATGCTACGACGCGATGAACGACGACATGCAGAGCCAGGTTGTCATCTCTAACCTCTTTGATGCTTGCCGTGTAATCAACACTCTCGTTGACCACAAGGGCACAATCACAGAGGCAGACCTTGCAGAACTCAAGGATACGATGAACCTCTTCGCCTTCGACATCCTCGGCTTGAAGAACGAGGCTACTGGCGGCAACGAAGCTCGTGAAGAAGCTTTCGGTAAGGTGGTTGACATGGTTCTCGAACTCCGTGCAAAGGCAAAGGCTAACAAGGACTGGGCTACATCAGACCTTATCCGCGACCAGCTCGCAGCTCTCGGTTTCCAGGTGAAGGATACTAAGGACGGAGCTGTTTGGAAATTGTAGCCCCACCCCGACCCTCCCCGAGCGGGGAGGGAGAATAAAGAAACTTTAGCCCCTCCTCAGTCCTCCCCGAACGGGGAGGGAGATTAAAATTACCTTTGAGGGGCGTCAATATTAACTTACCCCCCCCAATACCTCCTCTTGGGTCATCCCCCCGTTCGGGGGCAGTGAGGGGGGCCAAAACCCCAATACCTCCTCTTGGGTCATCCCCCCGTTCGGGGGGAATGAGGGGGCTTTATGAAAATAGCACTTATCGGTTACGGCAAGATGGGCAAGATGATTGAGCAGATAGCTCTCTCTCGCGGCCACGAAATAGTTAGTAAGATTGACATTGACAACCAGGAGGACTTTGAAAGCGAGGCTTTCGCTTCTGCTGATGTTGCAATAGAGTTTACAACACCTTGGACAGCGTACGACAACTACCTCAAGGCGTTCGCAAAGAATGTTAAGGTTGTCAGCGGTTCCACTGGTTGGATGAAGGAACACGGCGACGACGTGAAGAAGCTTTGCACAGAAGGTGGTCAGACTCTCTTCTGGGCTTCAAACTTCTCTGTCGGTATGGCAATGTTCTCCGCTGTCAACAAGTATCTTGCAAAGCTCATGAACCAGTTCCCACAGTACGACGTTACTATGGAAGAAACTCACCACGTTCACAAGCTTGACGCTCCTTCTGGCACAGCCATCACTCTTGCAGAAGGAATCCTCGAGAACCTTGACCGCAAGGAGCGTTGGGGACTCCATGAGACTGCTGAAGGCGTTCTCCGTATTGACGACCTTCGTCGCGGTGAAGTTCCGGGCATTCATACAATTACATACGATTCTCCTGAAGAGGATATCATCAAGATTACTCACGACGCTCACTCTCGCAAGGGCTTTGCCCTCGGCGCTGTTCTCGCAGCTGAATATACTGCACAGCATGAAGGCTTGCTAACGATGAGTGATTTGTTTGACTTCTAGCCCCACCCCGACCCTCCCCGAACGGGGAGGGAGATTAATAATAGTCTTGTGGGTGGGTAATATTAACTTAAATACCCAATACCTCCTCTTGGGTCATCCCCCCGTTCGGGGGAAACGAGGGGGGCTTTATGAAGAAACAGAAACAACCGAACAAGAAGGTGCAGTGGACGAAGTTCCTCGTTGTTCTTGTCCTATATCTTCTTTTCCTCTATTGGCTTGAGAGCTGGCTCGGCTTGATTGTCATACCGTTCATCTACGATGCTTACATCTCGAAGAAGATAAACTGGCAGTGGTGGAAGGACGCCGAAGGATTGACCCCACATCTCATGTCGTGGGTTGATGCCATCGTGTTTGCCCTCGTGGCGGTGTATTTCATCAACCTTTTCTTCTTCCAGAACTATGTGATTCCTTCTTCTTCTTTGGAGAAGTCACTCCTTACTGGCGACTATCTCTTTGTGTCGAAGGTTAGTTACGGTCCACGTATTCCTAATACTCCGCTCACCATGCCGCTTACTCAGCATACGATGCCGATCTTCAATACAAAATCGTATATAGAGTGGCCTCAGTGGGACTACAAGCGTGCGAAGGGATTTGGCGATGTGGAACTGAACGACATCGTGGTGTTCAACTATCCTTCGGGCGATACCATTGTATCTGACCTTCGCTATCAGGCACAGGACTTCTACGGAATGTGCATGGAGCTTGGTATGCAGCTCTATGAGGGCGACCGTAATGTTGATAATCTCACACCTCAGCAGCAGCGCGACCTCTTCAAGCATGTATATGACCTCGGACACAGATACATTGAGAATAATTCGAATGAATTTGGCGTCATTGGCTGGCGTCCTGTTGACCGTCGTGAGAACTATGTGAAGCGTTGTGTCGGTCTGCCTGGTCAGACTCTGGAAATTAAGGATCGCATCATATATCTTGACGGCAAGGCAAACAAGGAACCGGACAATGTCCAGTTCACGTACAAGGTTGACCTTGCCATTCGTGCCATAGACTTCAAGACGGATGAAGCTTACTATGAGTTCCACAAAGAACATGGAATCACGCAAGAGGATCTGACCCAGTTGGAAGCTTCAGGGGTTATGCCTATGACAAAGGCTACTGCAGAGGCTCTTCGCTCACACAAGGAGATATGCAATAGCGTAACCATCAATACCGATGCACAGTCTTGGGGGCTTTATCCACATACGATGTACACAGGTTGGACTCGCGACAACTACGGTCCTGTCTGGATTCCAAAGAAGGGCGAAAGCATCAAGCTGGACATAAGGAACATAGGTCTCTATGAGCGCTGTATCAAGGAGTATGAAAAGAACGACCTTGAGGTAAAGAACGGCAAGATATACATTAATGGCGAGGAAGCAAATTCCTACACTTTCCAGATGGATTACTACTGGATGATGGGTGACAATCGCCACAACTCTGCCGACTCTCGCTATTGGGGTTTTGTACCAGAGGACCATATCGTAGGAAAGCCTATCTTCATCTGGTGGTCGTCAGACCCTGATCGCGGCGGCTTCGGCGGAATCAGATGGAACAGACTCTTCCGCTTCGTAGATAACATCAAGTAGAGGCGCTACGAGCAAAGATAAACAAAAAAGGCAGGGAAGTGAAACGATTTCACTTCCCTGCCTTTTTGTCTTTGCAAAAAAACTCCCACGTTTTTTACAAAAACTCCCATGCTTTTTTTCAAAACTCATAGAGTTTTTACCCAAAACTCCCATGGTTTTTTGACAACCTCATAGAACCCCACTCGAAGACCCTGTCCATGTTTGGACATTCAACGCCTTCCTTGTGGCATAAATCGCGTGCGAAGCGCAAGCCGAAGGCGAAATCCTCTGTGAAGTAGCGACTCGTAAAGTCCGGCTCGTAGCCGTTGCCTACCTTTACCATTGGGGACGGAATGTTGCGAAAAGCCGCTATTGAACTAAGCTTCCTTGTGAGAGAGTGGGCATCAGTACTTTCATAATACGTCAGAACATCCGGAATCGCCCCTTTTCTGATTCCCAGTTTTGAGAGCAAAGATTGGAGTTCGTTATCCATCGCAATGTAGAGTTCCGAGGCTTCCAAAGTCCATTCCCGATAGAAAAATGGAATGTTCCTGGTAGTTTCTCCCTCTTCATAATCTTTCCATAACGTGTAAAGACGACTTGTATGCAGCAAAGGATTGCTATTGGAGAGACTTGCCTCGTAGAAACTTTCAAGCAAGTTGACTGTACATTGGAATATTCTTTCCAGTATATTGCGGAGATTCTCTTTATCCTTTGTTTGCTCAATGGCTACTGAGAGCGATGGTTTGTATCCAAGAAGCGATGCACTCTTGCCGTATTCCTTTATGCGACTGATGAAAGGAGCGCGCTGAAAGCCAAAGAGTGGTTGGTCTTTTCCAAGTATATCAAATGCCTGGAAGAAGAAGCCTGTGTTTGAAACGACCGAACCAACGGCGCTTTTTTTGTCAAGATATGGCGCTATATTTGTCAGCATCTCGCGGATGGAGAAGCCTGGCAAGCAAAGCAACGCGATGTCAGCATCCTTCAAGGCCTCAGAATAACTGGCCGTGATCATGCTGGGACTGCCATGAAGCACATTGCCGTCGGGATCGGTTATCTCAAGTGTCTTGTTCCAGTCGTCAGGTCTTCGTGTAAGTAATCTGACCTCAACATCCTGTTGGGAAGAGAGAAACCCTGCACAGACATGGCCCAAGTGTCCACCTCCGATGATGGTGATAATCATAAGTAACTGCTCAAAATTAATCTTATAATCGTAATGAACACTATATAGGTGGGTTCTATAAATTACCACCTATATTTATTATAAAAATAATAGTGTTCATTTACCTACAATGTTTTGAGAGCCATGACCAGTGCGTCGTTGTCCTTCTGGTCGCGCACGGCGATGCGGACCATGTTCTTTCCCTTCAGACCGTTCTTTGTGTCGCAGTCCTTGATCAGGATGTTGAAACGCTGGAGGAGTATTTCGGTGAGTTCGTGGGACGTGTATTTGTCCTGAATCTCACACATCAGGAAGTTGGCTTGTGAAGGGATTACGCGGAGATAAGGTATGGTTTGCAGTTCTGCCACGAAGCGGCAACGCTCTGCTATGAACATGTCGCACGCCTTGAAGTAGTCCTTTTCATACTTGTTGAATATCTGCAGATAGTATTCAGCGAAGGAGTTTATGTTCCAGATAGCCACATCCTTCTTGATGAAGTTGATGAGTTCCACATCGCTCGAAGCCAGGATGCCAAGGCGCAATCCAGGCACTCCGTAGCTCTTTGATATGCTCTTCACTACAACGAGATTGCTGTTGGCTGCCAGAATATCATTGTGTAGCAGACTGTTCGTGCGCCAATCTTCCGTGAAGTCCACGAAACTCTCATCCAGTATCAACCTGATATTGCGCTCCTTGCACCATGTGGCAAGTCTGAGGACATCAGCTACAGGGATGAAGTTGCCCGACGGATTGTCTGGGTTTATAACAAGGAGCTCCGATATTTCCTTGTCCGCATAGAACGTCATCAGGTCGTCTGCCGTATATGTGAAATCATCATTTGATGGAACGAATGCCACAATATCCTCAGGCCTCTTGCGGTGAGGGTATTCCTCGAACGTAGGGTAGATCACTCCGAGACGTCCCCTATCCCTCCCTGTGAGGGAGGACAGTTCCATCAAACTCTTTATGAGCTCTGCCGCACCATTGCCCACTACTACATACTCCTGTCTGATATTGAAGTATTTGCCCGCAAGCAGGCTGTTCACGAACATTCCTGAAGGATACTCCGTGAGCAGACGGTCAAAGTTTGCTTGCATCTCATCGCGCATCTTCTGTGGTGGGAAGTATGGATTCACGAGATAACAGAAATCCAACAGATGCTCGAAGCGCCAGTAGCCACCGTAACGCTTCATGTATTTGCCAAGCTTGTCGCTCTCGTCAGCGAAGATTGTTTCGGCAATGTCCTTGTCCTGCACATCGTCAATCTCATACCATGGCAGGTTTCCGATAGGCTTTGCACGGAGTTCGCTATTGTTGATGAGCGTGATTACGCGCAGCACTTGCTCATAATACTCGTTGTTGCCGAGAGCCTTGACGTAAGCATCAAGGAAAGGAACATAGCTGTTGGCGGAGAACTCCTTTGAGAACTTGTATATGTTCACCGTCTTGTAGTAGCGTTCCCTATCCTCGTAGCGGAAAGCCTCTTTTGGCACGAAGTTCATGATTTTGCAGTCTTGGTCTATGCACATCATCGTGCCGTCCATCCAGGACTCGTACTTTGCCACCAGCGCAAGGTTTGGGAAAGGGTCGTTGGCAATGAGATCCAGCATCTTGTCGTCCACGATGAGGTCGCTCTCAAGGAGGATCGTGTCATCTTCTGCCATCTTCTCCTTGACGAGAGAGAGCGAGTAGATGTTGTTTGTCTTGTCGTAGATAGGGTTGTTTTCCCATTCTATCTTCAGCACGTCGTCGTAGCGGTTGCCCACATGGTCGATGACGTTCTGCCCCTTGTAGCCGACAACGATTATGACTCTGTTGAGGTTCAACTTTGCCAACTGCCCGAGCATGCGGTCTATAAGTCGTACGCCGTTAACGGGAAGCATACACTTCGTATTGTCTTTGGTATATTCACCGAGTCTGCGACCCATACCAGCCGCGAGTATTATTGCTTGCATATCATTGTGTTTTATTTTCTACGCATTTCAGATCCTCAACAGTATCTATTTCATATAGTCCGTCAATGCCGTTTACTCTGATATTCCCAATCTGAGAAATAAGGTCTATTACGGCATTGTCCCAAAACAAATCTGCGTAGTTACCTGATGCGATGAGTTCGTCTATGTGTTTTGTAATCAGCTTTGCATCTGCCTTTGTCCAATATGATATTCCTGACATGATGTAGCCTTGTCCATCTCCGATGTGAACATGGTCAAGTATGCCGTCTTCGTTTGTGACCAGCCCCCATTCACGATGGTATTCTTCCTTCCATACAGAGAAATATGATGACTCGGAGAGGTCTGTGCGTAAGCAGTTCTTGTGAAGATAAACATCACCTTCCAGAACGAATGTATCTCCAAACCGCTCTTTGACAACGTACATGGAATAGATGTTGTTGACAGTGTCATACTTTGGATTGAACACTATATCCACCCCGTATTTGTCTTTCAAGAACGCCAAGCTTTCAGCCTTATAGCCTGATACGAGTGTGATGTCAGTGATGCCTACTTCCCTAAGGCATTGTATCTGGCGCTCAACCATGGGAGTTCCACATACCTCAACCATACATTTCGGACGGTCATTGGTGAGTGGACGCAATCGTGTGCCGAGACCTGCAGCAAGGATTATTGCATTCATTAAGTGTGTGGTTTGGTACTTATTCTTGTTTCTGGTCGTTACTCAGGTATTCTCTCACATCCTTGAAGAAACTCCACACAATAAGTATCAGCAGTATGCCGATAGGGAAGGCGGCAATGATGGTCACGCCTTGCAGCGAATAAAGGGAGTTCTCAGAGAAGAGAAGTCCAAGGGGAAGGAAAATGAGCATAAGGCTCCAGAATCCTCGAATCTTGCGTGATGGCTCTTCATCGGCCCCTATCTGCTTGTATGAGTAAGTGGATGTGATGTAGGTGATAGCGTCAAGCGAAGTGCTGTAAAAGGCTATCATCGTAATAACGAGCATCAGTAGGGCAATTGCAGGGAGGGGAAGTGTGTCGAAAATCATGAGGATGGCTTGGTACATCTCGCCTCCATTACCGATGAAACCTGTTATGTCGAGTCCATGTTTCAACTCTTGGGCAAGTCCATAGTTTCCAAGAATAATAAATGACATGTATGTACCGGCAAGTCCCCAACCGTAAGCGCCTACCACAGTGTTGCGGATGGTGCGACCTTTTGAAATAAGACCTATGAAGAACGGAGTGGCAACGCTCCATACCAACCAGTAAGCCCAATAATAGACTGTCCAGTTTTGTGCGAAACCGTTCTCACGTAGAGGGTCCATGTATGTTGACATTCCAATGAAATTCTGTACGAGATTGCCAAACGACTGGAAGCCTGTCTCTATGATATAGCGTGTTTCTCCACCCAAAAAGAGAAAATAAGCAAGTAAGGCGAAGAACAGATATGAACAAAAACCTGCCAACTTCGAGATGCCTTTCATGCCTAACAGCACTGTTATCGTATAGATTGTGCATATCAGCAAAAGCACCATTATGGTCACGGCAGTCGTAGTTTCAAAGCCGAATACGGAGCCGAGAGCCGAGGTTAGCAGTGGAGTTGCCAGAGAGAAGGTGGTGCCAGTGGCGCAAACTACAGCGAAAAGAGCAACTACATCTATGAGTTTACCGATGATGCCGTCCACCTTATTGCCAAGTAGCGGGCGACAAGCCTCGGAAAAGCGTTGGCGTTCGCGCTTGCGAACATGCATCATGAAACCAAAGCAGATGGCAAGTACCACATAGAAACTCCATGCTATTGGTCCCCAATGGAAGAGTGTAAAGGTTGGAGCCCACATCTGCATAGAACCGAGTTCTGCGACATGCGCCTCGCCTCCATACAATGCCCATTCTATCATTGAATAGAACATTATGTCTGCAGCCATGGTAGATGTGAAAATCATGCATCCCCAATTGAAGTTGCTGTAGGCAGGTTTTTCCAGATTGCCCAACTTTATGTCACCATATTTCTTGTTGAAAGCAAACAAGAGCGATAAAAGTACGCATCCCACGCCCAACAATGGGTAATAAATGCCTATGGTATCGCCGAAGAAACCGCGCATTGTGTCAACTGTCTGTTTTGATTGTTCAGGGAGAGACATGAAGACAGCCATCATTGCTATTACCAACACAAATGGTACCAGTGTAGGAATCCAGTCAATATTTCTTTTTGTTTTTTCCATTATTATTAATGTTAATATGTGTGTGCTATTGGGATTTTATGAATGAAGCTTGCTGATCAGTTTTACAGCCCTATTGAAGCGGTCCTTGCCATAAGTGCCATAGTCATCGCCATTTGCTTCTTTGATAACTGTCCATACAGCCCATAGATAATCCCAAAGGATTTGATATACAGTGATTTTCTGTTTTGCGTTTTCTGGAACTTCTCCATTGAAGTATTCATTGAGAAGGAAGTCTTCATTGTCTGGAGTGAAATCTGCCTCAAGGAATAGAGCTGCCAGATCTGCCATCGGATCGTTCATTCCTGAATATTCCCAATCAATATAGTAGATCTTGCCATTCTCGTCTTTGATGAAGTTCTCATACAGAGGGTCGCTGTGGCATGGTGAGAGTTTCACTCCAAGTTCATCGTTGAGATAATCCTGTAAAGCAAAAACATCATTGCGTACACGCTCCCAACCGTCGTACATCGTGCCTCCCGCTTTTTCCATGAGCTTCTCGTATTTCACAATCTCGTGGAAAATGTTGAATTCATTATTGAAACGAACCTTGGAAGTATGTAGGGTTCTAAGTATTTTAGCAACCTGCTGCATGTTGTCTGTACGCTGTATTGTGGCAGAATTCAAGGTTTCTGCATTGTGTATATAGCGAGACAGTTTTATGCCTGATGCACTGTTGAAATAGAGTATTTCAGGATTTATGCCCATTTTGCATGCCAACAAAGAGTTGACTTCCTCGTTTCGCCGATCCATCATTCCGTCAACACCTGCTCCAGGAACTCTCAGAACGTACTCTTCTCCGTCAATAACAACCTTGAAATTGCGGTTTGTCATACCGCCAATCTGGTATATTTGTGCATTTTCCACATCTTTATCCTTGAAAATGTCACGAATATGGTCAAGTAGATTCTCCCTGTCAAAGGGATTCTCTTTTTTGCGGAGTTTTATTGCTGTATAGTTTACAAGCTTCTCGTAATCTGCTTTATTGTCAACTTCTCCCCAAATCAGGTTAGGAAAGAAGATGCAAGGGCGGTCTATGGCATCGGTAACATCAAAAAGCACGTATTCATAGTTTACGTATGGATTGTTGCTTTCTTTCCATAGTGACATCATACGATGGAATGTGCATAAACTTAACTTTGTAAGGCCAAGCATTTCGCCAGAGAATCTCACGATGCGATGCCTGTCTTTGCTTATTTTGGTTACAAATCCATTCTTTGTTTCAACAAAAGCCTCATCGCCATTGCCGGATTCTTCTGTTACTGACAGGCAATTCTCGTATTTTGTTTTGCAGAGTTCTTCAAGAACACATCTTTCGTAGAACACGTCGCCTTCTATGAGCAGGAAATCTTCCTCAACCAATGGTGCCACCATTGCCAACGAACCCATGGAAGCAGTGAACTGATAGTTTTTGTTCACTACGACATGTACAGTGTCCGATTCGTATTTGGAGAATAGTTCTGCTTTGTATCCAGCAACAATGATGATATTGGAAAACTCCAAATCTTCCAATATCCCCTGAGTTCTGTCAAGTAAGTTCTGCCCATTAAGAATTGGCTGCAAAGGATAAGGGATGGATGTGTCGCTTTCCTTGCGGGCTGCTAATATTACTGCAGTTCTCATTCTGTGAGTCAATTCTTGGTATTATTGTATGCTTTTGAAACCTAAAAAGCAATGTTGGCGGTGAAGTTCACGAACGCTTTATCCCTTACAGGAGCATAGATGTAGGCTGCACTCAAAGGTAGAGTCCATCCATTCTTGAACTCCAGATTATAGGTATATTTTAGCTCAACATTACAGATGGAGAAATCCTTCTCATAGCCGTTGTAGCAACTCTTGTTGAGTGCAGTGCCAAGTGCGAGTGCTATACGATTACTTTTCAGGAAATCGTAGTATGTTCCCAATTCAATGTATGTGGAATAAGCCTGTTTCTCCTTGCCTTCTTCGTTTGTGTATTTGTCTGCCCCGTAGAAGAAATTGCTGGCGGTAATCCACAAAGGAATGTTCTCAGGAGCATAAGTTATCATAGCCTCAAGCCAGTGACCAGTATGCTTTCCACCGCTGAAGTATTCATCTTCGTCTGTATCTACTGTAGGATAGTAGTAATCGTTGATGCCTATTGTAAAGTCCTTGCAGGTATAACTTGCACCGAGATCTACCTCAGCGTACTTTCCGTTGATGGAATAACCGCCCATTCCATATACATAAAAACCATTCTTATGGTAGTTTACGCTTGGAAAAAGTACAGGAGCAGCTTCTGAGGTCATCATTTCCATACCTCTCCACATATACTTTGTTTGGAGGTCAAGTCCAAGATGGAAGTCTGATTCTTTCTGCTTCTTTCCCCAGTTGTTGGTTGCTTCTTCCGTATTTGTCATTTCAAATGTCTCGTTAGCAACATTTATGGAATCGGGCGTATCAGCCGCATTGGCAGAAATGCAAATAAGGAAAAGCAATAAAATCCAGTTTAGTTGTTTCATGTTTATTGTGGTTTTATAGTTGGTGATTTTCTGTTGGCCAATGTTCCTTCTCGAAATCGACGATAGACGGGTAATGCTTCCACGTGCGTTCTTCCTCAGGAGGTAGCTGCATATAGTCGCCGTAATATGTGCGCAAGAGGGTGTCGGTATCCTTGTTGCACATGTATTTGCGATCTTCGAAACTGATGTCTTGCCATTCGCGCAACAGACGCTTGTCGTAGAAAACGAATGCGTCACGGCTGGTAACGAAGGTAGCTACGCGCTTGGCGGGGTAACCTGGTCTGTTGTATTTCAGTGTCTGCTTGTGGAAGTATTCCTTGAGTTTCCTTTGAAGAGACTTTGGCATGTAGTCGAGCAGGATCTTTCCTCCCCAATACATAAGTTTTCCGTCTCGTGTAGGAGCATATCCACGCAGATAAAGCATTTTTAGAAGTGCGCAATAGCTCTGCCATTTTGCTCCCCATTTGCTGTTGCAAACATTATCCATGGCAAAAATGTCAACAAAGATGCCGTGGTGGAAGTTAAGGTGCTCTTCGCCAGCGGATACGAAAGCGGTGTTGTCCTTGCGTATCTTTATGAAGTCCTGAGTGAAGAGAGGTACTTTCTCCTGACTGAGCAGATAGTAGCCCTTTATGTCGGACTTCTCCCATACTTTTATGAACTTCTCATAGTCGTCGCGCAGCATCCAGATATCCATGTCGTCATCCCAAGGAATGAAGCCTTTATGACGAACGGCACCAAGCATTGATCCGTAGGCGATGGAGTATTTTATGCCATTCTCTCGGCATACCCTGTCTATTACGTCAAGGATGTCCATCTCGTTCTCCCAGATGCGACGCAGCGTGTCTTGATCAAACTTTTTAGTCATAATGATAACGATGTGTATCCCTTATTTCTTTTTGAAATTCGGTGTCTTGTATCTTACATAGAGGTTGAGGATGCAGCCTGGGATGAACATTGCGATGGTGGCAAGTGGGCGTGGCGATGTCCTTACCATATCCCACTGGTGTGCAAAGATGCAGCTTGACACGTAGTGGACAACATTCTTCAGGCGGTATCCCCACGTGTAGAACGGCACCATCATTCCCTGGCGACGGAACTCTGCAAAGCTGTTTGGCGAGTTGCGGAACTGGTAGAAGATGTGTGCTCCCATTCCGTCGTCCTGATAGTCCACCCAGCAGAGGTTTTCGTTGAGGATGATGTATTTGTAGCCCTGCATGTCTATCTGCTTGTAATAGAAAGTTGGGTTGAAGTTCTTCTCGCCCTTGAACACGGGCATTGGCTTCAGCTTCTTGACGAGGTCTGTGCGGCAAACTATCTTCAGGTCGCAAGGACGAAGAGTGTTTATCTCACAATAGTTGCTGTCTTCCGTTGTTGGAAACAGTCCTCCGATGGCTTCACCTCCACTGTAGAAGTCGAGACCTATGACACCAGCAAGCTTTTCGTTGCCCCTGCCGCGTTCTTCCCACGCCTTGATTATTATCTCAACGGCATTCTCCGGCATGTAGTCGTCGGAATCGATGCAGACATTGAGTTCGGTATCAATGTTTGCAAATGCAGCTGTGTAGCCAGTATGTAGTCCGCCATTCTCTTTCTTGATATAGCGGACGGGAATTTTCTGCTCTTCAAGCCATGGTTTTACCACATCCTCCGTATTGTCAGTAGAGCCGTCATCTATGATAAGCCATTCGAAATCCTGCAAGGTTTGCTTGCAAAGGCTCTCATAGGTGCGTGGCAGTGTGTGGGCACGGTTGTATGCTGGAGTAAAAACGGTAAGTGTCTTCATTTACTTTTCACTTTTTATACTTTTCAGATAATCTGCCATCTCAGCCATTGTGTACGACTGCATGCCGTACTTCTCATGGCAATATTCGTAGTGTTTGAGCACTTCCTCGATGAAAGCGAAGTTCTGCTGCATGTTTGCTCCGAAATTGTGCGGATGCCACCAGATGTGGCACATGCTGTTTGTCTTGGCTGCATATTCCATCTCGTCCTTCACATGCTTCAAGCGCTGTCCTTCAAGCATGCGCAAACTATGTGTGTAAGGACGAATGAAGCGCGTAGCTGGAATGTTTATGCAGCGGGCATTCGTGTCAATCTCGTTATATCTTATTACGGAATGCTCGCCGAGCTTGATGTAAGTGTCAAAGAGTCGGCAGATGCGTTGCCAGAAATAAGCGAGCTTGTTCGACTTGTTGTCGTAGAAGCGCTTGGCATTTCCGCGATAGACCGTAATGCCATATTTCGCGCAAATGGCAAGGTAACGATCGTCCACCTCATTCTTTGGGAACACGATGCTTCGCAGTTTGAGGCTGCGCTCGTCTGCAAGAATGCACGCATGCTTGATGTCGGCATCAAACTGCTCCAAGGTCTGCCCGTCATGCCAACAGTAGTAGTGGCAGAACGTGTGCGTGCCAATTTCTATGTTAGAATCAGCTTGGAGGTTGTCAATGGTTTCTGGAGAAAAGAAAAGCGAGTTATACTTGTCTTCGATTTTCTCAAGATATTCATCGTCGTATGGCGAGAAATCCTTGATCTCGTATGTTGGCTTCAGTGCAGGGGAATGTGCTATGGCATCTTCTTTGTCCTTGCAGAAGATGAAGCCGACGGTGGCAAAGGTGGCATGGGCACCATATTTGGAAAACAGTTGCTGAAGTCGTGCTATGACTTCCGGCACTTGTTTTACATTGGTCTGACCATATTCCTCTGGTGTGGTGAAATCTCTCATTCCCCACATCAACTCGTAGTCGAGCGAAATAACCAGACTTCCGTGAATCTTGTTGTTTGTCATTATAAATGTCATTTGTCTTGGAATCTCAGCATTGCGCCGCCCCAAGAGTATCCTACACCGAAGCCAGCAATAAGAACATTCTGGTTTCCTGTGAGTTTGCCTTCCCCAATAGCGCAAGCAAGGGCTATAGGAATGGTGTTGGATACTGTGTTTCCGAATTCTGACAGGCAATAGTAAAACCTCTCTTCCTCTATCTTCAGTTTCTTGCGGAGGAAGTTGAGCATGTACTTGTTTGCCTGGTGGAATACGAAGAGGTTGACATCCTCTTTTGTTAAATTGTTCTTGTTTATTGTTTCTTTTACCAAAGGCGGAACGTTGTCAAGCGTGAAAGTGAATATTTCGCTTCCGTTCATGTAGAGATTGTCATCCGACAGTGGGTTGCCGTTCTCGTCAAACGTGACTTCCCCACGAGTTTCTGGATAGCGTGCGCCAGTGGTCTTCACCATGAGGTTGCCTGCGCCCTTTCCGTCTGTACCAAGGGAGAACTCTCCGATTTCGGCTATTCCTTCCGTGCTTACGATTGTGGCAGACGCAGCATCTCCGAAGATCGTGCGGTTTCCCTTGTCTCTTTTGTGTATGTATTTATTGTAGGTTTCAGCGGTAAGCAGCAATACGTTCTTTGCTATTCCGCCGCAAACGAGTCCTTTTGCGAGTGACAGACCATATACAAATCCCGAGCAACCGAGGTTGAAATCAAGCGCACCAATGGAAGTTGGCAGATCCAATCGCTCTTGTATGATACAAGCAGAAGTGGGAAGCTTGTAGTCCGGGCTTTGCGTGCAGAACAGTATGAAGTCTATATCGTTGCGGTTGATTCCGCTTTTTGCAAAGAGCTTCTCTGCTGCGCAAACAGCCATGTCTGCCGCTGTTTCGCCCTCTGCTGCTACATATCGCTTGTTTATACCTACCTTTGTGGCAATCTTCTCAACGCTCCATTCAGGGAAGTCGCGCACAAGGTCTTCGTTTGTCACGACTGTCTGTGGAACGTAATAGTCAATAGCTTTTATGAATACTTTCATTTTTTCTATCTTCTGGAAAACAATCTTTTCCCTTATAAAACCAATAGGGCTACCTATAACGTCAACAAACCTTCTCCTCCTCCAGTGATGTCAATGGAGGAACCTGTCATCCAGGAACTTGCATCGCTCAGCAGATAGATGGCAAGGTATGCAATGTCCTCAGGCTTTCCAAAGCGTTTTAGCGGATACTTCTCCTGAATAGCGCTGTAATCTGCCCCCATCATTTCAGCATCCTTTGCTACCAATTCCGTCCATACCATGGCAGGACAGATGGAATTCACGCGTATCTTCTGCGGAGCAAGTTCCAGAGCCAATACCTTGGAGTAGCCGAGGATGGCACCTTTGGAAGCAGCATAGAGCGCGTTTCCTATCGCTGGTGCGTGCGGAGCTCTTGATGCTATGACTACGATAGAACCCTCCTTTGCGACCTTTTTCTTTTTCAGAAGATGTCGCTGAAGGAGAATAGGTCCATAGACGTTAGGGTTTATCACTTCGTCTATATCCGATTTCCTTGCCGCTTTGCATAGTACGCGATTGCCAACGCCTGCATTGTGAACCACTCCGTTCAGCACAGGCACTTCTGCTACAAGAGCCTTGATGGCCTCTTCGTCTGAAAGATCGGCAGGAATCACCATGTGACCGTCGCCGTCAAGTTCGGAGAGAGTCTGTTGAAGTCGCTCTTCGTTGCGGGCTGTCAATACGATATTTGCTCCCATACGTGAGCATTCTATGGCAATGGACTTGCCGATGCCGCTGGACGCCCCGGTGACAAGTATTGTTTTCCCTTGTAGTGAGAAAGGATTGTGCATCATTGTTCGTTTGTTTCTGTCCTATAATTCAATAAGTTCTGGGCAGGCGATCTTGTCTGTTTCAAAATAAACCGAGCCCCATGAGAGTCCAACGCCGAAGCCACAACCGATGATGTTGAGCTTTTCTGCCTTGAGTTCCTCGCTGTTTTGGGATACCAATGTAAGCGGTATGGAAGCGCAACTGGTGTTGCCGAAGTCCTTAAGGCAATATGGAACCTTCTCTTCTTCAAGCTTTAACTTCTTGCGAATCTTCTCGTTCATGAAGAGATTTGCCTGATGGAACACGAATTTATCGACGGAATCCTTGTCAATCTCAAAGTTCTCAAGCAGTCTCTTCACCGATTTTGGAGCCTTTGATATTCCGAAAGAGAATACGCTCATGCCGTCAAGTTCAAGCTGGATCTTGTTGCGTTTCACGCCTTCGCCATGCTCTTCCTGTGCAAAGGACTCTGTCGTAGTAGGGCTTCTGAAGCCGCCATCATTGATGATGATGGTATCTTTTCCGCTACCGTCCGCACACATGTGGAATAGCATAGGTGATGCTTCTTCCGCATACTCAATGGCTGTTGCGGTGCCGGCATCGCCAAACAAAGGCCATGTACTCTTGTCTTCAGGCGAACAAATCTTGGAGATGGTGTCGCCAGCAAGCACTATTCCGCGCTTTACGGTGCCGTTTTGCATCAATGTGGCAAGCGTACTCATTGCATAAACCCAACCAGAGCATCCCAAAGAGATGTCCAGGGTGTAGCATTCCTCGCTCAATCCAAGCTTATCCTGAAGGATAGGGGAAGTGGCAGGAAGGATATAGTCTGGTGTTTGCGAAACGAACACGATGGCATCGATGCTCTCCTTTTCCCATCCAAGTTCACTGATGAGCTTCTCCGCTGCAGTGCAGCAAAGGTCGGAAGAGCACACTTCTGCCGAAGAAATGCGACGGCGCTCAATGCCTGTAGTGCCAACAAAGTTGGAGAAGTCGCCCCATTTCGCATATATGGCAGCGTTTTCCTCAACCTGTTTTGGCACGCAAGCGCTCACGCCGCAAACGCGCACATTATTTACTTTCAGGAAAGCCATTATGCGCGTTCCTTAACAACATTAAACAAATCCTCAATGGTTACGGCAGCACGAATGTCATCGCCCTTGATGCGGACATCGTATTCCTCGTCAACCATTGCGATTACGCCGAGTGCGATGAGTGAAGACCACTCGTCGAGAGTCTTGAATTCTGTTGTTGCTGTGATTTCTGAAGCGTCAGTCTCTTCAAACTGATCTGCGAAGTTTTCTACAAATTCTTTGATTTCCATAATTGTATGATTTTTTTATGTTATTATTTTCTTACCAGTAGATCTCACCGTCTGAATCGGTGAGTGTTACCAAAGTGAATGTTCTTGCCTTAATGGCATCCTTTTCAGCCTTGTATTTCTTCCTTTTTCCCATGATAGGGCGAGGGCGACCTACGGATTTATAGCCGTTCTGCTCCAAGATATTGTCTATGACAGCGTGTGAGGAGCCACAGATGGATATAGGCAAGTGAAGCTTGTTTGCCAGTTTATGGGTAGCCTCTACAATGGCACTGAAGCCTTCTGTATCATCAAGAGAGCAGCGGAAGTCCATCAAGACAATGGCTGTGAGATGCTTCTGCACGGTGGTTGTAACAACAAAATAGTCGTTGTTATTCGTGTTCTTGTACATTGCATACGGGTGGAGACCGCTGAAGAATCGCCATTTCATGTACTCCTTGTCGCGACCGATTTCCAATATGTTGCCATTGTATGGCTGTGGAATGTTTGGCAGTTGTTCCGCATTTTCCACCTTTTCCCAGGCCTTTCCTATTGTCTTTGGGAATTTCCTTGTTGGAATCTTGCCTCGGAAAGCTGCGGTAAGTACCCAAATCGGATTAACTATCTTCACATATTTGCGGATATCGCCAAGCAGCATTCTGCCCATCTTCTGGTTCAGTTTAACTGCCAATGGGCCAGAACCGGTGCAATATTGGTTAGGATAATCCTTCATGTGGTATTGGATGAGGTCGAGTCCTATGGCTTCCTTCCTCAATTCCTCGTCAACAACAAGGTCGAATCCCCATTGCGCTTCCTCATATTCTCCCTTGTAGTATGCGGACATTGCTGAGAAAAGAACTTCTCCATAGAATACGCCGTCCTTTTCTACACAAATGAAATCCTCAATGGCATTCTCTCGTCGTGCAAGCCAGAAGTCAATGATTCTCTTTTCTTCTTCGCCACGTTCGGGGAATGTCTTCTCGTTATACTTTACGAGCTGCGGAATATCCTGCTGTGTCAAGTGCCTTATGTTGTACATCTTTCTGTTTCAGTTTGGTGTAGGACGAGTATTTATGCAATGCTATCTGCTCAATACAAAGTGCATTCCCATGGTGAATCCCAAGTGTGCCATTATAATCAAGTTACGGTTTTTCACCACAGGGTGCTTCTTGTCTTCCATGGCAAAGCAAGGGTATGTCAGCACTACTGGGTACATGAACCATGAGAGCGAAGCGAATCGGTTTGTGAAGTTTGCGTACATACACAGCAGCCACAAGCCGTTTGTAGCAAGGTATGCGAAGAGGAACATGTCGTAAACCTTGTTCTCCCATTTGCATTTGTACTTCATGTAATATCCCATGAGTATAGGCATGAACGAATATATGATGAAGTCTATTCGGAAACCGCCCTTACCGCCGACGTCCGATGTAATGTATTTTGCCACACGGTCGTCAGTTTCCATGCTTGCAAAGTAATCCTGGAAAGTGGTTACGTGTCCAACCGCCATCAGCAAGCAGAACGCCCACCAGAGGAAATACACTTTCGGATTCTTGACGAAGTATATTGCAATGTAGGCCATGAGCACGATACGCATTGAGTGGTGGAAACCCATTGATAATAAGATGAATATAATGGATATCCACAGTTTGTCGCGATAGGCGAAGGCTACCATGAACAGTGATACCGCAGCACCGCTTTTGAAACCATTTGTAGCAGCACCAAATGCGGTAAAGGCACTCAAATATACAACTAATGCAAGCAACGAATGGTTAGGATGGAGCTTTCGGAATACGAAAAACAATGGGAGATAGTATATCACTGACATTGCCTGGAAGTAAGTAGAATAATGGGCATCTATACCTCCAGCCATGAAGTTGAACATGTTCACGAAGAGTACATTTCGTGTGTCCCAGTCAAATCCATTCCATTCCGGTCTGTTGAATACATATTCTATGGCGTAACCAATCATGTCACCAAATACGGCGCTTACAGGTCGGCCACCCACAAACCATATCATGAATAGACAGAGCAATAATGTTCCACCTGCTTTTTCCTTAGCCGTTGGAGGGCGTTTCACACGCATCTGGAAAACGGTCAGGAAAAAGAGTACAATCAGATATATGCTATAATATAAATAATCAGGTATCATTGATTAGTTGAAACCGTATGTCTTGAATACGGTAGTAGTTGCAGCAAGAGCTGCCTTCATTCCGACTTCCGAATCTTCGAATATTACCGTTTCCTCTGGTGTGGCATGGAAATGAGCCATTGCTTTCAGGAAACCTTCTGGATTTGGCTTGCTGTTCTCCACATCCTCACGTGTAAGGATGAGGTCGAAGAGCCCGGTCAGATGACAATGTTCAAGCAATTCCATGCAGTTCTGGCGTGAAGCCGTGGTCACGAGTGCCACTTTTCCCGTTTCCCGTGCCTGTTTCAGCAAGCTTACGAGAAACTTGTTAACCCTTGCATGGCACAGATATGAACTGTATAATCCCTTTTTTGTCTTGTGTATATCGGAGTAGAGGGATTCGTCCTTCACTATCTGTGGTATGAAGTCCAAGTAGTGTCTGCCGTTGCAGAAGGCGCAGAAATACTTATAGTCTATTTCGTAGCCATGCTTTGCAAGGGCGTCTTTATATGCGTGGTAGTTGATATCCTTGGTATCGACGAGTGTGCCGTCAAGGTCAACCATGATAAGTTTTGCGTCAAGCATATTCTAATTGCTTGTGTTGGAGCTACATGACATCATGTCTTGTAGGTCATGGTCGTTGCCCCAGTTGCAGTAATCCTCAGCTACAACATAGTCGAAAGGCATGCTTTGGTATCCCATGAGATAAGTGATGATTTCGCTTACGTATAGCGTCTTGAGTCCATAGATAGGGTCTTTCAGTGCCTTGCAAGCATCCACAAAATCCCGGACATTGGCGAAACCGTATGCACCGAGGCAGACGTTTGACGAGCAGATGCGCTTCTCCACCACGTCAAGCAGCTGGTTCTGTTCGTTGATTACGATGAAACTCTTGTTCTTGAGATTGCGTATCTCGCCTTCATAGTCATAGACATCAATGCCGACCACGAAATTTCCTCCGTCGCATATAGGGTACTTTATGCTGTTGTCTGCATCCTTTATCACAATGCTTCCATGGATATTCAGCTGTTCTATGGCTTCAAGCACTGTGTTTGCAGGACCGTCTGTGTCATGATCCAAGGTTACTATTGCGACATTGTTATGGTTAATGGCAGTGGAAATCTTGCTTGTCGCTTGCCACTTCTCTTCGTGAAAAGACGGAATGACCACTACTATCATCTTGAATGCGTTCAGATCCATTCCGTCAAGTGCTTTTGCAAGGAGCATTTCGCCGGAAGGACTGCTCTGAAGATATGCCGGGATGCCATTGTATGTAAGGTTGCCGCAGCAAGGTACTATAAGTGTATTCATCAGGCTTCACGTATCAATTTAATGGTCAATGCGATCTTTTCCACCACGTAGTTTCGCGTGTATTCCTCCTTTGCGTATGGGATTATGCGCAAGAGATGCAGCAGAAGGGCATGGTAAACGCGGAGCAGAACGTCCTTGTCGCCCGATATTTGGTCAATGATAAGATCCTTGAACACCTTCAGGCGTATCAAGGTGTTTGCAGACATCTTTTTGTCGTAGCGGAACGACCACAGTGCCACAACATCCTGAAGCATCTTGCCGAGGTCAATGTATATGCTGTCGTAGAATGAATCGAGGAAGTCTATGAGATACACCTGGTCTCCCTTTACGATGATGTTCTCGAGAGTAAGGTCACCATGACAATTAGCCATGTCAAACGCACTCCAGTCGTAAGCTGCGAGCATGTCCACTGCTTCGTTGATGGTCTTTGATTCGAGACCAATCGTTTTTTCACGCAGATCGGCAATCTTTGCCTGGAAAATGCTGTTGGCGTAGCTGTTGGGCACGGAACTGCTGTTGAGCAAGTCGGCTACAAGTCCACCGATGAAGTCCTTTATCCTGTAGGCTTCAATGGTCTTGATGTATTGGCTTAATGCCACTCCCTTGACATACTCCATGTCGAAATAGAAGAGCCCGTCCCCGTTATAGCCCGAACCGTAAACCTTTGGTGTCTTGATTCGTGGATGGCTATAGCGAGCCTGCTTGCGGCATTGTGCCTCAAGTCGCTTGTTGTATTCAGCATCGCTCGATGTCTTTCTGACGAACATCTCGCCGTTTTCGCGCTGATGTAGTTGTATCTTGCAGCCGGAGTGGCCTTTTAGGTCTGCTTTGAACACTTCTATTCTATTTGTGCTTTGCTCCGAAGAGCAGGTAGCTGAGCTTGTTGCTGTTGCGCAGGAATCCGCTTATTCCGAGGCAAACGGCGATGATTATGGCTGAGAAAGCCGTGGTGATGACCAGTTCGTAGATAATGTTTCCTTTCAGTGCGTCAGGATAGATGCAGCTGATGTCGGAAATAAGGAAGAAGTGGAGCATATAGATGTCCAGCGTCCTTCTGCCGACAAAGCACATCGTCTTCTTTATCCTGCTGTCGCCGTCAAAGAATTTCCTGTTTTTGTAGAACAATGCTACCACGGCAAAGAGTCCGCAGTATCTTACCACATAGTTCCTGAGCACCTGTACTACAGGGTGTGTCTGGTATGGTCCGAAGTAAGCGTAGTACGTAATGAACAGTGAGACGACGAAGACTACCGTTGCTATGGTCACGAGCCAATCGTTCTCAAGCCACTGGAAGAACTTCCCGCTGTGTCTTTTGCAGAGAGCGCCAAGCAGGAAGAATGGCAGGAAGTTTGTCAGTTTCCTGAGTGCCAATATCTCCACAATGTTCTGATTGGAACCTTTCAGCAGCAGGTTTACAGCCATGCTTACCACAGCCAGTGCTATCATTCCTGCCGTGAAATGCTTGATGTTCAGTTTGTTATACAGGGTGGAAACCGTATAGAAGATACAGAACATCTCGAAGAGAACGAATGTAAACCAATACAGGTTGAAGCCTTTTGTGAGGAATAGTGAGAGAGAATCGCCCTGAACGAGTGTAAGCAGGACGAAGAACACTACTGTTGGAATCAGTTCCACGCGTGCCTTTGTCCTCATTCTCTTCAGCCAGTTGCTTCCTGTCCAGAAGTCGATGCTCTTGTAGGCTACGAAGCCACTGATGAAGAAGAATGCTGGCATACGGAAACTCACGAAGACATTGCCCAAAACCGTTTCAAGCGGATTGAACATTCCCAGCCCAAACTGCTGGAAATGATAGAACACAACCAGAAACATCGTGAAGCCGCGCATCGCGTCTATCCAATGCATTCTGCTGCTTTCCGTTTGCAATGTACTGCCGTCCATCTTCTTAACCTTTTAACCTTTTAACCTCTTAACCTCTTAACCTTTTACATATACCTCTTCAACTCCTCTGGAGTGCCGTAGCTATAGTATTCTTCCATAGGCGCAAGCTGCACCTTCTCGCCTTCTGCAAGAAGATAGTTATAGAGCAAGCTTACATAGTATTCAGGCTTCTTGAAGTCTGGCTCGTCCATCAGCTGATGGGCAACTTGCTTGAAACGCTTGCCGGTGCTGAAGAAATAGGCGCCACAAAGAGCATGATTGCTGATGACCTCCTTCTCTGCTGTACGAGTCACGAAGCCATCTTCACCGAGCGCAGCGTATGAATAGCGTGGTTCATTGCTCTCAAAAGAGACGAGAGCACCGCCGTTAGCAGCCTCAATGTTCTGTGCAAGTATGCCCTTGATAATCTCAATGAACTTCTTGCTGCGGAACTCAAGGTCGCAATCCATTACGATTACAGCATCCTCGTCGGCAATGGCAGACTCTGCCATGAGGCAAGTCTCCACCGCACCGCGAGTCGTCTTCTGCACAGAGAAAATATTGGCATCAGGCAAAATGGTCTTGATTCCTTTGTCAATACTATATTTATCTATGTGCTCTTGGCGTACGATGAAACTGTATTTCATCTGAATTCCATCGCCGCTGACGCTACCGATAGCGCGCAGGAAGAGTTCCTTCTCATGGAGTTTGATGAGTGGCTTTGGCGTTGTCCAGCCTTCTTTCAGGAAGCGAGAACCTTCGCCAGCCATTGGCATTATAATATGTAGTGGTCGCATGTTGTTTTTTATGATTTTTTCCTTCTGAGACATACCATCAAGCCGAGGTAGCAAAGCAGAAGGATGCTTAGAGATATTCCGTAATATAAGGTGGTGTTGCTTCCGAGCACTTGCTTCAGACCCATTATCGGAACCACATGCCAGAGGTAAATCTGCAGCGAGTTCCTTCCCAGCCATTCCAGTTCCACGTTAGGTTTGATGGCATCGTTGCGGAATATTGGATTGAGAAATATCGCAAACAGGGTGGTAACAATGGTTTGCATGTAAACTCCACGATATTCCGTAATGTTGAAGTAGTAAATCAGTGAGGCGCAGGCAAGGTACAACAGAGGCCAGCAGAACAAGTTTGCCTTGAGTCCTTTATTGTACGATTTGCAGAGCAATCCAAGCGCAAAGTATAGGATGTTATGCCTTCTGATAAAGAATGTTGCAGGGATGACCTCAAGATAAGTCAGTACAAAAGCTACTATACCGAGTGCCAGGAACCACCATTGTGCCGCTGTCTTGGAGAGGCTCGTGTATCTGGTCAGTAGCCAATAGAGCAGTATCGGGCAGAACAACCCGGGAATGAACCATAGGTGGTAGAATGGCTCTACAAAGAATTTCAGGATTCCTGTCGGCGATATGTCAGGATGCTTGGTGAATGCAACTACCGAATTATAGAATACCAACGCCACAAACCACCATAGAAACATTCGCTTACCATACTTGCCGAGAAAGCTTTTTGGCGACAAGCCAGCCAGTTTGCTTGGGTTTGTCAGCCAGCCGCTTATATAGAAGAATAGGGGCATGTGGCAGCCATAAATGACGAAGCGGAAATAGTTGCCGTCATGGTCTTCCAGTATGATATGACCAATGATGACTGCTAATATGCCCAGACCCTTGGCGATGTTTATGCTATGGTTCACGAAAAGCTTGTGAGTGGTGTGTGTGCTACTTCTTCCTTGCCTCGTCCCTTAAGGCAACGAGCTGCTTGATGAGGTTCTCGGCAACGAGGTCGCCGCGGAAATTCTTGCGCACAAACTCGCAGCCGGTGCGTGCTATGCGCTCCAGTTCCTCCTGGTTTTCAGGAGCTTGGTAGTATTCAATAGTCTTTCGGAGACCTTCTTTCGTACCGTCGTAAGCAATGTAATGTGTGCCAGGGATGAGACCGTAATCGCGATACATTGGCGAATCGATGCCGATGTATGCCGATCCGCATGCCATTCCCTCAACGAAACCGATGCCCGGCAAGCCGAGAGCTTCCTCGCCTACGATGTGCATCTTGTAGTCGTTGAACTTCTCCACCATATCGAAAGAGAAGTACTTTGTCTGGCGACCGGTATGGAAACGGTTGTAGATCTTCTTGTATAGCGCAACAAGCTTATTGTCAGACGCTTTGACCTTCTTGCCCTCGTCGCCCTCGAAGTAGTCTTCGCTGTAGCAGTCGATGGTGTCCTTGTAATATTCAGGGTTATCCTTTACGAGCTTGCGAATAGGCTGCAAGCATGATTCCTTGTAGATGTCAAGGTATTCCTTGTGGAGTTTGTATGTGATGGTGCCCACGGAAAAAGCCTTGTTCTGGCGCTCGGCAAACGGCTTCTTGTTTTGGAAACGCTCGGCAAACACGAACGGAATCAAAGCCCAAGGGCGCTTGGTGTGGTAATACTGACGGAAGAGTTCCGACGATTTCTCAAGGTTTATCTCGTTGAAATAGCAGTCTATCTCTGCACTCTTGATTACTGGATCGTCTGTTTCCCTACCATGGAAGTGGAGCATGCTCAGTGCCTTGAAGCCCTGTACTGCCTTCATGCCGCGCAAGTGGTCGGATTCAAACACGTTATACATGATGACGATGTCGTCAGGACGTATGTCGGATGGCTTCCTGATAACCGTAATGCGCTTAGGATCAATGCCGTTCTTCTTCAGGACGATGTTGTTTTCTATGCCGCTGAAGAGGTTGAGGAACTTCTGCAGGGCATTGCCACCGCCTGTAAAGAGGGAGAAACTGCGGTCGTTCATGTAGTTGCAGATTTCTATCTCCGGGTGCTTCAGCAGATATTGTAGCAGATAAGCGTGCTTGATGGCAGGCGAATATTTATATACCATCACTCCTGCTGACTTGACAAGCATCCATGAAGAGTGAAGGTTTACGAATACGATTCTCATTATAAAATATTGTAGTTAAAGTCGATTTTGTAACCGTTTGAAAATGAAGGGGATAGGAAAGTGTGCGAAAACTCATAGAGTTTTGACCCAAAACTCTATGAGTTTTTGAAAAAACTCCCACGGTTTTGGTGCAAAAGTCATAGAGTTTTTGGCGCTACTTGATATCTTCTGCCAAAAAGACCTCTGACATGACCTCTGCCATGTGCTCAGCGGAATAGTTGCGCATGAGTTTTTCGTCGGTCTTTGGCTGTATCTTTTTGTCGAGGACATCACTGAGCAACTGCGCCCATTGCTCTATCGGTGTGTCAAGAGATTCCGATACGCAAGCGCCACAGTTGGTCATTGGCGAGATGGTATCTGATATTACGCAAGGCAAACCGGATGCTTGCGCCTCAACGAGTACTATTGGCAAGCCTTCGAAAACGCTTGGGAAGAAGAATGCGTCGCAGCACTTCATCACCTCGTTGACGTCAGGACGCGAACCTACAAGCAGCACTCTGTCTTCGGTTCCTTCCTTTCGGAGTGTATCCTTTATCTCGTCAAGCATGTAACCTTCGCCCATCCAGACGAGCGACACGTCATCGCGTTTCTTTGCCAAAGCGGAGAAAACCTTAGCCAGGAAGATAGGATTCTTTTGCGGAATCAATCTGCCAACGGTGATCAGGTTCAATGGCTTTGTTATGCCAAGCTCCTTCTTCTTCGCCTCTACATCTATCTCTTGGCGGTAGAGTTCTATGTTTATGCCGTTCGGGATGATTGTCGGATAGTTGGCTTTCTTCCAGTCGTGTCCTTTATATAAGAAGTCGTTTGCCAGTTCGGAGCAGCCGCAGCGACGGTTGGAGAATGTCCAGCACATCCACCGCATGAAGCCTTTGTACAGCTTGATGGGGAGAGTCTCGCCCTGAACGATGGCTGCTTGCTTCTGTCCGTTGTGTGAATGGCAAGCTCTGACCTTCACTCCTGCAAGCCAGGCTACAAGGAGTTGTGGACCGTTGAAGAGGTCTATATTGGTCTGGAAGATGTCAAATTTGCCTTTCTTCAGGATTTTGTATAGATCAACAAAGTGCTTCAAACGACCCTTTATGCTGAGGAACGGACCTGTTCTGACGAGCTTTGCCCCTGCTTCCAGCACCTCATGCTCACGGACACGACCAATCTCTGAGTTGCCGCAGTTGACCACCGTGACCTCAAACTTGCTCTTGTCCAGATACTTTGCCATATTGATGACAAAGGTGTCGGTGCCGCCACGCGACAAGCCGTTCTGAAGTATGCAGACTTTCTTTTTGCTCTCCATTATCCAAAGTTTTTGATTAATGCATTTCCGAGTCGGTAACTCATCGAAACGACAACTGCATATACAAACTTTTTCTTTGCAATGAGTCCGGACTTGTAAATCCTTTTCAGGTTCTGCCTTACGTTCTTCTGGAACATACGGATGTTCTCATCGCACTTATAGTCGCTCATTCCTGCATAATATAGAAGCCACATGTCTGACACTGCATGTGCTGCATAGCCCAAATCTGAGAGAGATGGCCATTTCTTCTGGACATCATCACATATCTTCTTCCACACGAGATGACCCGACATCTTCTTGTAGTCGTAGGCTACATGGGTGATGCTTTGCTCGTTCATTCGGTAGTGATAAAGGCAGTCTGTTAGGAAGTAGAGCTTTTCCACTCCGTTGTTTATAGCCTGCCAGAATATGTAGCAGTCTTCTCCATACCAGATGTCTTTGCTGAAATTGAGATCGTGATAGAACCTGCGGGGTATGAGTTTATTGCATAGAGAACCATTGAGTTCATTGTGCCTTAGCAGCATCTCAATGACTTTTTCTTCGCCTTCTACAAGAAGATTCTTATCTACGAAAGGCTTCTCCAAGGTTCCCCATGTCTCCTCGCGTAGGTTTCCGCAAATGGCAATCTCAGCACCTGACTCATTTATGCCCCCGAGAAGTCGCTCTACCATATCCAGTTCTATCCAATCGTCCCCATCAACGAATAGTACATATTCACCCAAGGCTCGAGACAAAAGGTGTTTGCGAGCTATGGAAACGCCCTGGTTTTCTTGCTGATATGTTTCTACGAAGTCGTATTTCGTGCGAAAACTCTCTGCTATAGCCCACGTGTTGTCGGAAGAACCGTCGTCAACCACAATCACCTGAAGGTTCTTGTAAGTCTGATTGACAACGCTCTCCAGGCATTCCGTCAGATATTCTTCTACGTTATATGCAGGTATGAGAATGGAAATTAATGGTGTCATTAATCAATGTGTGGGAGTGATGCCCCTCTACTGATACTAAATTGGATAAAGTAACTTGGAAACTTCAATGTATGCTTTGGTGAAGAATCTGTTGTGAATTATTGGAAATGGAAGCCTGAGCAGCTGCAAGGAGGTAAGCAAGAGGTCTTTTCTCTTGTTGTTTTGCTTGTATTTTAGCTTGATGAAATCTATGGTCTTCTTTAGTTCTTCGACAACAAATTCCTCGTTTTTACATTTGTGCAAGAGTATTCCATGCATTTCAAAAATTGCCAATTCTGAGATAAAGCGTAATTGGGCGTTGTTCTGGATGTTGCAGGCAATGCTCTTCAATATCTCCAGACATGACAATACTTGCTCCGTCTTGTCCTCATTATGCATGATGGATTTATCGTTCCCGGTACGATACCAATAGTATGCTGTGTCGCAAAAAGCAATGCTCTTTATCCATCCCATCATGCGGAGATACCATTCCGTGTCTTCCCTGATGATTCCTTCCTTGAAGAACAATCCTTTCTCGATGAAAAGTTGTCGCCTGATCAATTTGGCTGTCACGGTAAGAGGGATGCCGTAATTCTTCAACAGATTATGAATCCAACTTAGATTGTCTGAGAATTCGGGATATTTGCCCTCCTTAAACTGACCGTAATCAGCTCCGTTTTCAACGTCAAAATTACATTGAACAAAGTCGGCTGTAGGGTGTTTCTGCGCAACTTTTATGGCTTTCTCCAATAATGAAGGGCAAATCGTATCGTCAGAATCCAGGAAAAACAAGAAATCTCCCTTGGCAGCATTGATGCCTGTGTTGCGTGCTGCCGATACCCCTCTGTTACGTTCGTGATGAATGATTCGAAAAGAAGAAGTTCCTTGATACTCTGAAATAACCTTCTGCGCTATTTTTAAGCTGTTATCTGTTCCGCAGTCGTCAACCAGAATGCACTCATAGTCTGTGAATGTTTGCGACATGACGCTGCGCAAACATTCTTCCAGATACTTTTCAACATTGTAAAACGGTATGATTATGGATATGCTCATGCTAAATGTTGCTGTGGTTTGTTAAATTGTTTTTGTGTCATTTAGAGCAGTGAAGTAAAGTGATTGTATGTAAAAAGCAATGCTTTGTTTTTCATTCCTTCGCCTAAAGGAAGGTCGCCTACTATGGCGCGCATCTGCTTGAACATTGACTTGCGCTCCGATCGAGGGTTTTGCATTATCAAACGCACGAGATAATAGCCGTGCATTGACAGCATCTTGTTTATATAATATGTGAAAGTATCGGAATTGGAGGCTGCCATGTCTGCCTTGAATGAGGCTAGAACCTTGCAGAATCCTTCCGTTTTCTTGTGGCTTATGTTGTTGGAGAGGGAGGTTCCCGACTCCTGGTATCTATAGACGTATGTGCATTTTGGTGAGTAATAGCAGTGTTTTGCATTGCGCAAAGCACTGACAATGAACGCGCCGTCCTCAAGATAGCTTGCGCCTTCGATGAACTGTAAGCTGTTGGCTTTCAGGAAAGAAGACTTGAAGCAATAGGCGTAAATGACGCAATGATACCAAGCAACATTCTCCAACAGCTGCGCTCCATCAAACATTTTGTCTTCACAGCCGATTCTTTTCTGGGTAAGGCGGGTTTCAAAGAACTTGTCGAAGTTCTTGACGTAATGGCTCGCCTTGATGACCTCCAGCTCTGGATGCTGTGCAATGATGTCGGAATATGTACACAAAGCGTTTTCGGCAAGCATGTCATCGGCATCAAGGAATATGATGTATTCGCCCCTTGCTTCCTGCAAACCGCGGTTTCTTGCGGCAGAAACGCCACTGTTATCCTTGAAGATTGCCTTTATTCTCGGGTCGTTGGCTGCGAATTGTGCTGCAACATCCTTGCTGTTGTCGGTGCTTCCGTCTTCCACGAGCAGTAATTCCCAATCGGAATTGCTTTGGGAAATCACGCTGCCGACGGTGTCTTCAAGCCATTTCTCAGCGTTATAGACAGGAACGATGATTGAAAATAATGGATGCTGTTGCATTTTTATCTAAGATTCTTGTTAAGGAATTCGTTTGAGAGCGCGCGCTTTGCGGTCATTATCTCATGAACTCTGTCGTAATTTATTGGCGCATTGAGTGATTCCATTGCTTCTTCGTGTGAACCAACCAATCTTTCTGGCACTTCAAACTGCGAGAATAAGTCTTCAAAGCGAGTCATTCCGCGAGACTTGTTGCCCAATGCGACGAACTGTTTGCCGAAAAGCATAGAGAAGACGCAACCATGGAATGAGTCTGTTATCACGTAAGATGCTTTGTCAATACCCTCTAACCAACTCTCAAGAGAGTCGAAACCTTCCTTCTGATATTTGCCAATTCGCTTTATTGGCAGACCGAAAGCCTTGGAAACACTCTGGATGACGCCTTGTATTTCTGGGTTTCTGTCCAAGACGTATGTAGCGATATATGGTTCAGAGCCCTCCTGTGTCGGGTGCTTCTGATAAAGTTTTCTATAGTCTTCAGCTTCAAGAAGCATTGTTGGATCAAGCATTTGTACTGCTTCCACGCCAAGATTCTCCTTGCACAGCTTCAGTCCGGAATGCTCGCGTACGCTGATAGCATTGAATTTCTTAGCGAGAGATGATATTTCTGCTGTTGTTTTTGCGTCCGATTCCCAATGGTCTACGCCAAAAGATGCAGCGTAAGCAATGCGCTTTGCCTTGGGATTCTTTACGAAATCAAGGTAGAAATTTGGCAAGTTAGATGAGAATATTGGTCGCCAAACCTGGTCACTACCAACGATGTAAGCTTCGTATTTGTCGTTTTCTGCAGTCAAACCGTTTGGAGAAATCATCTCCAAATCAAGATTCTCCTTGAAGAATCGTTGCTGGTATGGCTGTGGAGTATCGCCAAAAGCGGTTTGTTTGTATGCTTCCAGGAATATGATGGTAGGATCATGCTTGATATATTTCTGCACAAATCTCTTTGCAACACTGAGGAAGTAGTGAAGGTCTATAGTCCTTCCATAGATCTTTCTGCACACATTCAGCGTGACAACATCATGTCCTTTGCGACGCAAAGCCTCCTGCATTGCAAAGTTCTGGAGTATGCCGCCATAGTTGTTTGTAAGCGGTTGTGTGAGTATAGCTACCTTCATTTACTTATAATTTGCAGTTTTTTCAGAATTTACAATAATTATAACAAGTATCTTTGCGTAGTTTGCAAGCACGATTGACAACCACAACAGTCGTCTTCTTTATCGATTTTTCGGAGCTATCTTGCTTTTTTTCAATGACGTTTAAAGGAATTTCTCATGTGTATAATAAGAGCTCCTTTTGTAAGGATGAGTATTGATTTGATAAAATCCAAATGAAGTAAAAACTCATAAAGCAGTCTTTTGTATATTATGATCTGCTTCATGCGCCTTACTGTTCCGATACGTGAATAATGATATGTATATTCTTGTCTTAATAACTTAAAGAGCGTTTTTGCCGAATGGCTATGAGATTCTGTCCTTACATATACATTGAATAATGCGGTTTGCAGGGAAATGCAAGAGCCTTTCCATAAGAAAGGAAGCATTAATTGCAGATTCTGTCCGGCAGGGCGATATGTAAAGATCTCTCTCTTCGGGATGACTTCGTCAAGATAAGAGGTTTTCACCATATATCCTCCCGGGTTGTAGAAATATCTTCGATGAAACAAACAATCCAAGAATTGTTCTTTGTGATCATCATATTGACGATGATAATATGTATCTACTTTTTCCCCATTTTCATTAATTATATGTTGTGAGGTTCTAAGCATGGTAACTTCTTCTGAAGAAGATTCCAAAGAAGCAACGCTAATGCTTATAGCATCAGGGGAAGAGTACCAGTCATCTGCGTCCGGCCATGAAAGATAGTCTCCATGAACAAGTTTCAATCCATTGTTTATTGCAGCGGATTGACCTGAATTGTTCTGATAGATATAATTAAGCTTATAACCTTTCCCCAAAAACAAAGGTTGGTAACGTTCTATAACCTCTTTTGTGTTGTCTGTACTGCCATCGTCTATAACAGTCATCTCAATGTTAGGATAGGTCTGCTCCAAGACAGAATCTAATAGCCTGTTGATGAGATGCCCACAATTGTATGAAGGGGTAAGTATATATACTAATGGAGTCTTAGCCATTTTGATATGTATTTATTTGCAATTGAACGTTCTTGTTTTGTCATAAGTATTGCTGCCAAAAATACTGCTAAAAGTACAGATGAAATACATATAATAACAAATCGTATGAAAGACTTGTCAATTATGCCGGAAAGCATATATAAGACGGCTAAGAACAGAATGATGGTTGCTGAGTTTGGAATAAGGACTTTCTTTCCAAATTCGGATAAAGAGTATTCTGGAATGTTTTTATGTAATGCGTAAGCGTTTGACAACATGCCAATTCCAACGAATATTGTGTTGAGTAGAAAAGCAACCCAAGGAGCGCATCCTAATTTGAACAGGATATATGAGAAAGGCACCACAAGCATATATACAACACCCATAATGGTTGATGCTTGCCTAATGTTGCCTGTTGCTTGAACTCCTGGTAATAAAAAATGGGAGTGTATGGATATTATATTGAACAGCAATGTAAGACGACAAAAAGTGATTGCATTGTCTGGAACAATCCCTAACCACAGTTCAAGAACATAAGGGGTTTCAATAAGAAGAGGGATGGAGATCATTACCATCAATAGATTTGTGAAGACACAACCTCTATTAATGAGAAAGAACATGCGATCGTAGTCCCCATGTGAATATGTTTTTATTATTTGAGGCTTAACAGCAATAGTGACATTTGTTGAGAATCCCATAACCGCGGATTGAACTGTAGAGGCAATGCCTGCTGCTGCATTTGCTACAGGACCAAAAAAGATGTTCAATAGCATGCTTACTCCTTGGGTACGAGCTATTCCGCTGATGTTTCCGAACATGTCCCATCCGGCGAATCCTGTCATGCTTTTGAATAAAGCACTATCATGGATAAAATGATACCTTGCTTCCTTGAAATACCTGATGCAATAAATTACATAAATTGATGTATTTATCAATCCAACCGCCAATGAAAGAACAGCATATAGCTTAAGCTTGTCAAATGGACTAATGGCTAAGATGTAAACAATGAGTAATCGTAAGACAACATCCAAAACAGACAGGTAAGCAAACGCTCCCATCTTCTCATGAGCAATAATCAATGCATTTAGTGGGACGCATAGAATAGAAATAACAGAAGATATAACTGTACATTGGAAAACCCATAGTGCAGCATCGAATCTTTCCGGTGGGATTACTAATTCATTGTAAATAAACCATAGGCCAATGGTTTCACCTAACAAGGCAACTATGGCAGCAATAAGTGTGTGTACATTTATGCTTGTGCAAAACACTTTATTGAGTGCAACTTCATCTCCCCGTCCAATTTCAAAACTCAAAAAACGTTGTGTGGCACCTGCCATTGTCGTGTTGAGGAAACTGAACATAGCGATTACACCGCCAACAACAGAATAAATTCCATAATCCTCTATTCCCAATGTGTTCAATACTACGCGACTCGTATAGATGGATACGAGCATCGTGAATATCATTCGGAAATAGAGTAATAATGTATTCTTTGCTATTGTTTTGTTACCGCTGGTTTCTGCCATAACGATAGATACTTAAAAATTGTGAACTTCAAAAGGTATCTTGCCAATCAATGCAGCATATCTACCAAAATTCCCCTTGTACATCTTGTCGGTAACCAGAAGATAGACTTTTTGAGCCTTTGAAAGCATTAGCAAGTCAACGAAAACTTTCGTGTAAGATTCCATGCCTTCATCTTTAATAAAATCAATGTGTACGGGTTTACCTGGTATTGTTTTTGTAAAGTCTAACTTCTTCTGTGCATACTCAACGAATTTAATACTGTCGGCTGTAACAAGTACTTTGCTGTCAGGAAACTCTTTATTACGTAGTTTTGTGATTTCAGAGCAACATTTATCCATCAGAGACATTTGCTTTTCTTCAGATAGGGCTTCGCCTATACAGTCTGTGAAGTCACCTAACAACTGGTTGAACCTGAACGATATAGCTATATACGGCCTTCCTTCAAACAATTCCTTTTCTAATGAAGTTAGCCGGTTTGTAAGCATGGGACTAAAGCGAAACAATTCCGTAAAAAGCTCATGGAAATTATCCGATGGAGGCATGTGGTTACAATAGATATGCAATTGCTTGCTTTTATATTTACGGGTGGCCCACCATCTGACAATCTTGAATGTGTCTAACATTCTCCAATCAAGCAACACATAAGGTTTTGCCTCTTGGGAATTATATGACATTTCTTCATCTTCAATCCTCCAGTTGTATTTGTTTGGCAAGAACCAATGGCACAAATCCATTGGAGAAGTATAGTAAAGGTAGAAGGGAATCCCCTTTTCTTTACAATATCCATACATTGTAACAATACCACGTATTCTGTCGGCAAGTCCTCCTGTTTTGATGTGGTCATCCATACACATAACAACCCCCGTTTTAAGATTCTTGCCCCTTTTCTTGTTAAGACTTGAATAGAATCGTTTCAATATTGGTGCATTGAATTCACTTTTTGGATTCACTATCCATTTTATGGTGTAATACAGATGTTTAATCTCCATATTAATTGTTTTGTTATGCAAGAGATTTTATGATATTGCTTATCACCCTATGCGTCTTCACAAGAGCAAGTAAAACAGAATAATTCTGCAGCCTGATAAAGTTCATGTATTTATACGTGATAATCAGGAAGGATGTTGTATTCTGACCTATGCTATTATATAATGTGTGGTTCGACTTTTTAATGTCATCGTCTATGGCTTTCACCTTCATGAAACTCTCCTTTGAAGGATTAAGCAGAACGTAGCCACCATAGACGTGGCTGCAGATTGCCCAGTTTCTGAAGTCCAAGTAGTTGAGTACTTCCGGTTTGAGGCATGATTTGTCGAAGCTGTTGTAGTGGTTCAACATTCGTTTCATTATCGTCTCAAACTGACTAGTACTGCGGGCAATGACCTTGCTGTCCATTGTCTGCCCAATTCTTCCTTCGAAATACATATAGACAACCTCGTTCATGTAGTAGAAGTTCTGTACATGGAACATTGGGAAATAATCCCATTCGGTGTCTGTGTATGAGATTCCTTCTGTCTGCTTGTAGTCGATGTCTTTCAGGAGTTCAGTGCGATAGGCTATCTGATGCATGGCAAGATACTTTGCCTTGAACTCCGTAATGGGAAGAACTTCCCCTGAAGAGGTTCTTGGAACGAGGTCTGTTCTTTCTTTTGCGCCAAAAGATTGCACGTTCGACAGGAACAAATCCACGTCCACTTCTTGCATCTTGCCGACCATTCTTGCCAAACTATCTGTGACGAAATAGTCGTCAGCGTCAAGAATCTTTACGTATTTGCCTGTACACTTGGGAAGGGCTGTATTGATACAAGAACCGTAATTGCCGTTTGGCTTGTCTATAACATTGAAGATGCCTGGATGTTTCGCCTCATACTGATGAGCAATCTCCGAAGATTTGTCTTTGCTTCCGTCATTTACCACCCACACTTCAAGCTTGTCAAGATTCTCCTTGATGAGCAAAGAGTCCAAGCAACGTGGGAGAAGTGCCTCCATATTGTAGGTAGGAATGATTATCGAAAGTGTTTTTGTCATTGTGTGAATAAGGGTTATACATTATATATAATAAGGGAAGCGGTGTTGAGCGATGCCCTTAAACGTCCACTTTCAAGGCTGCTTCCACTGTCGGAGCCATGTCGTAATATCGGTAATCTGCAAGTCTGCCACCGAAGATTACGTTCTTTTCCTGTGCGGCAAGCTGTCGGTATTTGTCTGCGAGAGCATTGTTTCTGTCGTCATTCACTGGATAATAAGGTTCCATTCCTGGCTTCCATTCCGTGCTATACTCCTTGCTGATGACCGTTTTAGGGCAATCATAAACCTCCTGTCCGAACATTTCGAAGTGCTTATGCTCAATGATACGAGTGAAAGGCACTTCGCGTTCCGTGTAGTTTACAACGGCATTGCCTTGGTAATTCCGAGTGTTTTCTATCGTTGTCTCAAAGGAAACCGTGCGATATTGCAGTTTTCCGTATTGGTAATCGAAGTATTCATCGAGCGGACCTGTATAGACAACCTTGTCGGCAATGTCGCAAAGTTCTTCCCTTTGCTTGAAGAAGTCGCAGTTCAACCGCACTTCCACTCCGTCAAGAAGTCCGTCAATGAGTTTGTTGTAACCGCCTACAGGTATGCCTTGGTACTTGTCGTTGAAGTAATTGTTGTCGAAAACCATGCGCACAGGCAGGCGACGGATAATGAATGGTGGCAGTTCCGTACATGAGCGTCCCCACTGCTTCTCTGTATAGCCCTTGACGAGAGCCTCGTAGATGTCTTTACCTATCAGCAGTTGCGCCTGTTCTTCAAGGTTCTTTGGCTCTCTGCCAGCAAGCTTTTCCTTGGCTTCCGCCCTTTGGCTTTCCAAGATTAGCTCAGCCTCTTCAGGAGTCTTCACGCCCCACATCTGGTGGAATGTGTTCATATTGAACGGCAGGTTGAAGAGTTTTCCCTTATAGTTTGCTACGGGAGAGTTAGTGTATCGGTTGAATTCTACGATTGAGTTTACAAAATCCCAGACCTCTTTGTTGGAGGTATGAAAGATGTGCGCCCCGTATTTGTGCACGTTTATACCTTCGATATTCTCGCAATATACATTACCTCCAGTATGCGAACGCTTGTCTATGACCAGGCATTTCTTGCCAGCTTGCTTTGCGCGGTAGGCAAAGACAAAACCAAAAAGTCCAGAACCAACTATGAGGTAATCGAACTTTCGCTGCATACCTTTATACTTTTTTCGTTATCATGCCATAGACCTACCAAAACCTCTTGCCTTTATACTGTATTTTATAAGAATACCAGAAAAGTCAAGTCTGATGATGTTGCGCATTATAGGGGAAAGGTCAGAATGCTGCAGATACCTGCAAGTCTGTTTTCTGAACCGCCTTATGTCTGCCAAGTCAATACTTGAATTGCCTATGCCAATACAGAGATCCTGGAAATATGAACCAAGATACAATGGCTTTATTCTTGTGTCGTGCCTGAAAAGCCTGACTTCGCTTTCGAACAAGGAGGCTATCAGTTTGATGGAAGGTCCTGTCTTCTTGTATTTTTCGCTCCAGTTTGGAACGTAGTAATAGTAACCTTTCCTTGAAGTGCAAGCGACGTGTCTTGCTGTGTTCAGGAATCGCATGAAGAACTCTTCATCCTGCTTGAAGGTAATACTGCTATCAAACGTAAGATTGTTCTTCCTTAGATTTGCCAGCCTGTATGCCTTGTTCCATGTGTATCCGAGAATGAGTTCCTCTCTTAATTTGTAGTAAGCTTCTTGTGGAGTCCCTTGAAAATCTATTCCATAAGAGGTCTTTGGGACAATTCCGTTTAGGGATTTGTCAGTCTCAAAGCCCTGGATAAGTACGTCCGACGCTTCGTTTTCCGTAGAAAGGAAATTCTCAAGCCACGTGTTTAAGGTATAGTCGTCAGCATCGCAGAATGTCACCCATTCGGAATTTGCGTGGACAAGTCCTGTGTTCATGGCAAAGCTGTTTCCTCCGTTTTCTTGGTGAACGACCCTGAAACGAGAATCCTTTGCAGCATATTCCTCACAAATGCTTCCACTGCTGTCAGTGCTGCCGTCATCAATGAGCAAAGCTTCCCAATCTGTATAGGTCTGTGCAACTATGCTGTCCAAACATTGTTGTAATGTTTGTTCTGCATTGTATATTGTGACAATAATGGTGAATCTTGCCATTGTTGCGCTATTACTTATCAGGTTCTTGCCAATGCCTGCAACATCTTGAAGTAACAGTTTGCCAATTGCGGTGTTGGGATACGAAGAAGTATATTATGTGCTTTAGGCAGAACTTTCTTGAACGACTTCAACTCATGACCGTTTGCAATGGAAAGAAGTTCTCGATATTCAGCGTATCTTTTGCTCTTGCAAAGATAATATAGCCATTCCGGAATCTTCTTCACCAAGGTAGTTAGCATTTTGTCATGCAGTTCCGCCTCTCCCTTTTGCTTAAAGAAGTCTGCGACAATCCCTATTGACGTGATGTCTTGCTTTATTCTTTTCAGGGTAATTGCCCTTGTCATGGATTCCTGACGGGAGCATGTGTAGTTGTAAACCGACTTATCTACCTTTGCGTAGCTCTTGGCAAGGTATATCAACTGCGGAAGAACCTGCAAGTCTTCGCCAATATCTATGCCTTTTTGAGCCCTTATTTTATGCTTGATATATAGTTCACGGCGAATAAGACTACCTGTTACAAAGTGCGGAAATGCGAGATTGCCTATTATTTTATATAATAATGTGTACTTTTCGCAGTCGTAATCCCTATTAATAATTAGGTTGTCGTCTTCACCAATCCTCGTAAGGTCGCCGAAAACAAGGTCATGATCACCACTCTTTTGCTTTGCTATGAGTATCTCGATAGCATCCAAAGGCAAGGAATCATCGCCATCCAGATGAAAGATAAACTCACCCTTTGCGGCATTTATGCCTACGTTGCGGGCGTCACTCAACCCTCCATTCTGCTTGTGAATGACCTTTATTCTTGTATCCTTTGCAGCGTATTCATCGCATATTTTCCCGGAGTTGTCCGTAGAACCATCATCAATGAGCAGAATCTCCAGATTAGAATAGGTCTGTCTGATAGCAGATTCTATGCAATCCGTTAGGTATTCTTCTGTATTGTATATTGGAATTATGATGGTGATAAGGTTTGCTGTTGTGTGCATCTTGGGTTTCTGTTCTGTGGTTGTGCTATTTACGCCTGTTGATGATAATCTTTATTTTATCCCAAAGTTCCGCGAAAGCCTCCCGAGGAGCATATTTGAATGCGTGCTTTCTTTCATATAGCATGTAGCGGAACTTGTTGAGGCTCGACAAGGCTTCGAACTGTGCCTTAGGCATGTGGTCTCGTTGCATTGCCATATTGCCTCCGAAGTCCATGGCATCTTGCAGCGCCATCTTGCCAAGCCTCTCGTCTGGAGTGAACAGCAAGCGCTCTTCCGGCACGCCGAAGATGTCCTTTATCACCCACATCAAAGCCGCTGCCGGGCGTTTCAGGTTCAGTTCGCAGAGGGTCTTTACCGCTTTTTTCCGTTCTTCCTCAGTTGAGTTCAACAGAAGGATTGCGTAGTCGCAGAGTTGGCGAAGCCCGATACCCTCAAAGAGCAGGTGTCGCTGTAGGTGTTCCATCTGCTGAACCATATTGAAATATGTGGTAGGGATGTTGAACCCGGCATCTGTAGGTCGGTTGTTCTTGAACTCTTCTATGCCAAACTGCTTGTATTTCTGGTCAATCGACTTGCAGTAGAACTCTCCCGGGCGGTAATGCAATTCCACTTCCACGCCGTCTGCCGACCATTCTGCATGGTGAGGCCCCGGTTTTGTAGGCTCTCCCCTGCCTATTGTCGTGATGCGTTTCAGCATTTCCTCCACGTCAGCCTCAAAGTCGTCCGTAGGTTTTTCCAGCTGTATCCACAAGTCTATGTCGCCACTGTTGCGGTAGAGCGGGGTAGGGTAGTAGGTTGCCATGCCCTGTCCTTTCAGGATGGCAGAGCTTATGCCCACGCTCTTCATTTCCTCCGTGACGGTCTTGCAGAGAGCCGTGATCTTTTCGTTCTGCTTCACGATGAGATCCACGAGTCCTATCCAGTGGAGCTTGGTGCGCAAAGGAGGCTGTTTCTCTCTTGCCAACTTCTCAATGCCGCCGAAGCAAACCGCTATCACTCCCTGTTTGCGGGCGATGGCGAGGAAGTCTGTCCATTGTTGCTCCGTTGCACCGGCGAAGTCGTCGGCATTTCTTGTGCCAATGGCAACCTGTATCAGTTGCGCGAAAAGTTCTGTTGTCTGCATGTGGGTGATGTTAGGCTTATGGGAGAGGGTGCTACGAGACGCTTATGCCTCGTAGCCCTTAGGATTGTTCTTTTGGAAATTCCATGAGTCGGCGCACATGTCCTCAATGCCGTACTGTGCCTCCCAACCGAGTTCTGCCTTTGCCTTTGCTGGGTTGCAGTAGCAAGTGGCAATGTCACCTGGGCGACGAGGCTTGATAGCGTAAGGCACTTTCAGGCCATTAGCCTTCTCGAACGCCTTGACAACATCAAGAACTGAGTAGCCATGACCAGTACCAAGGTTGTATATTGCAAGACCCTTGTTCTCTTGGATAGCTTTGAGAGCGCACACATGACCAGCTGCAAGGTCAACGACGTGGATATAGTCGCGGACGCCAGTGCCGTCAGGAGTGTCGTAGTCGTCGCCGAAAACGCCGAGTTCCTCGCGGATGCCGATGGCTGTCTGTGTGATGTAAGGCATGAGGTTGTTAGGAATACCATTAGGATTCTCGCCGATAAGACCAGACTTATGGGCACCGATAGGGTTGAAGTAACGGAGGAGAACGACATTCCACTCTGGATCTGCCTTCTGAACGTCCATCAACACCTGCTCGAGCATGGACTTTGTCCATCCGTAAGGGTTTGTGCAAGTACCCTTTGGACATTCCTCTGTGATAGGAATGATGGCAGGATCGCCATAGACAGTTGCCGAAGAAGAGAAGATGATGTTCTTGCAACCGTGGTTGCGCATCACATCAACGAGCACGAAAACACCGTTCATGTTGTTCTCGTAGTACTCAAGAGGCTTTGCAACAGATTCGCCTACAGCCTTGAGACCAGCGAAGTTGATGACAGCGTCAATCTTGTTTTCCTCAAAAACCTTGTCCATTGCAGCACGGTCGCGCACGTCGGCCTCTATGAAAGTCACCGGATGACCGATGATCTGCTCCACTCTGCGGAGAGCTTCCGGCTGAGAGTTATAGAAGTTATCCACTACAACCACGTCGTGGCCTGCCTTGTCAAGTTCGATGATGGTGTGGCTACCGATGTAACCAGCACCTCCGGTAAGTAAAATGTTCATAACAAAGACCCCCTCCAACTCCCCCACAAGGGGAGAGTCCAACCGGGGGATAGGTTGTTTGTATTGTTTTGTTTTTTGTTTGTTGCTTTCTTCACCTCCCTTGTGGGGAGGTCGGGAGGGGTCTTAATCCAACGCTTCGTACTTCGAGTGCTTACTCTTGAACTCTGGCACGATGACCTTCATCTGGCGGACGATGTCCATGTCGATATAGCCAGCCTTGGTGATTTCCACAAGCTTTTCTATCTCTTGGCACACCTCTGCATAGTCGAGTTCGCGAACGGAAGCGAGCTTTATCTTCGGATGTGAAGAAGGCTTGGTATTCTCCTCCTTGTTCAGAAGTTCCTCGTAGAGCTTCTCGCCGTCGCGAAGACCAGTATATTTGATCTCGACGTCAGTGGCTCCAGAGAGTTTTATCATACGCTTTGCGAGGTCGGCAATCTTCACTGGCTTGCCCATGTCAAAGACATATATCTCGCCGCCCTTGCCCATAGTGCCTGCCTGAAGCACGAGTTTGCAGGCTTCCGGTATCAGCATGAAGTAGCGGATGATGTCCGGGTGGGTTACGGTGAGCGGTCCGCCAGCCTTCAACTGCTCGCGGAAGATTGGAATTACCGAGCCGTTTGAGCCAAGGACATTGCCGAAACGAGTGGTAACGAACTGAGTCTTCTGCTCGCCGCCCTTGGATTTCAACTCCTTGTCAAGCGACTGGCAGTACATTTCGCAGATGCGCTTCGAGCAACCCATCACGTTTGTTGGGTTGACAGCCTTGTCTGTGCTGACCATAACAAACTTCTTTGTGCCGTATTTCACGGCGAGGTCGGCAATGATTCTCGTGCCGTCAATGTTGTTTGCAACAGCCTCTCCCGGGTTGTTTTCCATCATTGGCACGTGCTTGTAGGCAGCGGCGTGGAACACATATTCAGGCTTGTACTCCTTGAAGAGAGCCTCCATGTGGAGCGGATGCGTGATACTTGCTGTCACTGTCTCGCATGGAATGTCTGCAAACTGGCGTGCCATCATGAGACGGATGTCGTGAAGCGGTGTCTCTGCCTGGTCGATGAGGATGAGCTGCGATGGCTTGAACGATGCTACCTGGCGCACAATCTCCGAACCGATGGAGCCGGCAGCACCCGTGATGAGCACGGATTTGCCTGAAAGCACGTTTGCTATCGCGTCAAGGTCAACGTCTATCTGGTTGCGTGGCAGGAGGTCTTCTATCTCCACTTCCTTGAGCATTGAGTGACGAATGTCTGACTTTCCGTCCCACTCCTGGCGAGTGTACATCATAATCTTGATGTCTGCGTTTGTGAGTTGGTCTATCAGTTCCTGATTGTCGCGGAGGTCACCAGACTTCAACGGACTGACCATCAGTATTTTCGCACCTTTCTCCTTCATGTACTCAATGAGTTTGCCATCGTTGTGGTATATCTTCACGCCCATCAGCATGTGGCTTGTTGTTGACGGATCGTCGGAAACAAAGCCGGAAATGATGAACTTCGACTCCTGCGAATGGACACTCTTTGCCAACGCGATACCGCCTTCCTTCACGCCATAGATGAATACTCGCTGTGCGGAGTTGCTGACGAAGTAGATGTCGTACAGGTATTTGACGGCAATACGCAATGCCCACATCAGTGCTGTCGCCATGACGAATGCCACCGCAATCTTTGTCGTTGAGATGTACTTGAAGTATTTGCCAAACGCGGGGATATGGATTGCGATGACGGACAGCGCGGCACCGATGAAGTTTCCGAGGGCAACACGCATGAGGTCGATGAACGAAGAGTAGCGGATAACGCCCGAATAGGTGTGCATTATGCGGAAACCGACGAAGTAGAACACGAGGAAAATGAGCCAAGTGTTTAGGACAGAATAGAACTGGCCAAGGGTGGCTGATGCATGGCCTCGAAGGACATCTGCAAGAATTCCTGAACACAGCACGATGATGCTGTCCAGAATGAGCACTCCCCAGAACGGAAGGGCACGCTTTGTGAAATACCAAGAAATGGCTTTAGAAAGTATTTTCTTCATTGTCTAATTGGTATGTTGGAGGGTGTATATACAGTTTTATTTCCTCGCTGATATGCTTAAAGGTATGTATATCAACGAGTTACGAAAAATAAAGATAGAAGTGATGTCATAAAAAGGTATCACAATCGCTGCAAATTTAGGCATTTTCTGCCGAAACTACGAATGTTTTTACACATTTTTAATAGGCGCGCAATAAAAAACATCATTTTTGTTGATATTGTTTTGCTGATGTTTTGCGAGCGTAGGTTTAGTATTGCGAAAAATGGCGGTCTTTGCTTGATTGTAAGTAAAATGTAGGTTTTTGCTTACAAATCGTAAGTTTGAGTTTTGTATGGATTTTCCTTCAGAAAAGTTTGGATTAGGGAGTGAGACGTGTTTTTTTGGTCGTTCGAGAGGCTTTCTTGGCAGTTGTAAACAAAAAGCGTGGGAGTTTTTACCCAAAACTCCCACGCTTTTTACCTGAAACTCATAGAGTTTTATAGTGAAAAAAGGTGCTTTTTAGCGCGAAAATGCTGATTTTTCAAGCCGGAAAATCGGCTTGGAATCATAACAAGTTCATTATCAATAATTTGCAAACTCGCGTAGAATCGCAAATTTCAAAGCAACTTATCGTTTGGTTGCTTTTTATGCTCTGGATTTTGACGAATGGAAATCGTGACTGTAAGCAAAAGGCGTTGTTTTGCTTACGGATTGTAAGTTTAGGCGTGTTTCTAATTCCTTACGACCAAAATGCCCTGCGGACCGGTCGTTGAAGCGCGATAACGGTATAATTGCCTGCCCTTTTCGCCCGAGAGAATGTTGCCGCCAGTGTTCAGATTGTATGTGCGATTGCATAACGAGCAGCTCGCAACACCCGCGGAATTCATCGTCATCGGCTGATAGGAACCCGGCATATTCAGCTCGTAACAGTTAGGGCAGATGGCATCGTAAGCATAGAAAATCGGTGGATTGTCAAGGTTTCCGAAGCCCACAATCAAGCCCGTCTCGTTGTAGATGCCAAGGAGTTTTGTGCGCTGGCGGTCAACATCATTCAGCGTAAACGACGACTTCATCGGCTGCTTTGTCTCGCCATTCTTCTGGTTTGACTCCACGAAATATGTCGGCACACCATTCCTTGTGCCTAACGAGACGCGACAAAACACACCCGGCGACATGCTGTTCATACTGCTCATCAAGGTCGGATCCAAGTGTATGTTGTTGTCTATCACCAAGTAACACTTATGGGAAGTGTCGTACTGGCTGTCTGATTCGCAGGCAAAAAGAAGGAGAAGAACAGCCCCCCACCAGCTCCCCCCGAGCGGGGGGAGGGATTTGATTAGCTTTGTTAATGTGTTTTTTATTTTCATAACTTTAATCAACTCCTTCCCACAAAGTCATATTTACTCCCCCCTCCCCGCTCGGGGAGGGTAGGGGTGGGGCTTTACTCGTACATCGCCTCTATCTGATCCTTGTAGTTGTCAAGGAGCACGCGGCGCTTGATCTTGAGGGTATTCGTGAGTTCTCCCTTCTCGATTGAGAATGCTTCCGGCAGAAGCACGAACTTCTTGACCTTCTCGTAGCTGGCAAGTCCCTGCTGGATAGTGTCGATGCGCTCGTAAATCATCTCGCGAATCTTCTCGTTGCGACAGAGATCCTGGTTGTTCATATAAGGAATCTTGTTGTCGTCGGCATATTTCTTCACCATTTCAAACGCAGGAACGATGAGAGCAGAGACAAACTTGCGGTCGTCGGCAATGACGGAAATCTGGTCTATGTACTTGTCAACCAACAGCTTTGACTCAATCATTTGCGGAGCGATGTACTTGCCGTTGGATGTCTTGAAGAGCTCCTTGAGACGCTCCTTGAGGAAGAGTTCGCCGTCTTTCATGTAGCCGCTGTCGCCAGTCTTGAAGTAACCGTCCTCAGTGAATGTCTGCTTGTTGAGTTCATCGCGCTTGTAATAGCCCGGAGTAACGGTAGGACCTTTGAGGAGAATCTCGTCGTTCTCGCCGAATTTTATCTGCAAACCAGGTATCAGACGACCGACAGAACCGACTGTTGTCTTCTCAAACTGACGCCAGCAAGAAACGGTTGCGTAGGTTTCTGTAAGTCCGTAGCCCACAAGCATATAGATGCCCAGGGAGTGAACGAATTCGGCAACCTGCTCGGAAACGAACGAACCTGCCGTTGGGAAGTAGTTTGCGTTCTCAAGACCAAGCTGCTTCTTCACCATTGCAAAGAGTGTCTTCTCGTAGAACTTGTACTTGAGATGCAAGCCGATAGGTGGGCGCTTGCCCTTGAGCTTGTACTCAACATTGTGCTTATGGCCCACCTCAAGAGCATCACGCATAAGCTTCTGCTGCAGCTTCGGAGAATTTTCTATCTTGGCTTGCACGCCTACATAAACCTTTTCCCAGAAGCGTGGCACTGCCGACATACATGTTGGGTGCTGCTCTCGCATAGCCTCCTGGATGCGCTTTGGATTGGTATTGATGATTACCTCACAGCCTTCGCACAGACAAAGATACATCCAACCGCGCTCGAAGATGTGGGTGATAGGCAGGAAAGACATCACGCGATCCTTCTTTGGATCGAATCTCAACGACGCATCATTACCCCTCATAGCCGCGCGGAAGTTGGCGTGAGTGAGCACAACACCCTTCGATTCGCCCGTGGTACCGCTGGTATAAAGGATGTTTGAGATGTCTTCGTCATTCGCTTGGCGCAGAAGATCGTTGAGCACGCTCTGGTTAGGATTGTCCTTGCCGCGCTGCATGAAGTCGTCAAAGTAGATGGCAAGGTGCGGATTTATCTTCACTCGCTTGTCGAAAACGATGATCTTCTCAAGTGTCTGGCACAGAGGCATTACGGCAACGGTCTTGTCATACTGCTCCTGTTCGCCCACAAAGACGTAGCGAATCTGCGCGTCGTCTATCATGAAATGTATCTGTTGCTCAGAACTTGTGGCATAGAAAGGCACGGTTACGGCACGGATTCCCCACGCTCCCATGTCGGTAAGGATGTATTCGAGCGAGTTCTGCGAGAATACCCCCACATTCTCCTGAATGCCAACACCGAGGTCGAGCATGGCAAATGATATGAGCTTCACGCGCTCAGCGACCTCTTTCCATGTGATTGTATCCCACTCCTTGTGACCCCATTTCTGGTAAGTGAAACAAGTTTTCTTTCCGTACTTTTCCGCCTGCTTATAGGCAAGCTCTGAGAGATGATAGCAAGTTTGCATAATCTAAAATGTGTTATTTTCGGCAAAATTATAACTTTTTATTCACATAGAGTATAAAAAAACGGAAAAAACTGCTAACTTTGCGCAAAAATATGGAACACATCATTAAACAATATACAAAAGAAGCCATTGAGTTACTGGAAAAACTCATTAGCATACCGTCGGTAAGTCGTGATGAGAAAGCCGTGGCAGACCTGCTCGAACAGCAGATGAAAGACTGGGGACTTGCGCCAAAGCGTTTCAAGAACAACCTCGTCCTGGGGCTTCCGACCCCTCCCGACCTCCCCATAGGGGGAGGAGAATACCGTACGGAAGGTAGTTACATTCTTCTAAACGCTCATATCGATACGGTGAAACCTTCCGATTCATGGACGAAAGATCCTTTCAAACCAACATGGGAAGGCGAAACTCTCTATGGTCTTGGCTCAAACGACTGCGGCGGCGGGTTGGTTTCGTTGCTTGCGGCTTACCGCATATTGAGCGCTGTTCAAGCCCTCCCCCCTGTGGGGGAGTCGGAGGGGGTAGGGCTCATCTTCGTCGCTTCTGCCGAAGAAGAGGTCTCTGGCAAGGACGGTTTTGAGTATGTCCGCCAGTTCCTGCCACCGATAGATGTTGCCATTGTCGGCGAACCAACCGGTATGCAGCCAGCCATTGCAGAGAAAGGACTGATGGTTGTTGATATGGTATCGCACGGAAAGGCTGGTCATGCCGCTCGTAATGAGGGTGTTAACGCCATCTACGAGGCTCTTGATGACATCCGTTGGATACGCGATTACAAGTTTGATAAGGTAAGTCCGCTGCTCGGTCCGACGAAGATGACGCTCACTGTCATCAATGCCGGCAGACAGCATAATGTGATTCCTGACCGCTGCGAAATGGTCATTGATGTACGAACAAACGAGAACTACACAAACGAAGAGGTTTTTGAACTGCTGAAAGCCAACTGCAAGAGCGAACTGAAAGCCCGCAGTTTCCGTCTTTCGTCATCGCATATCCCTGAAGATCATCCGCTTATACAGAAGCTCATTGCAATGGGACGCACGCCTTTTGGTTCGCCAACACTCTCCGACCAAGCCCTTATGCCATGGCAATCCTTCAAGCTTGGCCCAGGCGATTCGGCACGTTCCCACACAGCCGATGAGTATATCAAGGCAAGTGAGATTGAGGAAGCAGTACGCATGTATGTGGAGCTGCTAAAACCGTAAATTGAAAATCTGTAAATTGAAAATCCGTAAATCTGTAAATTGAAAATCCCCTTGGTTCTTCCAATAGCATATTTCCCGCCAATCTCATGGTTCAAGGCCCTTCTCAAAGGCGACGCTGTCATTGAGCAACACGAGAACTATGTGAAGCAAACTATCAGAAACCGCTGTCAGATAGCCACTGCCAGCGGTATTCAGCGTTTGTCCGTACCTGTGGTTAAAGCAGAAAAGACCACCGATGTCCTCATCGCTTCCCACGACAACTGGCAGCAGAAGCAGTGGAACGCCATAGCCACAGCCTACGGCGAAAGCGCCTTCTTCGACTACTATGCCGATGATCTCAAGCCTTTCTTCACTCCCACTTCGCCAGCCTCCCCCTCCCTCATCCATTCCTCCCCCTCCCCCATCCTTTCGGA
>JAZRXS010000071.1:0-10384 GCA_045600325.1 Prevotella sp.
CCAAAGGTTGTTTCTGTAGCTGACGCTCTCGGCATCATCAATGGTCTTGCTGACGGTGGCATTACTGAAGAAGACTACATCGTAACAGGCAAGATCACTGAGATCGAGCAGAACTTTGGCACTACTTACGGCACTGCTACATTCACTGTAGAAGGCGGTCTTATCGGTTTCCGCCTCAACTACCTTGACAACAAGCAGGTAAAGGACAAGGCTCTCCTCGCTGTTGGTGATGAGGTAACAATGCAGGGTAAGCTCCAGAAGTACGTGAAGGATGGCGCAATGACTCCTGAACTCTGCAAGGGTTATATCACAAAGCACGTTCAGAACGGTACTCCAGACGTTCCTGCAATCAAGGAAATCACTGCTGCTGAGGCACTTACCATTATCAATGGTCTTGAAGATGGAAAGACTACTTCAGAGGAGTACATCGTTTCTGGTACAGTTTCCACTGTGACTGAGATTTCTGCTCAGTTTGGCAATGCAACATTCGTTATGGACGGTCTTACTGTGTTCCGCTGCAAGGACTTCGACAACAAGAACTTCACTGACGAAGATAAGATCCAGGACGGCGACAAGGTTAAGGTTCGCGGCAAGCTCCAGAAGTATGTGAAGGACGGCGTTATGACTCCAGAACTTTCTTACGGCTATCTTGTAGAGCTTAACGGTCAGACATCTTCTATCAATAGCATCAATGCTGCTTCAAACAATGCCGTCATCTTCAACCTCGCAGGTCAGAAGGTTTCTGCTGACTACAAGGGCGTTGTCATCAAGGGTGGCAAGAAATACGTGAACAAGTAAGGTCTTGCTATATAAAACATGATACAAAAGGGCTGGCTCTTCCGTGAGAGTCAGCCCTTTTTCTGTGTTATTTCACCCTTCTTATACTCCGTTTTAAGCAGACTTTCAGAGATTTTATTGCCTAAAACCCGTAAAAAAACTTAATAAATGATGTTTTTCATGGAAAAGTTTTGAAGTTTGTTAGTCTTTGACTAAATTTGCAGCGATAAATAAAACTAACAATGGCTCTGCGGAGAGTTCCGCAAAACCGTCTCAACTGTTAAGGAAAAATGATTTTCGAATACGACTATCTTATCATAGGTAGTGGCGTGGCTGGTATGAGCTACGCGCTGAAAGTAGCCCGCAAGCATTCGGGCAAGATTTGCATCATCTGCAAGACCACTCTTGACGAAGCAAACACTAAGTTCGCCCAGGGCGGTATTGCCAGCGTGACAGACCGTGTTGTTGACAACTTCGAGAAGCATATCGAGGACACAATGATTGCCGGTGACTACATCAGCGATCCTGCTGCTGTGAAGCAGGTTGTGGAGATGGCTCCTTCCCAGATAAAGGAACTGGTGGAGTGGGGCGTAAAGTTCGACAAGAAACCTTCTGGACAGTTTGACCTCCACCGTGAGGGCGGTCACTCTGAGTTCCGCATTCTTCACCACGCTGACGATACTGGCCGCGAGATCCAGCGCGGACTTATGGCAGCTGTTCGCAACAATCCTTACATAGAAGTCAAGGAAAAGCATTTTGCCGTAGAGATCATCACCCAGCACCATCTTGGCGTTGAGGTAACGCGCCGCACTCCGGACATTGAATGTTTCGGTGCTTACGTGCTCAATCCAAAGACAAAGAAGGTGGACACTTACCTGAGCAAGGTCACAGTGATGTGTACTGGTGGCTGTGGTGCTGTTTACGAAACAACCACAAACCCTATCATTGCCACTGGTGACGGTGAGGCGATGGTTTATCGTGCAAAGGGTACTGTGAAGGACATGGAGTTCGTCCAGTTCCACCCAACGGCACTCTATCATCAAGGCGAGACACACCCTGCTTACCTTATCACAGAGGCTATGCGTGGCTACGGCGGTATCCTTCGCTTGCCAGACGGCTCTTCTTTCATGGAGAAATATGACGAGCGTCTCTCGCTAGCTCCACGCGACATCGTGGCACGTGCCATCGACAAGGAGATGAAGAAGCACGGTCTTGACCATGTCTGCCTGGACGTAACCCACAAGGATCCGGAAGAGACAAAGCGTCATTTCCCAAATATCTACAAGAAGTGCCTCTCCATCGGCATCGACATCACAAAGGAATACATCCCAGTGCGACCAGCTGCCCACTATATGTGTGGCGGTATCTTGGTTGACACCGACGGCTGCTCTTCCATCAAGCGTCTTTATGCCCTTGGCGAATGCTCTTGCACAGGTCTTCATGGCGGCAATCGCTTGGCTTCAAACTCTCTCATTGAGGCGGTTGTCTATGCAGAGACGGCAGCAAACCATTCTATGGCTCATATCGATGAATATGAATTCAACCGCAACGTGCCTGAATGGAATGACGAAGGTACGATGACAAACGAGGAGAAGGTGCTCATCACGCAGAGTGTGAAGGAAGTAGGCGAGATTATGGCAAACTATGTCGGCATCGTCCGTTCCGACCTTCGCCTGAAGCGTGCTTGGACACGCCTTGACGTGCTCTACGAAGAGACTGAGGCACTCTTCAAGCGCGTACATGCTACGAAGGACATCTGCGAGCTCCGCAACATGATCAACACAGCTTATCTCATCACTCGCTTCGCCATCGAACGCAAGGAATGTCGCGGTCTCCATTACACTATCGACTACAAGCACCACGCTTACGATAAGAATGCGTAATTCATAATTCGTAATTAAAAATCGAAATCTCGATAATTTGAAATCTCGATAATTCGATAATTCGAAAACTCGAAAACTCGAAAATCCGTAAATTGTAAATTCGTAAATCCGTAAATCATCATTATGAATAAACTGTTTTATATTTTGTTTGCAGTCGCACTCTGCCTGTTTGGTTCATGCCAGCAGAAGGGCAAGGAGAAGCTGAAGGACATTGAAATCAGCGATTCTCTACAGCATCTGCTGGACCTTCGTGATGCAGAGATAAACGACCTTCTCACCACGTTCAATGACGTGCAGGAAGGCTTCAACGAGATCAATGCAGCAGAAGATCGCATCCAGCTTGCGCAGTCAAACGAGAAAGGTGGTTCTGCGGCAGCCATAAAGGAGAATCTTGCGTTCATCCAGGACAAGCTCGCACAAAACCGTGAGCGCATTGAGCAACTCCAGCAGCAGCTCCGTGAAAGCACTTTCAAGGGTGAAGAACTCAAGCGCACTCTCAACGGACTCATTGAGCAACTTGAGAAGAAGGACAAGGAACTTGCCGCTCTCGCTCAGCAACTCAAGCAGAAGGACATTACCATTGCCGCTCAGGATGAGACCATCATAGCACAGTCCGAGCGCATCACAAGACAGGAGAACACCATCTCTGAGCAGAACGAGAACATCACTGTCCTCAACAATCAGGTTGATGAGCAGAGGGCAGAGAACACTCGCAAGGAGGAGACCATTGCTTCTCAGGACAAGGCTATCAACACAGCCTTCTATGTCTTTGGTACAAAGTCAGAACTCAAGGAGCAGAACATCCTTGTAAAGGGCAAGGTGCTTCAGGGCAATTACAACAAGAACTACTTCAAGCAGATAGATATTCGCAATGTAAGGGAGATCAAGCTTTATTCAAAGTCAGCTGAGCTCCTCACTGCCCACCCAGCAGGAACCTATTCCCTCCAGAAGGACATGAACGGCCAGTATGTACTGAAGATCACTGATCCACAGAGATTCTGGTCTTCAAGCAAGTATCTTGTGGTACAGGTTAAATAGTTCAACTTTCGCAGGCTCAAGTTGAGGCTAAAAGCTAAAGGCTAAAAGCTAAAGGTCTTTGCCTATTTTTTAGCCAGTGGAGCGCCTTTAGCCTTTAGCTTTTAGCCTTTACCCTCGCGATGAAATCGCGAACCAAATTATGCACAAACCCCTAACACTTAATCGCGTTGTCCACTATGCGACAATCGCTATAATCGTCATTGCTGTGATAGCTCTTCTGAACTATCTCAGCAATGTTCTTATGCCATTCTTCGTAGCATGGGCACTTGCCTATCTCATCTATCCGATGGTGAAGTTCGTGCAATACAAGATGAAGGTGAGGAATCGTTCGCTCTCCATCATCCTTACCCTGCTTTTCATCATCCTTGTCGTCGGTGGCTTCATAGCCCTCTTCAGCGGACAGATGATTTCGCAGATGAAGCAGCTTGGCGGATATATAGACAACTTCGTGCGCCTTCATACCGAGAGCGACAGCGTCTCCATGTATATTAAAGAGTGGCTTCGCGAGAACAGCGATGACATTGCCAGGTTCGTAAAAGAGCAGGACGTGACGGGAACAATCAAGTCTGCACTTCCGCAGCTATGGGTTGTCATCAGCAAGACCTATAATATCATCATCGGCTTTGGCGTAGGTCTCATGGCATTGCTCTACATGTTCTTCATCCTTCTTGACTACGAGTATCTCACCACCAACTGGATAAAGATCTTCCCGAAGAGCGTGCGACCATTCTGGCAGAATGTTGCCACAGACGTGGAGAAGGCTATGAACAGCTACGTCCGCGGTCAGAGCCTTGTTGCGCTTACCATGGGCATTCTCTTCTGCGTCGGATTCACCATTATCGATTTCCCGATGGCAATAGGTCTCGGCATCCTGATAGGCGTAATGGATCTCGTACCGTATCTTCACACCTTCGCACTCATCCCTACTGCTTTCCTCGCACTGATGAAAGCTGCCGACACAGGGCAGAACTTCTTCCTCGTCTTCGGCTTGGCGGTGGTGGTGTTCTGCGTTGTCCAGGTGATCATTGATATGGTGGTAACACCGAAGATCATGGGAAAGGCAATGGGCATGAACCCGGCAATCCTGCTTCTTTCCCTTTCCGTATGGGGCACATTGCTCGGCTTCATCGGACTTATCGTAGCTCTCCCTCTCACCACAATCCTCATGGCCTACTATCAGCGTTATGTGACGAAAGAAGAGGAGGAGTAAAATAAGTCGGATTTATTGATAATCTATAAACGAATATTTTGTCAATAAATTAAACTTATAAGACTGATGTTCAATGAAATAAGTATAATAAGTCGGATTTATTGATAATCTATAAACGTGTATTTTGTCATGAAATTCTTCGTTAAAGCAAAAGTAATCAAACTTATTACTTTTTACTTGATCCTCATTGCCTGCTTGACCTCTTGCATCACCGAAGAGCAGCAACCGATGAATCCCAAAGGCTCATTCGAGGCTTTGTGGAAGATTGTGGATGAGCACTATTGCTTCTTCGACTACAAGCAGAAGGAGTACGGATTGGATTGGAATGCTGTTCACCAGAAATATGCCAAGCAATTCGAGAATGGTAAGCTAACTTCCCATCAGACATACGAACTTCTCACTTCCATGCTCAGCGAACTCCGTGACGGTCATGTCAATCTCACCACGGCTTTCGACTTCGGGCGCTATTGGTCGTGGCATGAAGACTATCCGAAGAACTTCTCTGACACTCTCCAGCGCAATTACCTGGGCACTGACTATCGCATATCGTCGGCACTCAAGTACAAGATTCTTGACGATAACATCGGCTACATCTATTACTCTTCGTTCAATGACGGCATTGGCGAAGGCAACCTTGACGCCGTTCTACTGGAACTTGCCACTTGCAACGCTCTCATCATAGACGTACGCAACAATGGCGGCGGTCAGCTCACTCGCGCCGAGCAACTTGCAGCTCGCTTTACGAACGAGGAGATCAGCGTTGGCTACATACAGCACAAGACCGGCAAGGGGCACAACGATTTCTCCGATATGCAGGAGCAAAGGCTAAAGCCGTCATCCGGCATTCGTTGGCAGAAGAAGGTTGCTGTGCTCACAAACCGCTCCGTGTTCAGTGCAGCCAACGAGTTTGTGAAATACATGAAATGTTGTCCAAGAGCCATTGTCATTGGCGACAAGACAGGCGGCGGTGCAGGAATGCCGTTCTCCAGCGAACTCCCTAACGGTTGGTCAGTACGCCTTTCCGCATGTCCTATCTACGACAAGGACAAGCATTCCACAGAGTTCGGCATTGATCCCGACATAAAGGTTGACATCAGTTCCGAAGATTACCAGAAAGGAATTGACACCATCATCGAGACAGCACGCCGCAGTTTGGCGGAGTAGAAATTTTCGTCTTTCTTGCCGAATTGTTTGGTGGATTGAAAATTATTGCTTACTTTTGCACCGTTAAAAGCAAATTGTGAAAGATAAAATGATTACGTATAGATGAAGACCGTAGATCAGATACTGAAAATCAAAGCAACCGTACTCTATGTCCTAGGAAAGATTCCTGAGGGCATGGACTACATACATCTCTTCAAGACGCTCTACTTCGCACAGCAGGAGCATCTTGTACGCTATGGTATGCCTATCATAGACGATTCTTTCATGGCACGTAAGCATGGACCTGTAGCCGCCTTGACATACAAAATACTCAGAGGGGTGGAAGGCAAGGTTGAAGTGACAGATGACTGTCTGCGTGACTTCATGCAGTCCATTAGTGTGAAGATGGTTGACGGTCACCAAATAGCAACCGTTGCGAATGGGGCGACATGTGATGTTGATGAACTGTCTGTGTCAAACATAAAGGTGCTGGATAAGTGGATTGACAAATGCAAGGATATTGAGTCTTTTGACTTGAGCGACCTATCTCACGATGATGCTTGGCAATCGGCAAAGTCCAAGACTGACTTGACTGGCGAAGATACAAAAATTACACTTTACGACATGGCAAAGGCTGCTGGAGCTAACGATGCAATGCTCGGAGTTATTCGTGAACGTCAAATCAACAGCCGTGAATTGCAATGGATCTAAGAGAAATGCAAGAGGCCTTTAAGGTTGACAGTCGCAAGGTGACTGTTGAACGACTTGAAGTCGGGGCGTTAATCCTTACAGTCTTATCAGGAGAAGACGGTCTTGTTTTCAAGGATGGGCGCACAGAAAAACCCAAGCGTCTCGTCATTGTCGGTGTTGATAAGGACAATGACGTTTGTTATGGTTCTGTATTGGTGAATACTGATATGAATCCACGAGCAAACTACTCCGAGGAATATCTGATAGCGCAATATATGCTTTCTCAGGAGACCTATCCAGAGTTTCTTAGCTATGATAGTTTTGCTGACTGCGGTGTTCTTTTCGCTATTCCAATAGGCAAATTGCTCAAAGGAGAGTATTACGGCAAGCTTACAGAAGAAGATCAACGCAATCTCTTTGATATTCTTGAGACAACCGAGACACTGTCAACCAAGCAAAAGAAACGCTTTGGTATAAAACGAAGATAAAGAATGAGTTGCTTTCTCTTATGAGAGAAGAACTGAATCGATGGAAAGCCTTGTAGAAACAATGATACGTATATGCCGCCCAATTCGGGCGGCTTTTTGTTTCCGTGTACGAAAACATCTGGCGTGTTTTCGTTTTTCTTGCCGAATTGTTTGGCAGTTTGGAAATTATTGTTTACGCTTTGCAGCGTCCTTCCTACGCCTTTCATCTAATATGATGTGTAGCTTGGCGGGACACTACATAACAATAAGCGTCATCGATGCTTTGTCTTATTGGATGTTTGGAACCTGAGAAATTCTAACGTATAGTTCAATTGACAATGTCGGAGGAGGATGCTACGGATATGCTCTAACTATATCCGTTAGTGTGCAGAGGATAGAAATATCCTCAAGCACACTTTAACGGTATGTTGTATATCGAACGTAGGCAGACACTCTACAAGTCTAACTATACAGGTTTTCTCAGGACCTCAAACAACGGACGAGTAGAGATAGAAGCCTACGTTTTGCGTTTTAGTAGTTATCATATTTTTTCTAATGTTTACATGTCTATAAGGCTTCATAGACGCTTATGACAACTACAAGTATGACAAATATTGGAAGAATGATGAATGCCATTCGATGTGAGCTAAAGTTTGCAATAACCAACCCTTGCATATTCTTGCGCTGAACACAGACGGAACAACAGAATTGGACGAATGCTCAGTTCTGTCTCACATTTCATCTATAAACGAATTATTAACATTAAACAAAAAAGAACATGAAAAGAATTTTAACTCTTTTGACATTTGTAGCGATAGCTGTTTGCTCAAATGCCTATGATGTAAGTCGTGATGGTATTTATTACAACCTAAATTCTACTAATTATGAGGCAGAAGTAACATATCCAAGGTATGGGAATGGAACAGGAGGATACCTAAACTCAACAATTACGATACCCGAGAAAATCACATACAAGAATCAAGAGTATCGCGTAACAAGTATCGGATTTGCAACATTTGCATGGTGTACAAATCTCGTATCTATTAACATCCCTAATTCAATAAAAAAAATAGGTAATAGTGCGTTCGCAGATTGTGTTAATCTAACCTCCATTACCATCCCTAACTCTGTTGCAAGCATTGGAGCAAGCATTTTTAATGGCTGCTCAAGTCTTAGAACAGTCATCATTCCAAATTCTGTGGCAAGTATTGGACAATTTGCATTTGAACGTTGCACTTCACTAGAAAATGTATATTGCTATGGAGAAATTCCTCCCACAATATCATCTGACGCCCTTAAAGACTCTAATGTTGGTTCTGCAACTTTACATGTTCCGTTTGAAGCAATGGATACATATAAAAAAACTGCAATCTGGAACGAATTTGGAACTATTAGCATTTTAGAAACCAAATACGAACTTCATGATGGTACAAAATATGACAATAAACAACGATTTCCTTTTGAACAAATAACATATTCACGCAGCTTCACCGAGAGTTTGGCGGGGAAGTGGAGTGCATTGTATGTGCCAATCCGTATAAATATTGATGATTATCTTGAGGACTTTGACATTGCTGAGATTTATGCCGTATGCCCAAGCAAAGACACTAATGGCGACGGAGAGATAAACAGCAATGACGCTAACACTCTCGTGATCAACAAGAAGAAAACAGGAACTACTCTGCCAAACATTCCTTATCTTATCCGTCCAAAGGAAGCAAAGACCTATATAATAACATCCGCTGACAACATTCTCTATCCTGCTGAGGAGAACAGCATTACATGCAGCACTACGACAGACGTATATACTTTCACTGGCCATTACGAAACCACAACTGCTGTCGGCAATAAGCAGTATTACATGACAGCAGACGGCATTCTCGACTATAGCCCATCGTCGCCAATATCAATCAAGCCAAACAGATGGATAATGAGCGTTGAGTCACACGGCTATGGCAATTCATCTGCACCATCAGTAGATAGGGCTATCTCAATAAAGGTCATTGGAGAGGATGACGAGACAAATGGCATTGAATCAATCAAGGCAGACAGAAACAATGGCAACATCTACAATCTCAACGGAGTGAAGATGAACAGCGAGAACCTTCCTGCTGGCATCTACATCAAGAATGGCAAGAAAATTGTTGTAAAATAAATCGCAAACAAAATGAAGAAGATATATTATGCACCCAAAAGCAAACCAATCACTGTAAGCACAGAATCACTGCTCGCCGCATCGCAAGAAGGCATTCCTGTCGGAAATGGTGGTGGCGGTCCGGCTGGAGCAAAGCGTTTCCAACAGTTGATATTTGATGATTCTGATGATATGGATGTAGAATAAAATAGGTAACCTCCTTTGAAAGTAGGGCGAAGATTTCTGAGCCGCCACACCACAATAGAAACTGTGGAAACGGCTCGGAAATCCTCGCCCTACATGTTTGGGACAACGGTTATAGAGGTTCTTGAATATGACAGAGGTGAAGGACCTCGTGTTTTTGATTTTATATTTCAACATTTCACCTTGTTAGACAACTACTTGTTAAACAGACTGTTACGAGGTGAAATGTGGGGCGGGAATATTTCACCAATATTTCACCTGACATTTCACCTTTTGTAATAAGGTCAAGACGAAGACCTCTTTAGTTTTGTGATATTACCTTTATTGGCAGATGGTGTCCTGAGGGCAGGACACCTCCCAAGGCTGCGCAAAACTACTATATTGTCACCTGTATTTATATGCTTTACGAGTCGTAACTCTATGCTTTACGAGTCATAACTCTATGCTTTTTACACCAAAACTCCCACGGAAATTTTCAAAACTCCCATGGAAAATTTCATAACTCCCACGGTTTTGTGGTGAAATGTCAGGTGAAATATTGGTGAAATATATAGTTTACACATTTCACCCTTCAATGTTTTGGTTTTCAGTGGGTTATCCCATGCGGTGAAATGATGAAATATAATTTTCGAAAAACTATATGCGTCTGGCACTAACGCGAGAAGCTATGGCAATGTTGCAATAGAAAAGGGAGGAAAATCGGTTTTTTCAATGCAATGTTGCGGTTGACGGCTTTGTTTGCAGCAAGGTTTGTATATTTGCAGCGTGAAATTCATGGATGACAAGCCGTAGGGTGGTTTATGGAAATACTATAAAAAGGCTGGTCAATGAATGGCAT
>JAZRXS010000072.1:0-10321 GCA_045600325.1 Prevotella sp.
TGAGAAGTTCCTTATTGAGATGCAAAAAGCAGAACAGGAGTACTTCAAGGACAGGAGCATCTACTATTCTACGTTCCCTATCCAGGAGCAAGCGCCTAAAGGTCCTTGGAACTTCGAACTGAAAAAAGTATATACTATCGGAATCCTAAACTTCACCTTCGATGACACGGATGACAACTACATGCACCATGAGGTGAAGCTCTTCGACACAAAATCGCATAAACTGTTCTACGACAAGCTCACCTACGTTTACCTTGAGATGCCAAAGTTCCGCAAGACGGAGGAGGAACTTGTCACTCTCATGGACAAATGGCTCTATCCCATGAAGAACCTCAACAGCCTTATGGAACGTCCGAAGGCATTGCAGGAAGCAGTCTTCAAGCGCTTTTTCGAAGCTGCCGAGATTGCAAACTTCACTCCGAACGAGATGTATGACTATCGCGAGAGCCAGAAGCAGATGTGGGATCTATATTCCGTCACAACTACTGCAGAGAAGAAAGGCATTGCGAAAGGCCGTGCAGAAGGCCGTGCGGAAGGTCGTGCAGAAGGCCGTGCGGAAGGTCGTGCAGAAGAATTAGTAGAAGGCGAGGCTATCGGCGTTGAAAAAAGAAACGTGCAGATAGCACGAAACTTAAAGGCGATGGGAATGAGTTTAGACCAGATTTCCCAAGCCACAGGATTGACTATTGACGAGATAAATGAACTCTAAATATGTTTGAAAATGAAACTAAAGAGGTCTTCGTGTTGACCTTTGCGAGCTCAGGTCAACACGAAAATCTCTTTAGTTTTTTATTATGGAGGGTTTGAAGCTGAGGTATTATTGTTTGAAAGAGATTTGCAGAAAAAGTCACGCGTCAGCCCCTGCAAACTTGTTCATGCCTCGTATCATGTGGCGCAGGCAGCCAAGGAGTTCCTGAGACTCCTGAAGGATATGAACTGTGAGAAGCAGGGTGTTGATGTTCTGCTTTTCGTCTTGCAATGTGTCGAGCACCTTCTTCCTGTCTTCAGAGATTTCGCTTTGTGTTGCTAAACACTTTTCGCGAAGGTGTTCTGCCTCAGTGAAATCGCCTGTCTGAAGCATTGAGAGAGAGGCTTGGAACAGCCCTATTACATTGTCCCTCATATCAATGAAACGCTCATGATAGGCAAAAGGCAGCGGAGAGAAGTTGTTGCCAATGTGCTCTCTGAGCGGATCGTTTATGCGCTTCATGCAGTAGAGCATCTGCTGACAGGAGTTTATGCCAAGGAAGTACCAGGTGTTGCGCTGGATAACGGTGAGTGGATCCAATCTACGCATAGCTATAATCTCGCGACGGCGCTGGCGTTTCAGTTCCTTGCGCTCATCGTCTATAAGCGAAGTTCCACGACGCAGAGGACGATACTTGCTTGTAAGGAAACTGTCCGTAGCCTTACGATATGTATCTATGACGAACTGAAGGCGAGCGGCATTACCCTTGCGGATATGTTCGCAGAGGTTTTGCCAAATCTCCTGCTCGTTTCGCGTTCTCATCATCTGCTTGAACAGCGTGTCATCTTCCTTCACAGCATCCTTGAACTTCATATTGCTGCGAATGAGCAGGAAGATTGCGAGAGCGATGGCACAAGCCATTGCGATGTAACCACCGAAGAAAAGTCCATTTGTCACGAGGTAACAAGCGATGAATGCAGCACCAGCCGTGATGAACCAACCGCCTATCACGCTCAGTACGCCAGTGATGCGGAATACGGCACTCTCACGACTCCAGGCGCGGTCGGCAAGACTTGTACCCATAGCGACCATGAAGGTGACGTATGTAGTAGAGAGAGGGAGTTTGAGACTCGTACCAATAGCCACGAGAAGTCCGGCAAACACAAGGTTTACGGCAGCACGGATAAGGTCGAAGGCTGCACCTTCAGGCAGCACCATTGCGTCGCTGTTGAAGCGAGAGTCAACCCATCTGCCTACAGGTGCTGGCACAAACTTCACAATACGAGTAGCCATCTTTGAGGAAGTGCGGACAAGAGTGCGTGCAACGGCTGACGATCCGAACATCTCGTCGCCCTCATCCTGACGGCTAAGGTCAACACTTGTCTTCACCACGTTCTGCGCTTTTTTCGAGAACACGAGCGAGAGGACCATCACGAAGCCTGCTATGATGAGGAAGATTGTTGGTGTGTGTGCGCTTTCCATAAGCGAAGTCATGAGGAAACCGTCAGGATTTCCAGAACCGTTTGCCGCATAATCCTGATAAGCTTCCAAGCCTGTGAGCGGCACGCCGACGAAGTTCACGAGGTCGTTGCCGGCGAAAGCCATGGCGAGAGCGAAGGTTCCGAGAAGCACAACGAACTTCAGCACTGGCAGTTTGAATGCGCTCAATGCCGTCATTATGATGCTGAACACCAATACGCCACCGCCAAGGATGTACCATGTGTTTGCGTTTATCAGTTCCTTCAGTTCTGGAGACATGAACGAACTGCCTTTCAGTCCGTTGATAAGCAGGAACCAGATGATGCTTGTTACGGCAATACCTGAGAAGATTCCAATCTTCAGTGAACTGCTTGTCAGTCCTCCCATCTCACCGTTGTAAGCCGTTGTCTTGCCGTTTACGCGATAGGTGAACGTAAACACCATACGGCTTATCCACATAACAACCATACCCACCACAAAGGCTATTGCCACACTGAGGAAGATACCCATAATGACGCTTATCGCCTTCTCCGTATTGAGCAGATCGCCGAGGCCGAGAAGCGTGCCGTCAGCAGCTGTGGCATCGCTCATAATCTTAAGGATAGCAATGGCAAAAGCACCGCCGAGCAACTCGAACACCATGCTGACAGTTGTTGATGTAGGCATACCGAGAGTGTTAAAGATGTCAAGAAGGATAACATCCGTAACCATTACGGCAAGGAACACGCACATCACTTCATAGAATGTGAAGTGCTCAGGAGTCATGATGCCGTGGCGAGCCACGTCCATCATACCATTACTCATTGCCGCACCGGCAAATACGCCTACTGCAGCAATCAAAACTATCGTACGGAACTTCGCCACCTTCGCACCAATGGCAGAATTAAGGAAGTTCACCGCATCATTGCTGACGCCGACCACGAGGTCGAACACTGCCAGCACAATAAGGAATACAACGATTCCGATAAAGACCGTATTCATTTACAAATTTACTGATTTTAAGATGTTTATTAAGATTCTATTTTAGATTTCGAGCATCTCTGATGCGATCCAAAAATAAAATCGTCCTTATAAGCGACGTACTGGAGCGTATTTTCAGTTAAGATTTTGGTTGGATATTTTAGTGAGTATTAAAATCCTCAAATAAAATCCTTACAAAAATGCGCTCGAATACCTCGCTTTTGGGAAAGCTTTTTAAGAGGATCGTCGCAAGCTCCTCGAAATCCAAACAAAAATCTTTATAAAAATCTAAATAATTAACAAGCGAAACTTGAGTTACTAATTTTAATTCATGCCTGCCAACTCATTGATTATTCCATCGGCAAGTCCCATTGTAGGCACGATGATGTCTTCTGCCTTTGCCACTTCTGCCACCATGAGGAAGAGCTTTGCGGCTGGCACTATTACGTCTGCACGATCTTCACGGAGTTCAAACTGCTCCATGCGTTCTTCTACGCTGAGCGAGGCAAGGGATTCGTGAATCTTAGCCAGCGAACTGACCATCATCTTGTCTGCCTTACGCTCGTTCTTTGGTGTCAGTCGATAGAGCTTGTTGATGTTGCCGCCCGAACCGATGATATGGATATTGTCTATGCCACGACAGAACTTTGCAACAGCATTGCGCATTGCCTCCCACTTAGCTTGCGAGACGTTGTCGGCAAGAATACGCAACGTACCGATATTGAACGAACGACTCTCCATGAGTTGTCCCTCGCAGACCAGAGAAAGCTCTGTGCTGCCGCCGCCAACATCCATATAGAGCAGATTGCCCATCATGGCTTTGTTGCAGTCGCGGAGTATGCGAGCCTCCTCATCGCCTGTAATTATGTCGATGTCTATGCAGAGTTTCTTTCGTATGTTCCGGAGAATCTTCTTGCCATTCTTCGCATCACGGAAGGCGGAAGTGGCACAGGCGCGGTAGTCCTGCACATTATAAATGATAAGCAACTGTCGGAACACCTTCATGGCACGAACAAGTTGCCTCTCGCGCTCCTCGCTTATCCTGCCAATGCTGAACACGTCAATGCCCAGACGGAGAGGAATGCGCACGAACTGCAGTTTCTTCATGTGGACAGAAGCTGGCTGTCCGTCTTTACTTTCTACACGCGTCACCTGCTTGATGAGTATGCGCGCTGCGTTTGAGCCAATGTCTATGGCTGCAAGATTGAATTTGTCTGGTGATATATCTCTTTTCATAATTGGTAATTATTGTTCAAGTTTTCGCAAGCTCAACTTGAGGCTAAAGGCTAAAAGCTAAAGGCTAAAGGCTTTGCCTGCGGGATGTAAGCTGGCGCAGAAATCCTCGCTCTACATAAGTTCTGTGCAAGTAAGGCCTTTAGCTTTTAGCCTTTAGCCTTTAGCCTCAACTTTAGCATGAGCTGAAGTTGAATAATGATTATACAGCTCTTCCTGGCTTCTGAACTCCAGTTCGTATTCATGATAACCAGCTGTGAGGCGACCTTGCTTTGTGTCGTAAAGTCCGTAATCTACGATGGTGAGGAGCTCCTTCTGTACGTCCTTGTCATAAACAGGAGCTACCACTTCTATACGCTGGTCTAGGTTTCGTGGCATCCAGTCGGCAGAACCGATGAAGTAGAGCGGTTCTCCGCCGTTGGCAAATATGAAGATTCGCGAATGCTCAAGGTAGCGGTCGATGATGCCAACAATCTTCAAACGACCGTCGTAATCCTCGCGATCCACAAGCGAACAGTTGCCTCGCACCAATGCTTCCACCCTTACGCCAGCCTCAACGGTCTCGTATATCTTCTGCACCATCTTAGGCTCTGTGATGTGGTTGACCTTCATCTTTATCCATGCAGGCTTGCCGGCGAGGTGGTTCTTTATCTCGTTGTCCATGAGCTGGAGGAATTTTCCCTTCATCTCGTTAGGCGAGACAAGGAGGTGCTTGAACTTTATTGGCGCGTACGGCTTATCGATGAAGCGGAAGACGCGCTCCACGTCCTGAACGATGTTGCGGTTGGCTGTCATGAGCATCACGTCAGTGTAGCGCGAAGCATTGCCCTCGTGGAAATTGCCTGTGGAGACGACGGCAATGTCCTGACCGGTCTTGAAACCGATGTGCGTAATCTTGGAGTGAACCTTAAGTCCCTCCACACCGAAGATTACGTTTATGCCAGCCTCCTGCATCTTCTTCGCCCAACTGATGTTTGGTGCTTCATCGAAGCGGGCAAGGAGTTCGATGATCACTGTCACCTTCTTACCGTTGAGAGCGGCGCAGATAAGCGCACGGACAACCTTTGAATCCTTTGCCAGTCGGTAGAGAGTTGTCTTGATGGACTTCACCTTAGGATCGATGGCAGCCTCGTTAAGGAGTCGGATATAACCGTCGAAACTGTGGTAAGGCACATGCAGTATGCGGTCTTTCTCGCGAACAACCTTGAAAATGCTCTCGGAGCTGTGCAGTTCCTTGTTGGCTATCGGTTGCCATTTCGGGTACTTAAGTTCCTTCTTTCCGCAGTCGGGGAACGACATGAAGTCGCGGTGGTTCTGATAGCGTCCGCCAGCGACGGCAGTGTCCAGTCTTTCGCCCTCGGAGAGCAGCGACTTTATTCTGCGCAAGGCTCCGTTAGGCATGCTGGCATCATATACAATGCGCACCGGACATCCCACTTTACGCGACTTCACGCCCTTCTGTATCTTCTGCATGAAGCCTTCGCGGAGGTCGTTGTCAATGTCCATCTCTGCATCGCGAGTGAACTTGAACGTCCATGCCTTGAAGTCGTCATACTGCATGCCAGGAAATACCAGCGGCAAGCATACGCGAACAACATCGTCAAGATACATCACATTTACCGCGTTTTCGTTTTCGTTATGGTTAAGGTTATCGTTAGAGTTTCCCACCACAAACCATCTTCCCACGACGTCAACGGGCAGCGGAAACAATGCGTAGTGAGACTTGAGACCTTCCTTCTTCATGCGTACTATCATATAGATGTCGTCGTCCGTCTCCTTGTCGAAGCTATGCAGGTTCTCAAACCATACTGGCGATATCCTGCCCAGCAGTTTTGTTCTGTAGAACTGCATCACGCGCTCCTTCTGGGCATCGTTCAGCTCATCATTGCGTACCACGCGTATGCCATTCTCTGCAAGCGCCTTTCTTACAGCCTCAACGGTCAAGGCATATTCCTGAACGTAGTTGGCATTCAGGCGGTTAATCTGTTTCAGTGTTGCCGCAGCCTTGCTGGCAGCCTCCTTGAGGTCTTTCGGCGCATGACTATCGCCAAGAGCAGCCACACGTCCAAGGTTAGCCATCCTGACGCGGAAGAATTCGTCAAGATTGTTGGAGTATATACCGAGGAAGGAAAGACGCTCCAAGGCTGGAACATCCTCGCGCTGCGCCTCTTCCAGGATTCGGTGGTTGAAGTACATCCACGAGATGTCTCGCTCCACATAGTTTTGTTTTGATAGTTTTATCATCTTTGGAATTTAATGGTTCATGGAGTTTTACACGCAGAGAATTACTTTGCCAAACCGAAATATAGCAAACCGAGAAACGCGATAATGATAATCAGTCTCGTCCAGTTGTAGATGCTTGTGATCTTCTTAGCTTTTTCTTCGTTCATAATCTTCGTTGTTTTAAAATTTGCGCTGCAAAGTTACCCTTAGCGTATTACAGAATGTTTGCAAAATTGTTAAGATAGTGTTTCGTAACCGAAATGTAATATTCCTGGATATTGTTAGCGTCCTCTCTCATCCAAGATACCGTTAGCATCAACTCGCCACTTGATTTTTCCGTACAACTCGCCACCTCACCGCACCTCTATTGCAACAATCTGATTTTCAGCAGTTTGCTTTTGCGGTGAGTTGCTTGAACTCTCCGCAACTCACCGCAAACTCACCGCATTATAAATACGGTGATTACGCACCATAATCACGTCATTTACACATCATAAAGTATGGGAAAACGTCTCAAAAAATGCATTTTTTGAGGCGTTTTCCTTGACTTTACAACCCGTATTTATGGACTTTATAATTGCATTCATCTACTTTTGGTAGCTCTATATATGAGTTGTTTCCATGACACTGACCGTTTGGCTTAGGAGGGTCCCAGCCTCAGCCACCAATCCGCCCCAGCGGATATACTCAGCTACCTTTGCTTTTTATGTATGTCGCTTCGCGCCATGGTCGCTGAGGCTGCGACCCTCCTAAACTACTGCGGTGAGTTTGCGGTGAGTTGCGGAGAGTTGAGCAAACTGTCCGCAGAAGTAAATGGTTGTATATCAGGATGTTATAAGTGGCTTGCGGCGAGGTGGCGAGTTGCGCGCAAAAATTTGATTCAGCGTCAAATAACACGACAATTAGAATTTTTCGTCATCGTCATACATATCAGCAGGGTCTTCATAGTCCGTATTATCATACCATCCTTCGTTTTTTGAGTTTGGAATGGAAGGTCCAGGGGCGTTTGATGTATCATCGATTACATCATAGTCGCTTGATGAATCATTGAAAACATCGTAGTCGCTTGTTGAATAGGCATACTCATCATCCCAATAATGTTCCAATTCTGCCTCCTCCCTGTCCAGATAGCGCTCCAAAGCAGAGCCCTCATGTTCGTCCAAATACCTTACTAAGGCAGAGCGATCATCAAAACGGTAACCATCCGAAGCAGAATCATTGTCGTAAAGGTTGTCCGAAGTAGGGGCATTGTCGTAATGACCGTCCGAAGTAGAACCATCATCTTCCCAATCGCTTTGCTCGATTGGTTCCTCTGCCACCTCGATAGCCTCTTCTTTCGGCAGTTCCGAGCTGTCTCCCATGCTTTCACCTTTCAGCTTCTTTATGATGAGTTCTATCGTTCCACCAACAGCCCCCACAACAGCAGAACATGCAAGCGCATAGAACATCAACTCAAAATACGAAAGACGGTCTATGGTGAATGTGATGTATTCTATGATATCGTTGAACATGGATTTACAAGTTATTTGTCAATGGCTGTTTAAGTAATAGAGAACTAACTAAACTTTCCCGCCCCTTAGCCCTGAAAGGGCGAAATACTATAGGATAGGGTGTAAACCCTATCAATCAGATAGTTATAGCACTCTTTCGTGAGCCCTGTAGGGGCGACATAATGGTAAAGGGCGTGAGCCCGAAAAAACAGGAATAGGCATAGATATGAAACTATGTCGCCCTTACAGGGCTACGCGTTTTATCGTAACCGATTGATAGATAGGGCTTACGCCCTATCCTATGCTATGCCACCCCTACGGGGTTAAAGGTGGGAAACTTTAGCTGTTTGGTAATGGATAACTAACACAAAATCACTTTGAGTTCCAGAGTGTCGGGTACGACTGTGAAAAGTGATAGCATCTATAGTCCTCTTTATTTGTGTTTGAAATTCCTTAAATCTGCACATGTACAATAATTTATACCACAGATATGTTAACTCGCCTTCCGAGGCATTCAAACAGGCGAAATAAGGTGGATAGATTGATGTTCTGTCTTCCTGTTTCTACTCTGGATATATAAGCTTTCTTTGTGCCAATCTTTTCAGCCAACTGTTGTTGTGTAAGACCGGCACGAATGCGTTCTTCACGAAGCGTCTGAGCAACACAGAATTCTTGTGTCTCTGCATCAAACTGGTCGCGTTCAGGCGTTCCTTTTGGACCATATTCAACCTCAATGAGTTCATCAAGTGTTGTACAATTCATTATTGCTTCTTTTTTGCTCTGCATTTCCATAATATTTATTATTTGTCTTTTGTTTCAAAGTATTCTGTCATTAATCTTTTGGCACGTTCTATCTCACTATGTGGTGTTTTTTGAGTCTTTTTCTGAAATCCATTGAAGAGGATAACGAGATTCCCTTTGTCAAAACAACAGAATATTCTGTATATATTACTGCTGTATTCAATGCGTATTTCGTAAAGACCTTTCACCCCTTCGATACTTTTCATCAGTGAAATAGGGATAATATCCAGACTTTGTATCCAAGCAAGCACTTGAAGTACTTTCTTCCTTGTCTTGTTATCAAGTCCATTGAAGAAATCCTGGAAGTGCTGCTTATAGATAATTACTTTTCTGTTAGCCATTATGTTACAATTGCGGTCGCAAAGTTAACTAAAAAGTTTACAAATAACAAATATTTTAACGATTTTTTGTTTTTTGTACAAAAAATTACTTCAACCACTTATCGAGCCATTCAAAGAATGTGCGCTGCCAGAGGATGCCGTTCTGCGGTTTGAGTACCCAATGGTTTTCGTCTGGATAAAGGAGAAGCTGGGCAGGGATGCCACGGAGACGAGCGGCGTTGAATGCGCCGAAGCCTTGGTTTGCGTTGATGCGGTAGTCCTTCTCGCCGTGGATGCAGAGGATTGGTGTATCCCATTTGTCAACGAACTTATGAGGAGAGTTCTCGTAAGTCTTCTTAGCACGCTCTGTCTGATCCTTGTTCCAGTAAGCATCGTCGTACTCCCAGTTAGAGAACCACGCCTCTTCTGTGTCTGTGTACATAGACTCAAGATTGAAAGCGCCGTCGTGAGCAATGAATGCCTTGAAACGCTTGTCGTGATGACCAGCAAGGTAATACACAGAGAAGCCGCCGAAGCTTGCGCCTACACAACCGAGCTTGTCCTTGTCAACGTATGGAAGCTTTTCGCAAGCGTCATCAATGGCTGTGAGGTAGTCCTTCATACAGTTGCCTGTCCAGTCGCCAGAGATAGACTCGCACCATTCAGAGCCGAAGCCTGGGAGTCCGCGACGGTTTGGTGCAACTACCACATAACCGTGAGCAGCCATGATCTGGAAGTTCCAACGATAGCTCCAGAACTGAGAAACAGGGCTCTGTGGACCGCCTTCGCAGAAGAGAAGGGTTGGGTATTTCTTGCTTGCATCAAAGTTTGGAGGAAGGATTACCCAATAGAGCATGTCCTTGCCATCGAACGACTTGCACCAGTGCTCTTCAACATTACCAAAGGAGAGCTTGCTGTAGATATGAGCATTCTCATCCGTAATCTGCTGATGCTGTTCTGCTGTCTGAACGTCAAGACTTGGATTGACGAGGTAAAGCTCTGCAGCCTTGCTCATAGAGTGGCGCTCAGCGAGAATCTGGTAGGCTGTGCTCTTGTTGCGCTTTGAGGCTTTTGCCGCTCTACCGGACTTCCCGGCTTTACCGGACATTCCGGCATTCATGAACACC
>JAZRXS010000073.1:0-16941 GCA_045600325.1 Prevotella sp.
CTTGTAAGACGCAATGATGTACAAAATACGTAGGTTGCAACTGTATGCGTTAAGCATCTTTAACATGAATTTCTGAGCCAATCAGAACTTCGAGCAATGTAAGTACTTAGAAACAAGGTTTCAAAAAGGCTGAGTAGTTACCTCTCGACAAGCAATTCTACCTGCAGAATGGGGATTTCAAACATGGATGATTATTCCACCACGAGCACTACTTCTTCCTTGCGGGCGAAGGCTTTCTTCAAGCGTTCGTAGATGCGAAGGTAGGTGGGACGTGAGTGAATGACGAGGCCTCGGCAGCGGTGTTCGCCTACGATGATGGTGGGCGTGCGGAGGGTGTAAACGCCATTGCCTGCGGCGAGGTAGAGGTTGGTGCGCGACAAGGGGTAACGTCCTGGCTGGAGCATTACGGGTGTGCGTTCGGCGGTGTCGCAAACCTTGCTGCCGCCTATCGTGATGTAACCGTCTGTGGTGTCACGATGGATGAGTGTTCTATGTAGTATGAGTTCCATATTGAAGACCCCCTCCGTCTCCCCCGTTAAAGGGGGAGTGACCCAAATGTGATGAGGGGAAGGGTCAATGTTGTTGAAAATCCTTTTTGACCTTAATGACCAATGACCATAATGACCAACTTCGTACGATAACGATACGCCCCAGCCTGTCCTGAGCCAGTCGAAGGGCTACGATGACGATGACAGCCATTCGGGTTCATTGACCATTAACCTTTTAACCATTTATCTTCTGATAATGCCCTTCATCCACCTGCTTGATGAGGCCCTGCTTACGCCAGTTCTTCAGCATTTGGCGCACGCTGTTGTGGGTGCATCCGCTGCCCTTGGCTCCCATGGCTTGCTCGAAGGTGAAGGTGTCAGAGAGACGGTCGTAGATGCGGTCGTTCTTGCCACCACGCTTACGGTCGGAGCTGAGGCCAGTGTTCTGATTGGCATTCTCCAGTTTCTCGCGAAAGTACAGCATATCGTTGTCTATCAGTGACTCGGCTATCACCTCGTAGGCATCGAGCATAGCCGGTGTCTGCATCTTTGCTGCCATCTCTGCAGTAAGCGAAGGACGCATCTTCAGTTGTTTTTCTGCACCACTCAATCCGTGCTGCTTGATGAGTTTCTCAGCCACAGCACAGAGGATGAGGCACGCTGCCATACGCACAGCTGTACCGTGGTCACGCAGTCGGGCACGAGCCATCACGCGGTCATCGTCCTTCAGTGCCTCACGTCTGACCTTCTCCACCCACTGACGCGAACGTTCTTCGAGTTTCGGGAGGTTCAGCGTACCCTGCATCAGCGGCAACAGATGGGCAATCTGCTGGATGCGGTCGCGCAGTTTGTCGGTCATCAGATTCGGCTTGTCCTCCAGGGGCACAAACGTGTTGTCTGGCGTGTGGGCAATGATGAAGCGCGAGAGCAATCCATCAGTGTAATTATTGATCACACGATAGAGCGCATCGGGCGTACCGCACATGCAGACGTTCCACAGCAGATGGTCGATGTGGACGGTGGTAGCATCTGCACTCTTCGCTTCACGGTCGTAGCGACTGCCATCATACGACTGTCTCAACATAGTCGAGAAATCGCTCATCGAGCTTCGCCACTTCTGTGCCACGGTGTCTGCCTCGGGCGTAAACGAAAAAGCGTGCTTGCCATCGGTATTTGCCAGACGTTCAGCAAGATTTGCCACCGTATTGTTCATCGTCAGGAAGCGTACCGGCAAGTGCGGTTCATCGGGTTGCGACTTGGCATTCTTTGCCGCTTTCTTTTTAGCTCTGAACTCCTCTTCCTGCTGATAGTAGATGGTATTCTTCATCGTTTCCTCGACCATCCAGGCATCCACCACACCGTCCAGATCGCCTTTGCACGAGGCAGCATCGCCCACCACAAACGAGTGCATGTTAAGTTTCGTCTCCTTGCCGTGGATCAGCACCTTCACGTCCGTTGCCAAAGCTCCGATGGCAGGACACGTCACCGCCAGCACCGGCATCGCCATCTTCGCACCCGTTGCCTTGATGCTGTCGCTGATGCCCTGTGGCAGAGCCGACTGCGGAATGCGCTTGTAGTAGAAGAGCTCGTCCTCCTGCTCGGCTTCTTCGAGGGCCTTGAACACCACCTCGTCCTCGATGTTCTCCTTCTTCAACTCGGTCAAAACGTCACGAAGTCGCTTAGGCATCTGTGTACGCTTCTCGCTGAGAGCCGAATCGATGCACTTCATCTTCTGATCGTGCGGAAAACCATCGTAGCAAGGAATCACCTTGTCCAGCGTCACGCGGTCAAAGCCAGCAATGTGGCGCAGATTCACCGCCAGTTCAAACGTCAGCACATCGCGGTTCGACTTCACCGGTGTCTGTCTATCGTTGTAGAGCTCCCACCACTTCTGGATGATCTTGTCGTAAGGGATGCCGAGGTAATCAAGGTTGAGGGTGGAGGGTTTATGGTTTATGGAAGAGTCCTCTGTGACGTGGCTGGAAGCCACTATCTGAGTAACCGGTTGCATCGACGAAGGAGATGCTGCCGGATTCACGCCACTACTCTCTACTCCTGCCTGGAGGGCAGTACCTTGCACGCTGCCTTCCGAGGTAGTGCCTTCCAGGCACATCCCTCTCCACGACGTATAGTGCTTATTCGCCTTATGTGCACCTTCGGGCAACTCCTCACGACCGAATTTCTCACGCTCCTCCAGCAACTGCGCCTCAGCCTTCACGCTTGCCTCATCGAAGGCATCTGTGAACAACTCTGGCGAGAGGAAGAGCAAATCGTCTGCATCGTTCGAGGTGCTGAAATACACGCGATTGATGTCGTGAGCATTCGTGTCCATCTCGCACTTCAAAGCGGTGGCTATGCGCACCTGATTCTCCAGAATCGTCTTACCCATTTCGCGCTTGAACACCGCATGACCGCCCTGATTTACTGAGCGTTCCAGCATCAGCAATCCCAACTCCGAAGCTAACTCCGAAGGCTTGCCATCCACAATCAACAGCGCCTTCACCTTCTCAAACTCCTCCTTGTCATCGATGTCGAAGCCGAAAGCCTTGGAGGGCAGTTTCGTACCCTTCACCACGCCCTCAGGATAGTGTCCCGAATAGTTCATCTGCACCAGACGCATCTTCGCCTGACCATTGCCGTTGCGAGCCGAACGCAGGTTTGCCTGCTGAGCCGAAGTGCCACGCAACTGGCGGTATTCCTCTTCCGAGGTGACAGGACGCGCAACCTTCTTGCCGCCCTGAATCTGAATCAAATTACAACTCATAGTGTCGTTATCTGTATTTGGTTTCGAACACGAATCACACGAATCTCCCGAATCAAAATTCACGGTAATTTACGGTTCATTTACGGAAATTTACGTTCAAGAAAATTCGCGCGATTCGTGAAATTCGTGTTCGTATAAAAAATGTCTTTTATTAGTGTCTCAACTGATACTCTCTGATTGCCTCAGCAGCCTCGATCGCCTCTTGGCGAATAGCCTCGCTGATGTTGATACCTTCCGTACGATACACCTTCAAAGTCAGTTGAATAGCATTGTCCTTCGTTCTGCTTGCTCTGCCATGAGCCAATTTCCTTATAAGTTCCGACTCCGAACGCAACTGCGGTTTCACCACAAAGTCAAACGTGCCGTCTGCCATCTGCTGTGCAATGCCCTGTCTGCGAAACTTCTGCACCTGTCCCGGTACAGGATCATCGGGACAAAACATGAAATACTTCTTCTCGTCATAGAATGCCTGACCACCTAATTGTACGTGTACAGGAGCCCCCTCCTGACCTCCCCCCATAGGGGAGGAATTGATTACTACTGAATTGTTGTCGCAATTATTCTGGTTGTTGATAAAATTCTTTGTATCCATTTTTTGAGTTGAAAATTAGTGAGGAGAAGTTTCAGAACCGCTGGCCAGCTTTGTTCACATGTGAAGTTCCTCACTTCAACTCGGGTTAATAAAACCCTGAAAGGGTGAAATAATTTAGGATAGGGTGTAAACCCTATTTTAATTGTGGTTTGATTTTCCCTAAGCCCTGTAAGGGCGGCATAGTTTCATATTGCGATTATGGAATTATGTCGCACCTTCGGCGCTCTGGGGGTGGTGGGGTGGCCATCATTCGTAGGGTTTGCACCCTACGCTGATTTATACCGTCCCTTCAGGACTTTGCCATTTCGTAGGCTTGCTCGATGAGCGCCTTGTCCTCAATGATGCCACTCTCCATGTGAGCCATGCTGCGGACGATCTCCACGATGTCATCCTTGTCCTCGAACTTCAGCGCATGACTCGCGTTGATGCCAGTACTCTTGCTCACATAGTTGATGTACGACTGCGTGTTGTTCCCATCGCTGCTTGGTGCCCACTTCGCAATGATCTTGCCGATGGTGTCTTTACCCTTGCTGATGTAGTTCCTGAGCAGCACGAATGCTGCACGATAGCCATACACGCGGCTTTTGAACTGCACAAAACTCTTATCCGTCTGCTTCTCACGCATACCCACCCACTGGCTCTTGCCATGACGGATGTTGAGCGGGTTGTCGTTTCTGATTCCTCTTGCTACCATAGCTGTTTACTTGTTAAGTTTGTAAATGTCTGTCACCAGAATGTCCTGGTACGTCGCGCCATTATAATCACGTGTTGAGAATCGGAGCGAAGCCGCCACCACATCCCCGGGATAGAACTTGCATGTTGCTGCGTTGCCAAGCATAGCACCCACATACTGATTCTCAAACTTGCCGCCCAATTCCTGCAACACGATGTTGCACTTCATCGTTTGGCCATTGTCACTTTTCTGTGACTGTACTGCGAAAGCCTTGCCCTGCTGCACCACTTTGAAAATACTCTTCATACGCTTACTTGTTGAAGTTTAGATTAACGCTGAAAGTGAAACTCACCTTCCACACGTTGAAAGAAAAATAGATACTCATGTTTACGCTGACATTTCGTTAAACAATCCGTGAATGAACTCTTTGCCTCGTTCCGTCCACACCAGATAAGTGTCCGTCCAGAGCACTTCGCCGAAGAGGTTTTCACCCTTCTTCGTGCGGTAAGCCTCGTAGCCCTTCTTCAGGTATTCAGCGTAGAGCATCCAGCATCCTGAAGGCGAACGGTAGATGATGCACATCTTGTGAAGCCAGTGCTGCAACTGCTGAACGGTCATCGAGAGCGACTTGGCAACCTGCGTCATGGTGTAGCAGGTTGGTGACATCAGCACTTCCTCGGCATACTCAGCCTTTGGTGCAAGACGGGCAATCTCAATGTCCTGCTCAGCCAACTCCTGCTTCTGCACCTCCACGGTCTTCATCAGAATCTTCACCGCCTTGGCGAGAATCGTCTTCTCATCGTCCTCACGGCTCACCGGAATGTAACCGCCCGTCTTGCGAATCTGAGGAAGGACAACGCTTGTCACCCAATGCTTGAACTGACGCGCCTTAGGGAGTTTCGAGGAGAGGATGAGGGAGTAAAGTCCTGACTCGTTGATGAAAGTGGTTGTTTGCAAACCTCCAGGGGTCGGCATTTTGAAGACCCCTTTGTCTTCCTCTTCTACATGCTGACGAATAGCATCGGCAGTTCTTGAATAACCAAGAACCTGAGCAATGTCTTTGCCTACGAAACCAATCTGTCCGTTTGGTAATGACATGGTTCGGATTGCTCCAAACTGCTTGTGATTGAAAACTTGAATAGTGTTCATATTATGATAATGTGTCTGCCGTCATGCGCCTTACTGCATGGTTCTTAGGTTCGATTTGTGCCCCAGCAAACAAAAGCACCCGCCAACCAGTTTTGTCTGATTGACGGGTGCAAAGTTACGGCTATTCGGTTGCGTTAGGGGAAAACCTAAACTTAGCCTAAACTCAAATATTTTCTATTTTTTCTGTTTTTATTGGTTTTTTCGCGCGTGTGTAATATTAATAATGTGATAGTATCAGTTACCGTGAACGTTCGTAACTCTTCTTTTCTTCTTCCTTAGCGGCTTTCAAAAGTTCTTCAATGTGACGCACATAACGATTATTGCTTCGAGCATTAGCCACCAATGGGCTTGGATCTTTTACGCCTAAGTTACCGAACGATGCTGAAAGGTGTTCCATGACCTGTTTCTGAGTAGCTTTCGCTCCATCAGCACGTTCAAAAGCGCCGAGTTTCTGCATTACTTGCATGATGACACACACCTTCTCCTTCCAGCCATCAGCAAAACGCAATGTGTGGTTCGCTCCTTCTCCCTCAGCATTTAATCCAAGCGTAGCAGCGAGCTCTGTCTGACCGTCTTTTAGAACGTCAGCAATACGTGTAAGACCATGGTCATCATTATTGAACTTCTCTATTGAGTCAATCACATACTGATAGGCAAAGTATTTCTGGATGTCATCCTCGTAGCTCTCGTATGTGGCATAGTACTTACGTACTTCAAGTGTCTGACCTTTGAGCAATCGTATCTGGTCGTATGTTTTGTAAAGAGAATTGAAGAAATCATACCCTTCGCTTTCCTCTTCCAAGAATTCCTTCTCGAATGTCTTATACCAATGATAATTCAAGTCATCGTCAAGATAAGCATTGAGTGAAGCCTTTGGATAGTCATCCCGGTAGAGTGCAATAGCGTCCCTTATTCTGCTGATGTTAGGGTAACAGTCAAGAGGTACAGCTTCTTTATGCTGAGCATTATACTCAGTACCCAGATGAAAGAAAAGAAAGCCAAACGATTCGTCATCCTTTACTATGTCAAACAGCATACTACGTATCTGTCGTACAACTTCCTCTTTAACCTCTCCTTCATAAACTATAAGTTGCGGCTCTTCATCTACATAGACGCTATTATTGTCGAATAGTTCTTTGTGGTAAAGGTATTCCTGTCGATGAAGGTCAGCAGAAAGTTTGCGTTCAAAATAACCATCGGTTGCAGCCTTGTCCTCACGCAATGGGAGAAGGCTGTCAAGTATTTCTAACAGGACATCAAAGTGTTCTGAATCTCTATAGTTTGCGTATAACAGTTCTTTTGCTCTCATGATTCTTCGTTCCAGTTGATAGCGTCTAATAAATGTGCCCAATCTGCTAAATTCATAATGGAGGTCTTTTCGGCATAATGCTTGTACAAAACATCGTACTCTGCAAAAGCCTTTCCACCTGCACGTGCCTCTTTAAGTTCTTCTAAGACAACAGGGTTCTTTATAGCTACAATCCGTCCGTCATCATCAAGCACGTCATCTACTTCCTTACGAAACAGTTCCTCGTACTCAGCATGGACGGAATAGTCCTCAGTTATACCATAATCATCAGCTGTAACCAATGGGAAATAATCTTCAATGTACATCAAGAACTCTGCAAGAAGACCCATAGGTAAAACCCACAGGAACTCGCCGTTAGTCAGATTGCAACGCACAGGAAGTTTTGTAGTGTTGGCTTCACGCTGTGCATTGAGTCGGCAATAGAGCGAACGGTTCTTTTTGGTGTTCAATCGTTCCTTTGTGGTAGTCGGATTCCAGATAGTAAAAATCTCATTATCCAAGTCAAAACCCATCAGCAAGAATGGACGTTTCGATGCTTTGATCTTATCAAACCTTGGATGCTTAGGTAGTTGAACCCTTGTCGATTCGTTTTCGTTTTCATAGCAAACATCGCCAATAGGCTTCAGGAAGACGGTGAAAACACGGTCTTCTATCTGCAAAAGTATGGGATTATCTACGCCTTCTATGCTGAATTGGCATGATGACTGGCCCAAACACTTTTTGAGTATTGCTATTATTTTCTTTCTACCTAATCGTGGCATTTAAAAAAGTGATTTGTATAATGAACTACCTTTTACTAATGAGGAATCAGAAGTGAGGTATTCCACACCCTTCAAGTCAGAAGTAAATGAAACATCACTCACGCCAGCAGGAACTGCCGTCGGTTCAATATGAGGAATGTTGAGGGCATCGTAATACTGCAAGGTATCGCAAGCGGTAACGTAGTCGAAGGCCATTGAGTAGAAAGCCGTTGAGTCAATACCAATTATTCCGGCAATACCTTTCAGTAGTTTAAGCTTTGTTTGCGATGAACTAATCTTTGCCTGTAGCTTATCGAATAGATTCTTTACACTAAGCCCTGTCTCAGACAATGCAGATGGACGTACATGAATTGAAGCAATAACGAGATTTGAATTCTTTGAGGGATTCAACTGACCTATAGAGAAAGAATGTTTCCTTTCGTCACTCGCAGTACTTTTTACCTCAATCTTGTCTTTACCCAATGTAAAATCAAACTTGTCGTTTGAATTTCTGTGCCAGGCATCAATAAGCATCTCTGACATCTGACTCTGCTCTATAACCAGAAGTTCGCCCCATAAACCTTTCACTTTGTTCTCGTCCGACTTGTGGGTTGGAGCAAAAATACTGATCAGGGAGTCAAACTCAACTGCAAGGTTCCTGCTTGTCGGTATTGCTGGCAACGTGTCGATGATGCGAAGCACAATGGTTATGAAGTACAAGTGAAGTGATTCGCCTGTACGTCTTAATGACAACACACAAAATGTCTGTTGCTGAGTTTCGCCATTTTCGCGGATTGTGCAAGGCGAATCGTAACACACGTCAAGGTACTCCAATGGTGTACTTTTCGGATGTCCTTCCTTACCATCTGAAAGAATGTAGAACTCAGGATAACCTTCTGCTGTCTTGCCGAGTTTGTGGCAAGTACCCTCTATTGACACAACGTTGGTCGCATCATCAACAGGCAAAGCCAGCTCCGTAAACTGCTTATATAATTCTTCAGGAGTTACTTTCATACTCTTCATCTACTTCGTTAAACAGTGGGTCAATATCCTCTACTTCTTGGTTGTTGGTACAATACGCTGTGCTCAGTTTCTCGGGGTAATTGATTGATAGCGTATGCGCCGTAGGTCGATTAGGGAAACTTGGTGACAATTCAAAATTGTATAACTGGATAGTGATGGTGTCTTCTGACATTGTCACGTTCTGATCGCCCGGATAGATTGTTGCATCCTTATCAGCACCGGTATAGAACGTTGATTTTATCTTGGCTTTCGTCGGATTAAATGCACGATGCATTGGTTTTCCGTCGTACGCCATCTGCATAAACTCAACATGATCTATCTTGCATCCCGGCCATGCCGCCAAATACTTAATGTATCTGACTGTGTTGTCTCTGCGTACAGCTTCTGCAACACTGGCAAAGCGGAAATCGAGTAAGAAATTAACAGCTTCGTCAATTGTCAAATCCCACACGCGATGTTCACGCTGCTTTGTAGTGTTCTTGTAGAGGACGCGATAATCATTTTTCTCTTTTACCAATTTCTTGATAAATGCCTCAGCAAGCTTGTTGTTGTCATCAATAACTTCTGGTGTATCGAATGCTTCCATCTTGCAATTGCCGTCCATTGTCGTTTTGACGAGATTAGATGGTAGTACATTCTTACGGCATTGCTGCAAGTTGGGTGAAGACATCAGCGCATGACCTGCCTCCTTTAATGTCTCGGAATCTTTGAGTACCTTGCGCAATTCCTCTTCGTTGTCAACATAATCAACGTAGTTCTGAATGGAAGGCTCAGGCAAATAAACACGACACGATTTGATGTAGTGCATCTTATAACCGAAGAAACGACAACGCTGTTCAATGGTATCAGCAGTTGCTACTCCAACCGTATGACGTGGCATGTAGGTCGTTGAGAGATTATTGATAGTAAATCCACGGTTCAGCAACTGGGCTCCAAACAGAATATGCATAGAACCAAGGCTCCAATCGATTTCTTTCTCACCATCCTTCTTGCTGTTCACATAGTGCAACTGGCGGTCGTTGATAGCATCACTCATGAACGGAAGGATTTCCTCAAATGTAGGTTTCTCGCTTTCGTCCATGTATTTGACAACCTCGGGATAGATATTTTCCTTTAAGTCCTTCAAGAAACGTTTTTTAGCATCCTGTCCGTCTGGTTTCTTTAGCACCTTAGCAAATCTCTCCAGTTCGTCATCTACCCAATCCAAAAATTTCTTGCTCGACTTGACCGGTTGGTCAGGATGCACCATCATAGAGAGGTATTTTATCTTTTCGTCTTCGCGTAAATGTACAATGATGGCTGTACTCATTACATGAAACCAAAGGGCTTCGTGCAGACTCTTTGGCATCTTATCCAAGTCGTTGTGACGAACGTGATAGGCTTCTTCTGCAGGAATCACCTTGATGAGAGAACCCGAAACTATGCCTGCAGGTTCATTCTTGAAGAAGAGTTTTCCACCAGTATAAGCAGCACCAGGCGAAAGTACCGTGTGAGATTTAGGTGAAAGAATGTCATCAATACTGATAAGAATCTGTGCCTGTGGTGTGGCTGTGTATTGAACGTAAGAGTGACCCGGAAGAGCAAGTCGAAGTTTCATGATAGCCTCGTATGTACTTGACATCTTGAACTCTCCTGTCTTGCTGTTTTGATAGCCGTAGTTGTTCAGCGAAGCCTGATCTGCCTCATCGTCAATGATGATTACCGTTTCGCCCTTCATGGCATTTTTGAAGGTGTCTGACTCGCACACCTTGGCAAGTTTGTTGATGTGACCATGATGCTTCAGGATTGGCACAAGCATGATAGGCTTCTTGCTCAGGAGCATGGCATTCTGGATGTTCTTTGCCATTTGACCATCTTCTTTAATCATGCGATAATGATGCGAATCACGGTCGAACAAGTCGCTACGAAGGCGATCGTAGGTTTGCTCATACAGATTGTTGGCAATGCCTGCAAGATAGAAAATCAATCTGTAGCCGTTGTCACGAGCCATCGCCGTCAGAGCTGTAAACGACATGGTCTTACCGCTCTGTACATAACCGAAAGCCAAGTGTGTTCCGGCCTTAGCTTTGGGGTCGTCATGCTTGTTGCAGAAACTGAGAATGTGAGCCGTTTCGCTTCGGAGATTTGAGAGCCCTTCATCCTTCATGCCTTTGTAAGCCGCAAACGACTCAAACAAATCTCCTGCTTGGTTCACAACCTGCAAAGGCTTCTGCTTGGGTTTTGGTTTTGTTATAGTGATGTTGCCCATACGTTAGAATTTTCCAAGTATTTCGTTAAATCGTTCAACCATGTCATCCACCTCATCGCATGGATGACAGTACTTTGCAACAGCCAGTGACATCAATAGGCGTACTGAACTCTGACCAGATTTCTTGACAGGATAGGTTTCAAAGAACTTATGGTTGCAATTAACCATGCATTTCAGAATCTTTGATTCTTCCTCGGAGGTATCAAGCCAGAACAAATCATCACCTTCGTTCACAAAATGCACTTCGAGGGTGTAAGACTCATCCTTGATTGTATAAGCCTCCTTAATAACATCCTCTGTTATAGGCTTTACCTCAACTTCTGGCTGCTTTACAGGCTTTTCTGTTGTGTCAATGTTTATAGGTTTCTTGTTACCCTTATGTTTACCGATAAGTGATTTAACTTCCTTCTCGATGTCTTTCTTGCGATAGTTGTCACCCTGGGTCAGAAGATCCAGTTCCTCTTCACCGACTTTTAATTTTAGCATTTTGCGAACCTCTGGCATAATGGCATCGAGTGCTTCCATGTCCATAATCTCGCTCTTGTCATGTGAGACTTCAAAACCTTCGAGAAACATTTCTCCAAAGATTCGTTTAGCACGAGGACTACTTGCAGTTGCACTCACAATTTCCTTAGGTTCATAGCAGCTATTCTCGTCTTCACCTCTGATGACACGACCTCTGCGAAGAAGTACGATTCCACGTTGACGTTTGCTCATCTGCTCCAGAAGACCGACAAAGCCATGTATGCGGTATCTGCCCATGATCAGGCCGGTATCAAAAGGAACCTTCCATTCCTGAGGTTCACCCTTTGGAGTCGCAAAGTAAGGGGCTTTTAGTACCTCGTACTCTTCAAAATTCAATGAGTCTTCATTTATCTTGATTTCGATTTCTTCTTTGCGAAGGAACTCACGATAAATGCCTGCAATACTTTCTTGGATTGCCTGAAGTTTTGTCTGTGCAGGTGCGTTGTGAGTTGGGTTCGATATTTCAATAATAGTGCCATGCTTCTTTTTGTCCGCCTCTCTTTCTTCATAAGGCAGTTCCTTCAAATTCTGTTCTGCAACAGTTTTCAGGTCGAAGCATAATTCACGTTCTACTTCTTCGTCCAAAGCTGTAGAAACGACCCTCCAAGTATTACCAAGCCAAAGGGCAGCATCCTTCATACCCATGCCAAATTCATTCAAACCTTGGTCATCTTCCGGCTTGTGGGCTGGTTCAAAGGCTGTTTGATACGCTTTTTCTGCAATACCAGCAGCATTATCCTCGATGGTAATCTTGGATGTCTTCTTGTCTTTCCAATCAATTTTGATATTGATACACAACTTGTAGTTTGTATCGTTTGCCAAAAGTTGAGTTTTATGACTTTGATAAGACGCTATAGCATTGTCAATAAACTCGCCTAACGCATGTGGGATAGTGTTCGGACGAGTTTTGTATGTTTCATAAACGCTTGCATTGAGCGTTATACTTGTACGTTTCTGTTCACTCATGAGTTAGGAATTTTTCAGCGATTAATCTTACAATTTGTACATTTACGGCATTACCCAAAGCTTCGTAGATTCGAGTATTAGAGAGTTTGAAGTTCTCTGCATCGAAATGGAGGTGCTCCATACCTTGTAATGCGGCAGCCTCCTTCACGCTTAGATAGCGACCACGCGAAGCATCCTTTGAACCTTTTCGTGGTGTGCCTTTCACCCATGGAAGTATTGGAATCTGAGTGCCAACGAGATTCAGAGCTGGGGCAAAGGTTGCAAGTTTTACTCTGATGCCAGATGCTCGGAACTGAACCAGTTTGTCCTCAAGCGTGAACTCTACATCTTTACCGCAATTCCACTCAAACTTGATGTGACTGTTCTGCCAATCCTTAATCTTCTTCATCCAGGGTTTGAGCCACGGCTTGTTTTGTTCATAGAAATCACGGTTCTGCTTGATGTATTTCTTCTTCCAATCGGGGAACTCGGTTTCGTCCTTCTTCTCACGTCTGCTTGGTTGAGCATAGACAGGAAGTTGAGAAAGGCATTCTTCCAGAGTTGCCCCTTTGATGATTTTGCCGAATTTACCCTTTTTGCCGTTAAGTTGTTCAACGGATTGGAATGATGGTTTCTTGCCTGTGTAATCGTATGTGGCACCAAATTCCATCGTCCAAATTGGAAAACCTCCAACTGTATGACCGCTTTCTGCAACGTGATGCAAGAACTCTTCCCACACATCCAACTGCATTCGGGTTTCCTGCTTTATCATCTGTATGTCCGTGTCTGCCTCGTCGATGATAGTGTGAATGTCACAAGGAGCGTTGGTCGGTTCGGGGAATTTATATTCAGTTACTTCGAGGTCTTCACGTATGGCAACAATGTAGATGCGCTTTCTGTGCTGAGGGAAACCAAACTCATGAGGTGAGAGAATGCTATCGTAAACCACGTAGTGTTCCTTTTCTAACTTCTGCTTGATAACCTTCCATGTATTGCCCTCGTCATGAGTTTTCAGATTGGCAACATTCTCCAAGAAAATGTACTGAGGACGATGATGTTGAACAATCTTTATGATGTAATCAAACATGTTGCCCCTGCCTTGCGAGTCTTTGAAGCCCTCCTGATTGCCAGCCTTGCTGAATGGCTGACAAGGGAAGCCTCCACACAAAACATTGTGAGCAGGAATGTCCTTCTTTATGTCAACCTTCGTAATGTCACCCTTAACCACGACATCGGGGAAATTGAGGCGGTAAAGGTGTTGAAGGTCTTCTTTCAATTCGGAAGCAAATACACAGCGGCCACCAAGAGCACTAAGTGCTTGATGGAAACCTCCAAGACCAGCAAAGAGGTCGATGAAGGTAAATGCCGGTATTGCCTGTTTATGTTTTTTAGCCATTTGGTTTTATTTCATTTCATCTTCTATTATCAGTTGTCCTACTGTAGAAAAGTAAGGCGCGTAATCTCGATTGTCGTATTTGGGCATACCAAGTCCAATGCTTGTTCTATTTTTTAGTTGGAATACAAGGTATGTTTCACCAGATGTCTTGAATCCAAGTGAGGTGAGGAAGGACGTATCGGCAAGTATCGGTTCTTCGCCATCCAACTCGTAGAATTCTGCTTCGTCCTTATGGTGCAACAACAAGTATTTAGGGAGGACAGAACAATCTTCTTTGAACATTGACCCCGTTCGTCCATCGCTTCGCACGTAGTAAAGACCGTTTTCGAGGATGAGTTTCTTGTGGTCTTCGCCCTTGTAATAGCCAACCAGAGTGCAAGCATCCATCGTTGAAGGTGTCGTTGAAACACCGACCCCTTCTGGTAAATGCACATGGACCAAAGCAGAAAGTATTGACTTCGCCAACACTTCGCCCAACTTAGGCGGAACTGCATTACCAATCATCTTGTACGCATCCCTTATGTCCTCATACTCGAAAATGAAGTTGTCGGGGAACGTCTGGATTCGGGCGCACTCACGAACACTCAACCTTCTGTACTTACCAATCTTATCCGTCTGGATTTTCCAATTCTCATGTCCGTAGTACAACATCTTTGGTGAAGAGGGATGCAACGGTGCATAATCAGCGGTAGCGTTTATAGTGAACGAAGGCTGATGCCAACCTCTTCGTCTGTTGCCTCGGTAATAGAATGAGCCGAACTTTGAAGTCAGGACATCATGGTTGGGGCGTTTTTCGTCAATGCTAAGCGGTTCATTATTCTCGCCCCCACTTAAGAACTTTGGGGTTTCGGTAATATCACCGATGGCTTGCTGGAGTGTAAGGGGTGCCTCGCATGTTGGATTAGGGAACTTGAATGTCACATCAAGTTCTTTTCTGAATCCTACAAAAATTACTCGTTCGCGATTCTGTGGTACGCTAAAGTTGACCGCATCAAGTAATGCCCACTGCACATCATATCCTGCATTATCAAGGCGGTTAATGAAATCTTCAAAGACATCGTTGAATTTCTCGTCAAGCATACCTTTTACGTTCTCAATCACAAAGAATTTCGGTTTCTTCTCGTTTATAAGTTCGATGTACTTCAAGAAGAGCTGACCGCGTTCATCATCAAGGCCTTTCATCTTGCCGCCAACGCTCCACGACTGACAAGGAGGTCCACCGATGAAGCCATCACAATCGGGAATAGAAGCAGGATCAATCTTGCAGATGTCACCCAGCACAAACTTGGTGCCAAGATGGTTGCGCAGGTAGGTAGCACGACAATGCGGCTCGAACTCATTAGCCCAAACCACTTCGAAGCCTGCCTGCTCAAAGCCAAGGTCAAGACCTCCACAACCTGCAAAGAATGATACTACTTTCATGTTGCTTTGTTTCGTTAATTTATTAGTTCTACCTCAACTGCCAGATACTCTGCAATAACGAATTTCACCTTGTTACCTTCGTTTGTGGTGCAGTATCTGTATCGTCCTTCTTGAACAACCTCCCATTGTGAGAGGTGCTTCATGCTTTTGTTCTTTCCATCCTCTATGACGAGAAACATGGATTTCTGCAAGGCTCTGCTGCCTACCTCGGGGAGGAAGTCATTGATGTATGGTTGCTCAAAGACTTTGCGCTCGGAATCGTTCATCTGACTGAGCACTTTCATCGAAACATGGAAATCACTATCAAAAGCAAGTGTCTCGTTGTAGTAAGCAAGATGACCGAACGCGAGTTTGCGTATCACTCTGAGGAATCTGTCTTTATCGTAATCACACAATTGCACGCCTCCGAAATCTCTGCATTGGCTTTTTATTTCTTCAGCCAGAGCAACAGAGTGAGTCAGCGTCTTACGTGTTTTGAGGCGCTTGATGGCATTGACATCAGTAGTGCCATCCTTCATGCAATCAATGACACAAGAAACATACTCTTCGTCCAACGAGAATGCTTTGTTGCATTCCTTGCAGCATGGCACGACAGGCGGCTCATTGTGTGAGTTTTGCATGGATTTGTAACGATTAAACGGTATTTGTATATAAATCAAAGAATATCAATCGATTAACCATTTTTTGAGGACTTGTAGAGTATTCACTTTAGTCGCTACAATGTAACGATAACATTTTGGGGAATAATCACATAAATAGTTGAAATACCGTCTGATAACGAATAACCGTTACAAATTAATTCAAGACTCAGACTCATTGGGCAGAGGTGCATCCAAGAAGCACCGCGAAGGAACGTGATCCTCCGTGTCGGCAAAGCCTCCGCAGTAAGCGCAGACATTCTTTAGCCTCCAGTCGTTGTAGTATGTTTTATTCTCGTTCATTTATTTCTTTTCACGCTGTAGTGGAATTTATGTTGAGTGCAATCGAAGCAACCCTCAGCGTGTCGGTTGTTTCTTCACCTCCTCCATCAAACAATCATAGATGTAGGCATCGCTCTGAGCCATAAGGCCTGTTGCGGTGTCTTGCAGGTGGGTGTAGAGGCGGCTGTTATAGACGGTGCTAAGGGCTCGCTGCATGGTCATGCCCTGCTCGTCCATGAGCCATGTGGCGAGCTGGGTGGTTATCTCTTCAAGGGTGAATAGTTCGTCGTTCATAGTTTGCGGAGGTGTTTGATGGAACGTTCGGTGCAGAAGAAGTACTGGATGGTGACCTTCTTCCATTCGATGGCTTTCATAAATTCCTGGATGGTGATGCGACCTGCCGTGAGTTTACGCATCTGCATTCCGATGTCATCGTTGGCGATAGGGCCGATAATGATGTCAAAGTCGTGTGCCTGCTGGCGGGTGCGGTTATTGCGGTTCATGCGAACGAACTCTGCCCATGGGACAGAATAGCCATCGTAGGTGTGGACATTGTAGCTTGGCAGAACATGCTCGTCAAACTCGTACTCGTTGACAACAGGTGTGCCGCCTTCGATGTCAGCGCGGCGGCGTGCCTGGTTTTCGGCTACGGTTCGGTCGGGTGTGAGATAGAATCCGTGTCCAAAGTCTTTGCCGACTTTTGACTTGGAGAGGTCGATCGTGTCGATGACCGTATTTGATCCGTGA
>JAZRXS010000074.1:0-8097 GCA_045600325.1 Prevotella sp.
AACGAAAATCTCAACTGAAAATGCGCTCGAATACCTCGCTTTAATGAGGCTCTTTAAAGGGATCGTCGCTACGCTCCTCGAAATCTTAACTAACATCCTAATAAAAATCAACAAGTTACGTTTCTTACCAAGGGTGGGAAACTTCACTTACTAATCTCCAGTTACACCTGGATAAACATAAGTCGGGAGAAAGCTTTTTGCTTTCCCCCGGCTTTTTTGTTTTTCGTAAATAACTATACTTTCCCACCCTTTTAACCAAAACAGGAAAAACACTTTTTATACGTAAAGTTAAGGGTTACGCATAATAACTCCATACTTTACGGAAAAATTCGTATACAAACTGGAAGTGAGTTTGTATACAAAACCGAAGTGAGTTTGTATACGAAATTGAAACGAAACTCTAAGCTTTACGATTCGTAATCCTTAACTTTACGATTCGCATTCCTATACATTACGATTCGCATTCCTATACTTTACGTTCAAGACTCTAACCATTTCTCTTCAAAATCCTTTGTTTTCAGTTCAAAAATTTGCACAGTTGCAGATTATTCCTTAACTTTGCAACCAAATAGAAAACTTAAACTCAAAACCAAATAACTCAAAACCAAAAACCAGAAACTAAAAACTAAAACTAAAATATAACCATATAGCAACATCGGCTATCATTGTGGTATCCCAGAAATGTAGGCGTCGGAAACTTACACCCCTCTGAATAAAACCACTCCAATGATGGTTGGCTTATGCGCATATACATAGGTGTAGCGGATAATGAGCCAATCAACAGAATAATATAACCGAATGATTGCGACCGTAAAAGGTCGTGAGCATCATTCTTTCTTATTCTGTTGAGGGGTTCAGTAAACATCCGACGCCTACTGCCCCGGGATACCGTAAGAAGGCTCACGCCCTTCTTTTTTATCCCTTTACCAAGCCATACATATTATTGATAAGATAGTTCCCAGTTGCTTGAACTATAACCTTATCAGTACTAATGGCAAAACAATTCTTTACGAATAAGGATGGCAACACCCTAATGAAAGAGTTTGAAGGACTGCTTGAACACAATTCCAGTATAAAGCGCCTTGACTCTGTGGTCGGTTTCCTACGTGCTTCCGGCTACTTTACCCTGCGCCCATTCCTAAACAGCATCAATAAGGTGCGCATACTTATCGGCATTGATGTTGACAAGTACATTGTAAAGGCAAACAATCAAGGCCAACTGTTCTTTGGTGCGCCAGAAGAAGCCAAGCAAGACTATCTCTCACAACTCCGCAAAGACATTGAATCTTCCTCTTATTCAAGCAATGTAGAAAAAGGTATCTTCCAGATGATAGACGACCTTGTCAGCGGGAAGCTTGAACTGCGTGCCCATCCCAGCAAGAAGATTCATGCCAAGATCTACATTCTTTATCCAGAAGAGTACAACCAGTACACATTCGGCGCTGCCATTACAGGTTCCAGCAACCTCAGCGGTAATGGTCTCGGCATAAGTCATGACAAGCAATATGAGTTCAATGTGCGTCTGACGGACTATGAAGACGTGCAGTTTGCCAAGGATGAATTTGAAGAACTTTGGGAAGAAGCCAAGGATTGTCCTATCACAGCAGAAGACATTCAGACAGGACCTATCCAGCAAACCTATCTTAATGGCGATGTCACTCCATACGAACTTTATATAAAGATGCTTATGGAGTATTTCTCCGACCGCGTACTTGCCACAGACTCCCAAGACGCTTTCGATATGCCGGAAGGTTATACCGAATACGAATATCAGAGCGATGCCGTAGTGGAAGGCTACAAGAAACTGTTGAAGTACGACGGTTTCTTCCTTGCTGACGTAGTAGGTCTCGGCAAGACCGTCATCGCAACAATGATAGCGAAGCAGTTCTGTATCGACAATGGCTATGAGAATACAAAGATTCTCGTGGTCTATCCTCCTGCTGTAGAACATAACTGGAAGCAGACATTCAACGATTTCGGCTTGGATAAATACACACGCTTCATAAGCAATGGTAGCCTCAGCAAAGTTCTTGACGAAGACAACTACGACTATTGGAATGCAGATGAGTACGACCTTGTCCTTGTGGATGAGGCACATAAGTTCCGCACTCATACCAATGCTGCTTTCACAGAGTTGCAGGAAATATGCAAGATGCCTCGTGTCAATACAGGCAATATCTCTGGTTTGAAGAAGAAGGTGATGTTAATCTCGGCAACACCAATGAACAACACTCCTGCCGACCTCTACAACGAAATCCTTCTTTTTCAGAATCCTCGTTGTTGTACTATTGACGGCGTTCCAAATCTCACATCTTTCTTCTCTCCACTTATCGTAGAGTTCAAGAATCTCAAGAAAGATCCTAACTACAATCTCTCCCGATTCAAGGAACTTGCAGAAAAAGTCCGCGACCGTGTAATCAAGCCAATTACGGTTCGCCGCACTCGTACTGACATTGAGGCTATACCTCGCTACAATAAGGATGTGAAAGGTTTTCCTAAGGTAGCAGCACCTGAGAAGAATACTTACGAGATGAACGACCATATTGCAGACCTCTTCGAGAGTTCCATGGAAAGACTTGTCAAGAGTCTCTATTACGCTCGCTATCAGGCTATTGCTTACCTAAAGCCGGAATTGTCTGAGGGACTTTATGATAATGCGCAACTTATATCCCGAAGCTTGGCAAGCATCCGCAAGAATGGTCTTGTAAAGCGTCTGGAAAGTTCTTTCTATGCCTTCAAGACAAGTGTGGCTCGTTTCCGTGATGCCAACCAATACATGATTAATATGTTTGAGAACGATCGTGTATTCATAGCCCCTGACCTTGACATCAACCATCTATACGACCTTGGTCTTGACGATGATGAGATAGAAGAGCGTCTTCCGCAGAAAGCAGAAGAGAATCCAAAGAATGCAGTGTTCAAGGCTGAGGATTTTGACCCTGACTTCATTGATATGCTCCATGCTGATCAAGCTGTTCTTGAAGCCATGTATCAAGAATGGGATTCCGTGGATGTGGAAGGTGAGGATGATTCAAAGTTCAAGAAGTTAGAGGATATACTGAATCACGAACTCTTCAAGAAAGACCGCAACCCTGGTCAGAAGCTCGTTATCTTCTCCGAGTCAAAAGATACAGTGGAGTATCTTGAACGCAGATTGAACAGAAAGGACATTCTCGTCATAGATTCTTCTAATCGCAACAAACTCTTCAAGACTATTCAGGAGAACTTTGATGCGAACTATCCGAAAGCAAAACGAAAGAACGATTACAACATCATCATCACAACCGATGTTCTTGCAGAAGGTGTAAACCTCCATCGTTCGAACATCATTATAAATTATGATACGCCGTGGAACTCAACAAAGTTGATGCAACGCATTGGCCGTGTAAACCGTATCGGTTCTGAGGGTAAGAATATCTACAACTACGTATTCTATCCTTCGCGCCAAGGCAATAAGATCATAAAGCTCAACCAGATAGCTCTTTCAAAGATCCAGACTTTCCACTCTACCTTTGGCGAGGATAATCAAATTTACTCTCAGGAGGAAATCATTGACCGCAACCTTGACAAGCTGTTCACCGAAGGAATGAGGGCTGACAAGGGAGAATACAACGAAGAGATTCCTTTCTATGAGGAGCTGCGTTCTCTCTATCTAACGGACCGTCGCGAGTACAATCGCATAGCAAAGATGTCGCTCAGAAGCCGTACTGGCCGTGAGTCTCGTTCCGTAGATGGTGTTACGCTGTCAAAAGATACTCTTGTTTTCCTCAAGACCAATATGCGAAAGTCTTTCTTCCGTGCAAGCGATGAGTCAGTGGAAGAACTTTCAGTAGTAGATGCTCTCAAATACTTCAAGGCTGATACCGCTGAAAAGAAGGTTGAACGCATAGAGAATCATCACGAGCATGTGGCGAAAGCTCTCGAGAAGTTCCGAAAGTTGCGAGGAATGGAACACGTAGAGGCGGAAGTGCAGGCTCAGCAGGCAGGTTCTGCTCTTGGTGCTCAGGTGAATATTGCTGTCAATATGCTCAACCTTTTCCTTCCTGAGATTCAGGATCAGAATATCTATCAACAGGTTGTCCAGCTCCGTATTCTTGCCGAGCGTGGTGTGATAACCATCATTGCCAAGCGTCTCCAGCGTATGCAAAAGGAAATGCAGCGTGGAAAATTGAAGCGTGACGAAGCTCTCTCGCAGATCATTGAGATGGCAAAGAAGTACAACGCTTACTACCTCAGCGCCGAAGAACTAAAGCACGAGACTGAAACCGAAGCGCAAATCATTCTCAGCGAATCATTCAAATAGAAAATTGAAATAATATGGATTACCGTTCAATCATAGAATCAAGATACAATCGTGAAAACTGGCAGAAACTTCTTTATGACATCTTCGGCAGGAAAGTCCAGTTCTGGCAGCAACCGCAGCGTGTGACTGTAGATGAAAGCATGGCAAAGAGTGCTCTATACACTGGTAAGATAACTCTTCCTGACGGTCATCTCATAGCCATCTACGAAGTTGAGCTTAGTGATAGCGTAGTCATTGAGCGAAACCGTGCTGGCATTCGCAATCTGCTTTGTACAAGTTGGCGTAGTATGGGATGCGCAGGAGCTTTCATGTTCTGCTTCCGAAAGAATGAGGCTGTTCTGCGTTTCTCTTACGTCAGTGAGGCTTTTGCTTTCACAGAGGATGGCGCATTGAAAAAGGAACGTACAGACACGAAGCGTTTCACTTACCTTCTTGGAGAAGGGCATCGCAGTCGTACTGCCATTGACCAGTTCCTAAAACTGAAAGCAAGTGGTCTCACTCTGAAAGATATAACCAAGGCTTTCTCCGTTGAAGCTCTCAGCGACTCGTTCTTCAAGGAATACAAGAAGCACTACGAGGACATCATCGAGTATATCACTGGCAAGCGAATGGTGAAGGTTTCCAACAAGTGGGAAGAGCAAGTTACAGGTGAACCTTGCGAAGCCATCATGCAGGAGTTCTCTCAGTTCCCAGATGCCGAGAAGGCTGTTCGCGACTATGTGAAGAAACTTATGGGTCGTCTTGTCTTCATTCAGTTCCTTCAGAAGAAAGGCTGGATGGGATGTTCTGCTGGCGAAGCGTGGAATGATGGCGACAGTGAGTTTGTGCAGAATCTCTTTGCCAATACTGAGTACAAGAACACCTTTGTGGATGATGTTCTTGAGCCACTCTTTGATGACATCAATACAAAGCGTGATGGCGATATTGCCAATGCTGTATTGGGAACAGGAATCAAAGTACCATATCTCAACGGTGGACTTTTTGAGCATGACGACTATGACGAGACTGCTTTTCCTCTGCCGGCAAAGTACATGAAATCGCTCCTTGATTTCTTCTCATCATACAACTTCACTATTGACGAAAACGATCCTGATGATGCAGAAATTGGTGTTGACCCAGAGATGCTCGGACGTATCTTTGAGAACCTTCTTGAAGACAACAAGGACAAGGGCGCTTTCTATACTCCGAAGGAGATTGTGCAATACATGTGTCGTGAGTCTTTGATAGCTTATCTTCAGACTGATATTGAGGATGAAGCTGCGAAAGAAGCTATCCGTCAGTTTGCAACAAAGTATGATGCTGCCGTTCTGTCTGAAGAGCAGAAGACCGATATTGACCAGAAACTGAAGGACGTGAAGATTTGTGACCCAGCCATTGGTTCGGGTGCTTTCCCTATGGGCTTGCTTCGTGAACTCTATGCTTGTCGTAAGGCTATCGAGGGAATTGATGATGAGACCGCTGTTCGTATCAAGACGGAGATTATCCAGAACAATATCTACGGCGTGGATATTGAGAAGGGTGCTGTGGATATTGCTCGTCTTCGCTTCTGGCTTGCACTTATCGTTGATGAGAAAACTCCTCACGCTCTGCCTAATATGGACTTCAAGATTATGCAGGGTAACTCACTCTTGGAGCAATATGAGGGGGTTGACCTTAGCGGAATGTCATTGACAGAGCAGAGGAAACGCAAAGCGAAGAAAGGCGATGCCTACCAGACTATGCTTGCTTTCGACGAATCAATAGCTCTTGAGAATATTCAGAAAGCTATCAAGCAATACTATCTCACTGATAGTCATGACGCAAAAGTGGCTTTGCGCAAGACCATTGATGGCAATGTGAAGAGCTACATCCTAAATCTCAAAGGCTGTACTCCTGACATTCAGCGCAAACTTGAGAATCTACCAATCCCAAACGACCAGTTCTTCCTTTGGCACATCTATTTCAAAGAGGTGTTCGACAAAGGCGGATTTGATATTGTGATTGGAAATCCGCCGTATATTAATGTTGAACTGATACCTCAATCAGACAAAGATATTTATAAGAAGACATTCAAGTGTTTTTACAAAAGAAGTGACATTTTTGCACTATTCTTAGAAAATGCTCTTTTATCAATGTCTTCATCAAAAGCAGCAATTACATTTATCATTCCATCTGTTGTTCACTCTAATCTTTCTTATCAACCATTAAGAGATATTATCCTCAACAATAAATGGCTAAAAGAAGTTTGTTATACAGGTGGAAAGGTATTTGATGCGCCAACGGTTGACACAACAATCTTAATTATGCACAAGATAGGTAATGATTCTATCAATTTGAAGAATGCCGTAAATTTCAACAAACATGAATCTCATACTGTACCTGCTGACTATTTCTCAGTATTCAAAAATGTGATAAGTATTGGAGATGGAAGTACTGATGGGATTTTTGCAAAATTGTTTGACCAAAGACTTCCAGTGATGGAAGATGTGGTTACTATATTCCAGGGAATTGTAACTGGTAACAACCCTGCATTCACCTTTGAGACAGTTGATGACGCTCTTGATAAAGGTATAGAGGAAATACTTCTACATCCTATGTGTCACGGTATAGACATTGAGAGATATGCGGTAAGAAGTCGTGAGCGCCAAATGCTATACATTGATAATAGTGTTGACATTGAAAATTATCCTGGTAGCAAAAAATGGCTTATTCAATTCAAAGAAGCCTTAGATAAAAGAAACGAAGGAAAACATGATACTATCTCTTGGTGTTCACTTCATCGTCCTCGTGTTAAAGAAGAACTAGACAACAAAGAAAAGATTCTTGTACAGAACACGAGAAACGAATCATTGAAAACAAGGATTGTTGCAACATTGGACGATATGGGTGTTTATGGTACCCAAGGATTAAACTTTATAATTCAGAGAACAGATGAATATTCACTTCGCTTCATTCTTGGCATACTGAATTCAAACCTTATGAACTATTTGTTCTCAACGAAATTCTTGAACTTAGCAATTAAGGCGGAGTTCTTGAAGCAAATTCGATTGCCAAAAGCCATAGAAAGCGAGATAATGCAATTAGAATCTCTTGTCGACCGTATCCTTTCTGCTAAGAAATCCAACCCTCTCGCTGACACCACGAGTCTTGAACATGAAATCGACCGTCTCGTCTATGATCTCTATGGTTTGACAGAAGACGAGATTAGGATTGTGGAAGGTGGAAAAGAAACGGATGACACTATTGACCGTAATTAATAGTCTGCTCATTTTCGAACGCAAAAGTTTTGCGGTAAGAATAAAAAAGTAGCGATAGGTTTTGTCATTTCAGAACTTATCGCTACTTTTGCATTTTGAAAACCTGCAATCTGTTCAATTATGCCATTGACAAAGGAGGAAGCTGCAAGGCTTGGCTTCAAGATACAGCCAATAAAACATTCCATGAAGAGGCGTGCCATCTGGCATGACTATTCCCGAGAGGGTGTTTATCTCATCACCGTCCATATAGCAATGGATGATGATGGGAGGTGCTATAATGGTATGCTGCTATCACATATTGAGGGCAATCCGATGGCTCCTCGGGATAGCGAGGATTATCCGCATCCTGTGCTGACAGACTTGGGCAGATTGGTGGACAGGAAGATTGATGACATTAGTAGCTATCCACAGTTTGCTAATGTTGTGGTTAGGGAGCGAGTCATTATGCCCACGCATATTCATCTGATCGTTGATGTGCTGCATGAATTGCCGTATTATGCTGCACGAAAGCGTTATTATCATCTGGGAGATATGGTAAGGGGCTTCAAGCAAGGCTGC
>JAZRXS010000075.1:0-24314 GCA_045600325.1 Prevotella sp.
TGTTCAAGCTGATAGATGAACTGGTCTTCGAGTTTCTTCTCAGACATGTAAGTGCGTTCACCTACCGCGTAAGCATTATCAAATTCCGCAACGACGGTACTTTCGTCGTTCTCGGATATTAGGTCAAAATAAGTTGCCATATCTCTTAGGTACTTTGTTTATACTGTTAATGCGCTAAGAGACATGTTGAAAACAAAAAAGAAAAATCTGCCCTTATGTAAATTTAGTCTTTCTGAGATTACTCCTTATTTTCCCATTTCGTTCAAATACCATTCAGCAATCTTATCCCTGTTAGTGATAGAGCGTTTACTCCATTTTATAATGCGACGCCCCATTTCTCCAAACAAGATCTTTTAAACTCTTCGTCACTTACGAAACCACTTGCTTCGGACAACAGAAGTTCCTCCTTGAACTCTTCGTCGGTAAAAGAACAAGGTTCTAAACTCTCAACCATTACATGTGGTGTTGTAGTTGTTCTGTAAGCCACAGCAGGCTCACTTACCATCTGTGGTTCATCCTCTGGAATTTCGTATTTCTTTGCCATAGAGTTCATTAATATGGTGGAACAATAAGTAGCCTCCTTCATGCCCAAATGCATCTTTGTGGAAACGACGCCTCATGGCGTCGTTAGGGATTGCAGAGGATAGAGGGGTGATTAGCGGCAGTTTAACGACGCTACGAGGCGTCGTTTCCAATTCAAAGCCAATCGTTTGGTGACAATAGATAATTGCATAATTTTGGTGCAAAGGTACGCATTTTAATGTTAAACGAGAAGAATTCCAACGAAAATATTAACATTTCGCTCTTTTTTCTTTAAAAAGTAACGGAATCGTGTTGATTTCAGCGGGAGTAACAGATTGTTTAGCAGGAGTTTTGAAGCGTTTTAGCGAGAGTTTTGAAATGCTTTAGCTGAAGTTTTGGAGTGCTTTAGCGGGAGTTTCGTGTCGTTTTTTCGGAACTTACAAAAAAGTTCGTATACAAAACCGGTTGGAGTTTGTATACAAAACTGGTTGGAGTTCGTATACGAACTTTTTCAAAACTTCAGTAGTTTCGTATCGTAACCTCAGGAAATAATGGCTGATTCTCCCGGACAACACCCGTTCATCTGCTTGCCATACATTAAGATTGAGTAAGAAAATACCTGAACCATTAAGCGAGAACCATAAACTTTTACTAATTTTGCGCCCGAATAGTCTGATTAGGCTCGAATAAGTGGATTCAAGGACGACAAGATGCAGTCGGACTTTATGAGGTTTCCCGCCTAACGGAGGTAACGCGTAAAATATATAATAATGTACGCAATTGTAGAAATTAACGGTCAGCAATTCAAGGCAGAACAAGGCAAGAAGATCTTTGTGAACCACATCAAAGACGCCGCAGAAGGCCAGACAATTGAATTCGACAAGGTGCTCCTCGTTGACAATGAGGGCGCAGTAACTGTAGGCACTCCTTCTGTAGAAGGTGCCAAGGTTGTTTGCGAAGTGGTAAACCCACTCGTAAAGGGTGACAAGGTCATCGTGTTCAAGATGAAGCGTCGTAAGGACTCACGCAAGCGCAACGGCTTCCGTGCTCAGTACACGCAGGTAGAAATCAAGTCAGTAATCGCTTAATTAAAAGGAGGAATTAACAATGGCTCACAAAAAAGGTGTCGGTAGTTCTAAGAACGGTCGTGAATCGGCTTCACAAAGATTAGGCGTTAAGATTTGGGGTGGCCAGAAGGTACAGGCAGGTAACATCATCGTTCGCCAGCGCGGTACTCACCACAACCCAGGTCAGAACGTAGGTATTGGTAAGGACGATACTCTCTTCGCTCTCGTTGACGGAGTTGTAAACTTCCGCAAGGGTCGCAAGGATCGTAGCTATGTTTCAGTAATCCCTGAGGCAGAGGCTTAATCGCTCCCCCGATAGGCTACTACAACGACCTATCCAAAATTAAATTTTCTTATTCCAAACAAACATAATCCCATCTCCCTCTTCGGGGGGTGGGATTTTCAATTGAAATATATGGATATTAGAAACATCGCTATCATTGCTCACGTTGACCACGGAAAGACAACGCTCGTTGACAAGATGATGCTTGCCGGCAACCTCTTCCGCGAAGGTCAGGACTTGAGCTCACAGGTTCTGGATAACAACGACTTGGAGAGAGAAAGAGGTATTACGATTCTTTCAAAGAACGTATCAATAGACTATAAGGGAACAAAAATCAACATCATTGACACTCCGGGACACTCCGACTTTGGCGGTGAGGTGGAACGTGTGCTCAACATGGCTGACGGCTGTCTGCTTCTCGTGGACGCTTTCGAAGGCCCTATGCCACAGACACGCTTCGTCCTGCAGAAGGCTCTCGAAATAGGCTTGAAGCCTATCGTCGTAGTGAACAAGGTTGACAAGCCAAACTGTCGTCCGGAGGAGGTTTACGAAATGGTGTTCGACCTCATGTTCTCACTCAACGCAACAGAGGACCAGCTTGATTTCCCTGTTGTCTATGGCTCGGCAAAGAACGGTTGGATGGGTGAAGACTACAACAATCCGACTGACAACATAACTTATCTTCTTGACAAGATCATCGAGGTAATCCCTGCTCCAGAGAAGCTGGAAGGTACTCCGCAGATGCTCATCACATCGCTCGACTATTCAAGCTACACTGGTCGTATTGCCGTTGGTCGCGTGCATCGCGGCACTTTGGTAGAAGGCATGAACGTAACAATCTGCCATCGTGACGGCTCACAGGAAAAGACAAAGATTAAGGAACTCCATACTTTCAACGGTATGGGACACGCCAAGACCCACGAAGTTGGCTCTGGCGACATCTGTGCAATAATCGGTCTTGAGAAGTTTGAGATTGGCGATACAATCTGCGACTTCGAGAATCCGGAAGCAATGCCACCTATCTCCATCGACGAGCCAACAATGTCAATGCTCTTCCAAATAAACGACTCCCCATTCTTCGGAAAGGAAGGAAAATTCGTTACTTCCCGTCATATCAACGACCGTCTTGAACGTGAACTTGAGAAGAACCTCGCTCTCCGCGTAGCTCCTTTCGAGGATTCTACCGACAAATGGATTGTCTCTGGCCGTGGCGTGCTACACCTTTCCGTGCTCATCGAGACAATGCGTCGTGAAGGCTACGAGCTTCAGGTTGGTCAGCCACAGGTAATCTACAAGGAGATTGACGGCGTGAAGTGCGAGCCTATCGAGGAACTGACCATCAACGTTCCTGACGAGTTTGCATCAAAGATGATTGATATGGTGACTCGCCGCAAGGGCGATCTGACTTCAATGGAGAGCCAAGGCGAGCGCACAAACATTGAGTTCAGCGTTCCATCTCGTGGCATTATCGGTTTGAGAACCAACGTGTTGACAGCATCACAGGGCGAGGCTATCATGGCTCACCGCTTCAAGGAGTACCAGCCATACAAGGGCGAGATTTCCCGTCGTGTGAACGGTTCCATGATTGCGATGGAAACAGGTGCTTCTTTCGCCTACTCCATCGACAAGCTTCAGGATCGCGGAAAGTTCTTCATAGATCCGGGAGACGAGGTTTACATGGGCGAGGTTGTAGGTGAACATATCCACGACAACGACCTTGTGGTGAATGTGACAAAGGCAAAGCAGCTCACAAACACTCGCGCCTCTGGTTCTGACGACAAGGCTCGCATCATACCTCGCACAGTACTTTCACTTGAAGAGGCTCTTGAGTACATCAAGGTTGACGAACTCGTGGAAGTAACTCCGAAGTCAATGCGCATCCGCAAGATCATCCTTGACCACAACGAGCGCAAGAAGGCAAGCAAGGTTGACTGACAATAATCCCAAATTCCATACAAAAAGCCACGGTTCAGAGCACTCTATGAGCCGTGGCTTTCTTTTTTAATTTACGGGAAAAAACGGCACAAAACAATAGTTTTAAGCATTCTCAGTATGACATTTTACAAATAAACACCAAAAATGGGTAATTATTTGTGGAAATGGACGTACTTAATGCGAAAATTTCGTAACTTTGCGCGCAAATTATAACTTGAATTTCATTCGCGAAAGATATGACAAACAAAATTATCAAATGGTTCTGGGGCACATTTCTTGTTGTTGTGCTTTTGATTGCAGCAATCTGCATTGGTGCATGGAACGGCTGGATATGCAAAATGCCAGACTTCAAAACACTGCAGAATCCCGTTGACGAGTATGCTTCCATGATTTACTCTGCCGACGGAAAACTCATCGGTCAATACAACGTAGCACGAGCAAACCGCTTGGCAGCAGACTACAAGGACTTGTCTGCCGACTTGGTATTGGCTCTCGTAGCTACTGAGGACGAACGTTTCTATGACCACTCTGGTATCGATGCCATCGGTCTTGGACGTGCCGTGGTAAAGCGTGGAGTCTTGGGAGACATCTCTGCAGGTGGTGGTTCTACCATTACGCAGCAGCTCGCAAAGATGCTCTATTCTGAGCAGGCGACTTCCGTTTACGACCGTATGCTTCAAAAGCCAGTAGAGTGGCTCATTGCAGTAAAGCTCGAGAAGATGTTCACGAAGGAAGAGATCATTACCATGTATCTCAACCAGTTCAACTTCCTCAATGGTGCATACGGCATCAAGACTGCGGCTGACATCTATTTCCAGAAAAAGCCACGCGAACTGACTCGTGCCGAAGCAGCCATGTTCATCGGCATGTGCAAGAACCCAAGCTACTATAACCCTAAGCGCTATCCGGAACGTACTCTCGAAAGACGCAACGTCGTACTAGGTCAGATGCTTAAGGCTGGATATATTACTCAAGAGGAATTTGAGCATGACAAGCAGGAGCAGATTGTACTCAAAATGAAAAGCGTGCCAAAGCATCAGGACGGTCTTGCTCCTTACTTCCGTGAGTATCTCCGCCATTACATGATGGCAAAGAAACCTGAAAGAGCTGATTATCCGGAATGGCAGAAGGTGCAGTTCTGCATCGACTCCGTTCTTTGGGAGCGTGACTCTCTCTATGGTTGGTGTAACAAGCACCAGAAGATTACTGGTGAGAACTACAACATCTACACAGACGGTCTGAAGATTTACACTACCATTGACACCCGTATGCAGAAATATGCAGAAGATGCTGTATTTGAGCGTGTTGCAGTGGAACTTCAACCTCACTTCGACCATTACTGCAACGGCCTTCGCTATGCTCCTTTCAACAACTCGGCTTCTGCTGCCGACATCAAGCGCGACATGACTCGTTCATGGCACAACTCTGAGCGCTATCAGAAGATGAAGGAAGCTGGCGCTTCTGACGAAGAGATAGAAAAGGCTTACAAGACACCTGTCAAGATGAAGCTCTTCACTTACAGCGGTGGCAAGGAAGCAACAATGACTCCTGAAGACTCCATCCGATACATGAAGAAGTTCCTCCGTGCAGGTTTCGTAAGTATGGATCCTTCTACTGGTGACGTCAAGGCTTACGTGGGCGGTACAGACTTCGGTGCATTCGGTTACGACATGGCTGGTCAGGGTCGTCGTCAGGTAGGTTCTACGATGAAGCCTTTCCTCTACTCTCTGATGGTCCAGAATGGCATGAGCCCTTGCGACCCAGTATCAAACGTAAGAAAGAGCTACGGCGGTTGGTGTCCACGCGGCGGTGGCGGTGGTGGCAACGTCCAGCTCAGACAAGGTCTTGCACAGTCAAACAACACTGTGGCTGCATACCTCATGAGTTTGATAGACCCTCGCGACTTCCTCACATGGCTTGACCTCTTTGAGATTCCTACTTACTATCAGGAACCAAGCATGGCACTCTGTCTTGGTCCTCTTGAGATTTCCGTACTCAACCTCATCAGTGGCTATACGACATTCGTAAACAACGGTATCCACATGTCACCACGATATGTAACCAAAATTACCGACCAGCAAGGAAAGGTTCTCGCTGAATTCTCTCCACGAATGAACGAGATTCTCTCTCAGGAAAGCGCTTGGAAGATGCTCGTAATGATGAAGGGTGTTACTCATCAGGGTACTGCAAGACGACTTCTCAGCATGGGCTTCACCGGAGACTTTGGTGGTAAGACTGGTACAACAAACAACTGTACCGACTTCTGGTACGTTGGTGTAACACCTAAGCTCGTATCCGGCGGCTGGGTAGGCGGCGAGGAGCGCGACGTCCACTTCCTGACAGGTCAGGGTGCAGAGCAGGCTCTCCCTATGTGGGCAAAGTACATGAAGAAGGTTTATGCGGACGAGACACTCGACTACGCTATGACAGACACCTTCTCCATGCCTAAGGGCTACGATGGTTGCGAACAGGAAAAGAACAAGTTCCGCACTGAAGAGGAACATGCAAGCATAACAGATATTTTCGAATAAAAGTACACATATATATAATATGGCAGAATTAAAAGAATTGACAAAAAGAGCTGACAACTACAGTCAGTGGTATAATGACCTCATCGTTAAGGCTGACCTCGCAGAGCAGTCAGCAGTACGTGGCTGTATGGTTATCAAGCCTTACGGCTATGCAATATGGGAAAAGATGCAGCAGCAGCTTGACAAGATGTTCAAGGAGACTGGTGCCGTTAACGCTTACTTCCCACTTCTTATCCCAAAGTCATTCCTCTCTCGCGAGGCAGAACACGTTGAAGGCTTCGCAAAGGAATGTGCTGTCGTTACCCACTACCGCCTTCGTGCAAAGGAAGACAAGAGCGGTGTAGAGGTGGATCCTGCAGCAAAGCTTGAAGAGGAACTTATCGTTCGTCCTACATCAGAGACAATCATCTGGAACACATACAAGAACTGGATCCACTCTTGGCGTGATCTGCCATTGATGTGCAACCAGTGGTGTAACGTTATGCGCTGGGAAATGCGTACCCGTCCTTTCCTTCGCACATCGGAATTCCTTTGGCAGGAAGGTCACACAGCTCACGCTACTCGCGAGGAAGCTGAGGAAGAGGCACAGAAGATGCTTGGCGTATATGCTAAGTTTGCAGAGGAATGGATGGCAGTGCCTGTAGTTCAGGGTGTTAAGAGTGAGACAGAGCGTTTCGCAGGTGCTCTCGACACTTACACTATCGAGGCTATGATGCAGGACGGCAAGGCTCTCCAGAGCGGTACTTCTCACTTCCTCGGACAGAATTTCGCAAAGGCATTCGACGTAACATATCTCACAAAGGAAAACAAGCCAGAATATGTTTGGGCTACATCATGGGGAGTTTCAACTCGTCTCATCGGTGCGCTCATCATGACTCACTCTGACGACAACGGCCTTGTACTTCCTCCACGTCTTGCTCCACTTCAGGTAGTCATCGTACCTATCAGCAAGGGTGAGAAGCTCCAGGCTATCTCTGAGAAGCTTGCTCCTGTTATCGAGAAGCTCAAGGCTGCCGGCATAACAGTGAAGTATGACGATGCTGACAACAAGCGTCCTGGCTTCAAGTTTGCTGAGTATGAACTCAAGGGTGTTCCTGTACGTCTCGTTATGGGTAATCGTGACCTTGAAAACGGCACTATCGAAGTGATGCGTCGTGATACCCTTGAGAAGGAAACACGCTCAGTAGAAGGTATCGCAGAGTACGTTATCGAACTTCTTGAGGACATCCAGAAGAACATTTTCAACAAGGCTCTCACAGCTCGTGACGAGAAGATCTACACTTGCTCTGACTACGAAGAGTTCAAGGCAAAGGTCAAGGATGGCGGTTTCTTCTTCTGTCCATGGGACGGTACTGCAGAAACTGAGGCAAAGATCAAGGAGGAAACTCAGGCTACTATCCGCTGTGTGCCTTTCCATATCCCACAGCCAGAGGAACTTGGGGTAGATATGGTAACTGGTGCTCCTGCAAAGCAGTGGGTAATCATAGCTCGTAGCTATTAATCCATAGTAGCTATTAATCACATAACATAGTAGCTATTAATCACTTATACATAAACGTTTTTAGCATGAAAATTAAAGAAGGTTTCAACATCCGCCAGGTTTGTGGCGAATATATAGTTGTTGCAGAAGGAGAAGCAAACATTGACTTCTCGGAAGTTATCAGCATCAATCAGACAGCAGCGTGCATTTGGAAGGCTGTCGTTGGCAAGGAGTTCACTGTTGACGACATGGTAAAGGCACTCATCGACGACGAATATGACGTTACAGAAGAGGTTGCACGCAAGGACTGTGAGCAGCTCGCTCAGGATTGGAAGAATGCTAAACTCCTTCAGTAATAAATCCACTCTAAAGATATGTTTGTAAGAATTGCTGAACACACGGTAGAGATAACATCTGTCAACACTACGATTAACATATTATCTCTTGTGCCATCCATTTCAAACTTCATCATTGCAGACACAAAGACAGAGCCTGTTTTATCTGTAACAATAGACAACTCCCTGCCTACAAAAGACACATACAGGCAGATAGGCGACTTTGACACGGGTAATGGTCACACAAAAGTAGAAAAGGACGACACTACAGGCGCTTATCAGTTCACTATCCGCAACATTGATGAGGCAGAGGTTTGTATTCTTCAGTCAAACAGCGACTTCTCTAAATGTTCTTGCAAACTGATGGGCGATCCGTTCCTGTTCTCATACGGTCTTAACTCCGCATTGATGCTTACTTTCGCCTTTTGCACAGCGAAATACCAGACCTTGCTGATCCATGCTTCATGTGTAAAGCAGGGCGATTACGCTTATTGCTTTATTGCAAAGAGTGGTACAGGCAAGTCAACACAGGTTAGCAATTGGCTGAAGCATATCCCTAACTGTGAACTTCTCAACGACGACAACCCTATCATTCGCGTCATTGACGGTAAGGTTTATTGCTATGGTTCGCCATGGAGCGGTAAAACACCTTGCTACAGAAATCGCAAAGCATATCTCGGTGCAATAACTCGCATAGAAAGAGCACCAGAAAACAAGGTTGTACGTCAGCATCCTGTCGAAGCATTTGCATCCTTCCTGCCTTCTTGTTCTACAATGAAGTGGGAATCAAGACTTTACAATGATGTCATGGACACTATCTCCAAAATCATTGAGACCACAGGCATGTACACACTTCACTGCCTTCCTAACAAGGAAGCTGCAGAAGTTTGCAACGCAGCGATTGCAGTAAAGTAAGTACAAAAATAAAAGAACTGTTTATTACTGAATAGAAAATGCAGTTATCAAACGCAGAATTCCTACCTCTTGCCGTTTCATACCTCGAAACCAAAGAGAGCGTAAAAATACCACTGAAGGGTTATAGTATGCGTCCGTTCCTTGAGAGCGAACGCGACTATGCCCTTTTAGGTAAACCACACGCACCGGTTGTAAATGAGCCTGTTCTTGTGTTGTTGCCTACAGGTAATTGGGTGCTCCACCGCATAATAAAGATTGAAGGTGAGAACATCACGATGCTTGGCGACGGGAACTATCTGCCGGAACACTGCAAGACATCTGACATAAAAGCCTCTGTTATAGGCTTTTACCGCAAAGGTCGCAAGACCCTCGACCCTATATCAGGAAAAAAATGGAAGATATATTCCTTCTTCTGGACACGCCTCTACCCTATCAGGCGCTATCTCCTTTTTGCTTACAGAGGTTATCTCAAGGTTTTTGTCAAGCACCAATGGCCAGAAAGACTCAAACCTAAGAGCATGAGAAAAGGATAAACGACAACAACGAACCTTAATACTCCCCCACTGCCACATAATACAGTGAATGGAAAACACCAAGAGCCACATATTCATCATATTGCTTATTAGCTTGTTATCTGCAATTGAGGTATTCGCGCAAAGCGACTCTATCCAGGAATTGCGGTTGAAGGGTGTTGTTGTGGATGCGGAAACAGGAGACAGTATTCAGCTTGCCAGCATTACCTTCTCCAAGAGCAAGGAAGCCTTTGCAGCAAACGAACTTGGAAAATTCGACATACCAAAGAGAGAGAAACAATACATTACATTTTCTGCTGTTGGCTACAATTCCCAACGCATATTCGTTGATGACGACATGCCTGACCATATTCGCGTGGAACTGAAGTCCGATTCCCGCCACCTCAGCCAAGTGGAAGTCAAGGAAAAGAAGCGTAAGTATTCACGTAGGGAGAATCCTGCCGTGGAACTTATGCGCAGGGTTATTGTCGCCAACAAAGCAAACGACCTGAAGAAAACGCACGATTTCTTCCGTTATACCAACTACCAGAAACTCACTCTCGCCGTCAACGACGTCAATCCAGAGGAACTTACACGAGAACGCAACAAGGCAAAACGACAATGGTATCTCAACCAGCTGAGCATTTGCCCTGAGAACAACAAGCTGATACTTCCGATAAACATGACGGAAACCGTCACAGAAGAGTTCTACCGCAAGGACCCGAACACAGAGCGTTCCGTCATTCTCGGGGAAAGAACAGAAGGCATCAACAAGCTGATAGAAACGGGACAGGTAATAAACAAACTGTCGGATGACGTCTTCACAGACATTGACCTTTACCAGAATCACGTGCGTATTCTGCAATATCCGTTCACGTCGCCAATCGGTTCTGGTGCAATAAACTTTTACCGCTACTATATCGTTGATACTCTGATGATTGAGACCGACCGTTGCATTCATTTGGAATTCATTCCCAACAACATGCAAGACTTCGGTTTCCGTGGAAATCTGTATGTAGTTGACGACTCTACCCTACATGTTCGTCGCTGCGATCTCACCATTCCAAAGAAGAGCGATGTCAACTGGATAGACAATATTCGCATAAATCTTGAGTACGAAAAACTGCACACAGGCGAGTGGGTACTAACTCGCGATGATCTTTTCTGCGAACTTTCCATAGCCAGTTTCATCACGAAAATGGCTGTCTTTCGTACTACTCGGCGCACAAACTACACTTTTGACACACTGTCGGATGATGTCTTTGCAGGTTTCGGCAAGGAAAGAATACACCCAGAAAGCAAGCGACGCAACCATCAGTTCTGGACGAATTACCGTACAGCCTTGCTCACAAACGGAGAGAAAAACCTCGGAAATTTCGTAAGCGGCATGAAGAAATCTCGCGGCTTCGGCGTATTCCTTACAGCCTTCAAGATTGCAACAGAGAACTTCATTGAACTTGGCAACGAGAGTCACCCGAGCAAAATAGATCTCGGACCTATAAACACTGCTCTCACTTACAATTTCGTTGATGGTCTGCGCACGAGACTTTCACTAACTTCTACTACCCATCTTTCCGAGCATCTCTTTGCAAAAGGCTATGTAGCAAGGGGGTGGAAGAGCCAGAACAACTACTACAAAGCCGAGTTCACATATTCTTTGAACGCAAAGGAGCTCACCCCTGACGAATATCCAAAACGCAAGATCATGATTAGTTCGGCATACGACAACATGGCTCCGAGCGATCGTTTCGGCGTACACGACAAGGACAATATCTTCACGATGATGCGCTGGACAAAGGACGAAAACCGCATTTTCTACAACAACCGCAAGATTGCTTTCGACATCGAGCAATATGGCGGCATGGAGTATCTCGGTCATTACAAATGGGAAAAGCAGCGAGGCGTGGGCAATATTGAGTTTCCAAACATGACTCTCAGCGAAGTCATGCTTGGAATCCGCTATGCTCCTGGCGAAAACACTGTCAACACTAAGCGTCATCGCGTGAAGATAAACCGTGACAACCCAATCTTTGAACTATCCCATACTATCGGTCTGAAAGGTTTTCTAGGTGGTACTCAGCAGTATAACACGACAGAAGCGTCGGCTTATTTCCGCTTTTGGATGAACGGTTGGGGCAAACTGTCGCTGTTTACGAAAGGCGGAATACAATGGAATGAAGTGCCATATATGCTGCTCCAGCAGCCACCGGCCAACACTTCCTATATTTCCCAGCGCAACACCTTCAATCTCATGAACGAGATGGAGTTCCTTACCGACCGCTATGTCATGCTCGACGCAGGATGGGATCTGAACGGAAAGCTTCTTAACCGCATACCGTTGATCAAGAAACTCAAGTGGCGTGAGTTCATCGGTTTCAAGACTTTCTGGGGAACTGTGACGGAAAAGAACAGAAAAGAATCGTGGCCTAAGGGGGTTGGCGTCCTTGACGGAAGAAAGCCTTACATGGAATTGTGCGCTGGTTTCCACAACATTTTCAAGTTCTTTGACATTCAGTATGTCAGGCGATTGAACTACACTAACAAGGAAAACATACATACCAACGGTGTTAGAATAAAGTTCGAAATGTCATTCTAAATTACTCCCGTTAGATATAAAAATGAAAGTTTTTGGACTTTCATTTTGTATTTCACTCACTTATTCGTAGTTTTGACTACGTCTTAATTACTCCCGTTCGGAAATAAAAATGAAAGTTTTTCAACTTTCATTTTGTATTTCACTCACTTATTCGTAATTTTGCAGCAAAATTACACATATAATATATAATGAAAAAGATATTTTTACTCCTTCTCCTCCCTGCTCTTCTCCTCGCATCTTGCAAGGAAGAAGACACTTCCGTGGAGGAATACGCTAACTGGAAAGAAGTTAATGATGTAGCTTTCAAGGCAAAATACTCAGCAGCCATAGCAAGCACAACGGACAATCTCGACACTATCCGTTGCTATTCCATGGCAGCTAAGCCTTCTACCGTGCCTACAGACTTCATCGTTGTCCAAAAACTCGACCGCGTAAACGAACTTGTCAAGCCGGACTCTCCTACAGGATCTCCTATCTTCACGGATTCAGTTGCCGTTAGTTATCGCGGACGCTTGCAGCCATCTGCTACATATTCCGAGGGACTTGTCTTCGACCAGACATTCACGTCAAAGGAATACAACCACCAGTTGGCAAAGTCAGGGAAGCTTCTCACTTCAACCCTTGTTGCTGGTTTCTGCACTGCCCTACAGCACATGAAGGTAGGCGACCATTGGATTGTATCCATTCCTAATGAACTTGGCTACACATCCAGAGGAACATCTTCCATCCCTGCCTACTCAATGCTCACGTTTGAGATTGTTCTGGAGAAGTATTGGTAGCTATCAACCCTTAACCTAATTGTACCCTATAACCGTTTCCTATGAAAAAACTAATCCTATCCGCTCTAATGGCTACTGCCAGCATTGGCAGCTACGCACAATCTTCTGCCTGGTCTTCTTCATCAGCAGGGGAGAACAATGTTTACTACACACAGGTGGACAAGAACTCTTCTTCTACACCTGACCAGAACGGTTTCATTCGTCGTTGGGCACTCCTTGAGCCTATCGACTGGCCAAACCGCTCGAACACTGTATTCACAGACTCTTACATTCGTGAGACATTCGGCTCAAAGTTGACTTCCAAGAAAAATAAGCCGCTCGTTATTCCTGACTCTCCAAAAGAAGGTCAGGTAACAGTTGTCAACGACACACTGAAACTCAAGTGGCATCTTCTTGAGAGTACAGGCTACAACGTACAGCTTTTCCGTTTCGCTACACAGCGTGAACTGAAGAAGTATGGCGTTATCTTTATTGCCACTACCCATGTATATGCAGAGGATGAAATGGACGTTCGTTTGTCTGTAGGTTCCAACTCCGCCTCAATGTGGTGGATAAATGGCAAGGAAGCACTTATTCTTTCTGGCGACCGCCGCATGGTAGTTGACGACGCATCATCGCTCGTTCATCTCAACAAGGGTGATAACACCATTCTTGGCTATGTCATCAATGGTCCTGGCATGAGCAATTTCTGCCTCCGCTTCCTTGACTGCTGCAACAAGCCTGTCACTAATCTCACAGTAAAATAACCCCTAAGGCCACAGTCTCCAACGGTTTCGCCGTTGGCTCTCCAAATATGAAAACACTTCTCTCAACCATACTCTTGGGCACAAGCCTCACAGCCTCAGCCCAAAGCATTCACCTTGCTGGTGAACCTTTCATTCATGATCCTTCTACAATAGCCGTTTGCGACGGCAAGTACTATACTTTTGGAACTGGCGAAGGCGGCATCTGGTCAGAAGACGGCTGGACATGGCATCGCGGTGCCGTTCGTCCGGGTCGTGGTGCAGCTCCTGATGTTCTCAAGATTGGCGATCGTTACCTCGTAGCATACAGTACTACCGGTGGTGGTCTTGGCGGTACACACCGTGGAACAGTCGTAACAATGTGGAACAAGACCCTTGATCCTAACTCACCAGACTTCAAGTTCACTGAGCCTGTTGTCGTTGCAGAATCAGCTGATGACGAGGACTGCGACGCTATTGACGCAGGCCTTCTCCTTGATCCTTCCACAGGTCGCCTCTGGTGTTCTTACGGCACATACTTCGGCTTCATCCGTATCGTTGAACTTGACCCAGCAACAGGCAAGCGCAAGGAAGGCAATGTAGCACAGAACATCGCCATCGATTGCGAGGCAACAGACCTCATCTATCGCAATGGTTGGTACTATCTCCTTGGTACTCACGGCACTTGCTGCGACGGAGTGAATTCTACTTACAACATTGTTGTTGGCCGTTCACGCAACGTTCTTGGCCCTTACCTTGACAATATGGGCAGAGACATGCTCCATGGCGGTGGCAAGATGGTCGTTTGCGCAGAAGGTCGTCAGGTTGGTGCTGGCCACTTCGGACGCTTCATTGAGGCTGACGGCGTAGAAAAGCTCTCTTTCCATTGGGAAGCAGACATGGATCGTGGCGGCTACAGCACACTCGCCATCCGTCCTCTCCTTTGGAAGAACGATTGGCCAGTCTCTGGCGAACTCCTCAAGGAAGGCAACTACGCAATATTCTCTGAGCGTCGCGGCTATGCTCTTGAACTTGCTACAGACTTCGTTCGTCTTCAGCAGCAGCGCGGACGTTGGTTCCAGGTTGATTCTGCTGCCACACGCAAGCAACTCCCTGAACAGCAGCTCGCTGACGTTCAGGAGACTTTCGAGAAGGCAAAGGATGAAAACGGCATGATTCCTGCTCGTATCGGCGATTATATGGCACGTCCTCACCAGAAGTGGACTATCACTGCCGTAGAGGACAAGGGCGGTTATCTCGGCTCTCTCTACTACAAGATCACAATAGACGGCACAGACCTCGCACTTACTGCCGACGGTTCAGACGTAAAGGTTGGCAAGTACGAAGGTGAATGCGCACAGCTCTGGCGCATCGAGCAGTGTACAGACGGCACTTACCGCATCATGCCACGTCGCACAAAGTGTGGTGGCGAACTCAACACAACCATCTGCCTCTACTCTGCTGGCGATAGTACACCATCGCTTGCACCGTTCGACATGAACAGCGACAACAGCAAGTGGAATCTCAAGATGAAGTAATAGACATCTCAAAAAAAAAGGATTCTACCGATTTCCTACCAAGAAAAGCATTTGCTTTCAGGTAGGAAATCGGTAGAATCCTTTTTTTATACCCTTTGTATTGTATTATACAGTCTATTAAATTGTATTACTAAAGTCTATTAAACTGTATTCCTACAATCTTTTTGACCCTATTTTGAAATCTTATCTATCAACGAGTCGAGGTTAGGATCGATATAGTTTGGATATTTAGCCTGGAAACGCTGTGCATAGCTGAGGGCAAGTTTTGGATTGGAAACCGCAAGAACCTGAATGCCTGTTGCTATGTTTTTGTCGTAATAGCCCATCTGGTCGTGAGAGAGTATGCGTTCGATGAAGGCTGTTGCATAAGGCTCTGCGCTTTCTTCCGGTGCAAGTCTGTTTATGTAATAAGCAATGAAGCACTGGCGATAGAGAGCTGAAGTCTTATAGTCCTCATCCTTACAATTCTTGAACATCTCCCCATACATGAGCAGAACCTTACGGTAAGGCTCCAGCTTGTCCTCGCCTTCAAGTTCATCAGCCCATGTTTTCGTATAGAGATTACCCAGGTTTGAGTAGGTCTGCACGGCACGATACTCTTCATCGTGCTTGAAGAAATCCTGGATAGCCTCCTTGTAAACAGCTGCAGCCTGATCATATTTCTTATTAACTGCAAATCTCTCAGCCTCATTAATGTAGATTTCCTCTATTCGAGAGAGCACCTGCTGCTTTGTTGCCCATGAAGGATCCGTAGTATCAATTGCCTTCCATAAAGACTCAACCGCCTTCTTTGTCTCGCCACGGTCAGTGAGACAGTAGCTATATATGCGGTAATCCTCTGTAACAAGACTATCCTCTGGGAGCATCTCAAAGAGTCTGTCGCCCATTTCCTCAGCCTTGTCGAAGCTGCCGCCATGAGCATAGTTGTACATAGCCACGCGGTAGAGGTATGAATTGTTAGGATATTCCACAAGAGCCTTGTCAAGAACCTCCTGGCAACGGTCAGTCATGTTGTATGAACAGAGCAGGTAACTGTAACGAGCCAACTGCGCCTCGTTCATTTTACTGAAAGGAATGCCCTCAAGAAGCGAAACGGAAATGTCCCTGTTTCCACCCACGCGCGTAATCATGCTTACAGCCGCCATCTTGTCGTCATCAGTATAAGCATTCTTCACATACAGCTCTGCAAGATTGTTTGCTTGCAAGGAATCCAGCGAATTACGCTTTTTCAGGTAATAGCTGATCAAGGCATCGTAGCCGGAAGGATTGGAAGGAGCAATCCTTGTAGCCAACTCATAGCAATCGATGGCAGCCACCGTATCCTGATAAAGGTTGAGGTTAGCATCGCCACGAAGCACGTATGCCTGCGAATACTTAGGGTCAGCCTTCAGTGCCTTTGCCTCATACTGATGTGCAACGGCACTGTCCTGGGCATCATAGAACATCTTAGCTATAGCCGTGAGCATATAAGGATTATGCTCATAAGCACGAGTGATGTTACGGAGTATGTCACTCTTCTCCATGCGCACCTGTCCGTGATACTCTTGAATCAGCGGTGCGAGAGCCTTTATTGTAGCCTCTGGGTCTTTCTGCGCCTTTGCTGTCATTGGCAGAAGGAGCATGAAAAACGATACTATTGATAAAAGATTGAATTTAGATCTCATTTCGTGTCTTATTAATGAAGATTAGAATGAATACTGCACACCTACATTGAATGTCTGGAGGAACTGCCAATCGTGAACCTCTGAAGTATAGAAGATATAGTCCATCATATCACCTGAAACCTTATAGAATGAAGGAGTGAAATGAATGGCAATATTGTCTGTACACTTGTAAAGGATCTTTGCTCCGAAATTGCCAGTGAACTTTGGTGTCTGTACGTAAGCATTGTTCACACCAACAACGATGGCAGGACCGGCAAAGAGGTAAGCCTCGATGCTGCGGCGACCGATATGCGCAGGGCTGAAGAGGTTTGTGACATTGAAGATATAGTCAAAGGCACTGAGGAAAACCTCATGATTGACATCCTTCATCTCGCCACGCTTCATGTAACGGTTAGGCTGGTCGGCATAATCCACGGAAACATGCAAGCCATGATACTCGTTGAAGAGATACTCGATATAGCCGTTCATGTTCCAACCGAGCTTTCCCGGAGAACCATAGTTGGAGCGTTTCTGGAAAGTATTCAGACCCCAGCCACCACCGATGGCGAAGTGCTTGAAGTCAAAGAACTCATCGTATGACTTGTTCTTGTCCCAGTAGTTGTACTTTCTTGGGCAAGTATTCACAGTGATACCGAAGTTTACTGTCACGGCATCATCCTTATCGCGAGTAAACTGCACGTCTTGATGAGTTGGCCAATAAGGCATGTGATATGAGTTATGCTCAAAACGTGGCTCTATGAAGAACTGGAGATCCTTGGAAAGCTTTGTAAAGAGATGCACACCAGCAGTATAACCGTGAGTACGCTTGCGGATCCAGTCGTTTCCTTCCACAGGCATTGAGATGTAACCATACTGCAGACCAGCAAGGATATACATGCCAAACTGTGAGTTCCAGTCATAGTAATGGTTCAATCCAAACGGATTGAAGAGACCTTCGGCACGCGCAAACTTATAGTTTGAAATAAGATAATTGGTATTCTTGTCAGCCTTTCCGCCATTCATCTCCTTCGCAGCCTCCAGATACTTGTGGCTTGTGGCATTCTCAGAAGCTATTGAGAGACGCACACCCAAAGCAGGAGAGAACCACTGTCCGAGAGAGATTGCGAAACCGTTGCTCATGTGATCCAGAGGATTTGAGAGACCTTCCGTAGAAGCCTTGATGGAATTAGAAGCCTCAATGAAGAACGGAGTTCTCCAAGAGAACAATACAGAGTCAGCTGTAATTTCCTCCCTGTTGATGCGATTCTCTATTATGCGGAGGCGAGATTCTGGTGAATAGTTGTTGCGAAGGTAGTAGGTATATGTAAGATTGGCACCATAGAAGCCATCGTACTTGCGCCAGTTGCGAGTTTCGCTTGCATCGTAATTGTCAGTGGCAATGCCGATGTATGGTTCAAAGTTCAGCGCTCCCTGCGAACCCGCCAGCACTCTAAGTTGGATTCCGGCATGTCCTTCCAGTGATTTGCCGCGTGCAAACGCAGCTCCCTGGTTGGTGATGAAACGTGCATACATACCGCCAACACCGAGAATGGTAGAGACACTCAGACGGCGTGAAGGGTTGTAGCCGTTGATGTATGATGAAACATCGAAGAGATGCTCAAGGCGACCGCCCGCCCTCATCTGGTAGTGGTTGACACCTCTCTGGTAAACATAGCCGGCAGTACCCGCCAATCTCAACGAGTTGTACTTGTCAAACTGCTTGCCAATGCCAATCCTTCCCATCGTAGATGACGTAAACTTGAACTCGTCCATGATAGGCATCATCTGCTCCATGCTCACACCAGCCTCAAGGAAGAGATGGTCGTCCCAACGCTTGTTGAAGGTCTCTCCATGGTTGAAGTAGCGGTTCTCCATGAGGAAGTCAAGGGAGTTGAAGCCTGTAGGAGCTGACTTCCTTTCAACGACAGCAGTATCTGCCTGGGCAATGATGTTCACAGAGTCGGCGGCAATAGCCTCATCTGCGGAAACAGTCCTGTCAGCAGCGTTTGCAGCCAGAGGACAAAGCAGCAGCGTATATATTAATGTATGATGAAATCTGTTCATATTTTATCTACTTACAAATTCATTAAACTTAGCGCGATAGAGGTTGATATCGCTTTCATTATATGGATATTTCTCGCGAATGTCATCATCTATGGCACCTTCATTCTTGAAGAAATTGAAATAGCGAGGCTCAATATCGAAGCTACGCTGGAAATAAACGAGGAATGAAGGCGTGCCATGCTCGCTCACACTGCTCTCGATTTCGTCAACATCCGAATAAAGAAGACCTTTCAGATACCACTTCTTCGGATTGTCGTCAGAAAGCTCGTCCACATATCTTTCGGCTTCTTCCTTCGACTTGCCCATCTGCTGGCGAAGCTCTGTGTAGAGGATAGCCTTGTTCTCAGGACTTGAGTTGAGCACAAAGTCGAACGCTTCGTTGAAGCGAGACTCTTCCTTAGGAGTACGCTCCTTGAAGAAGAGGCGGATGAAGTCGGTATAGTTGGAGATCTTCTGCTGCGATTCTGTCTTTGGAAGCCAGTCAATAATGTACTGCGCAGTATCGAGTTTCATATCCTGGAAATACATAATAGCCTGGTTAGCAAGTATTTCCTTACGGTTTACGATAGTGGAAGAGAACTTGTTGATCTGCTTCTTCTGGTCGATAGCCGTGATGTTGTAGTCAATGAATGGACGGAGAATGTTTGCATCCGGCGTACCCATCTCGATAGCCTTCAGCGCCTTGAGGTTTGCCACGTAAGGCGAAAGCTTGTTGAGATGATATGCTGGAGCCTTCAGGATATGGCGGTAAGCCACGTCAGTAAGGATGTCGCGCTCCTCCTTGTCGGTGATCATTGCGAAGAGATTGAAGTAGTCGCCATCAGAGAGATCCTTCTTTCCTGACACATAGTCAGCCTTGTTCTGGAAGTACTCCTCTACAGCCTCCTGTGGCGTTAGCACATGATCCACCTCGTAATGGTAGGTGCAACGCATCGTACGCTGTGAGGCAAGGATAGGCTCGATGAGCGTAGGATAATACTCAAGTCGCTTCATAGCTGCCGTCGGATTGCCGTTTCTTGCACTTGCGGCAATGCTCCTAACTTCCTCAGCCTCAGCAAGTCTGCCTACGCGACCGAGTTCGTCAGCCACTTCCTCCCACGTATGGATGACCATTGTAGGTGCAGGGATTCTAACGTCTGCATTCTTTCCAATACCATCCTGGATGATGTTCTGCGCCTTTGCCGCACGAAGAGTGGCAAGACGGATGTTTGTTGCCTCACGGCCTTCTGCGGAAGCAGCACCCTCTATCTGCACCTTGTAGAGCTTGTCGCCGTAGGATTTCAGTTCTCGGATAAGCTTGTCAAACTCCTGGGTGTTGAGCGAATCCTGGGTAAGGCGGTCGGTACCCATCTCGAAAGTGAGCGTAAGCTTACGGTCGATGGCACGATATTTTGAAGAAGCGTCCTCCTGGAACTCGTCAGTGAGCGGCATCTGCGCGGAAGCAACGTTGAAGTTTATGAACTTGAACGGACGGAAAGCAAGACAAGAACCCGTGCCAAGACCGCCGTTGTCATAGTAGATGTGGTTGAAGTCCTCCAACACTACACGGTAGGAACCACGGTAGCTCCTGTCCTTGTCCGGCTTGCGGAAAGTCGTTGTGTACATATACTCAAACTCCTCATTGTCAAGAAGTTCAAGCGATTGGTTGTAGTATTGTGAAAGAGGATCGTTCTTCTCGTAGTTGAAGCCCATTCTTCTCTTCTGGATATTGTGGTATTCCTTACCCTCGAAGATTATCGGTGTGCCGTACGAAACTGTATCGTCTGTCTGGCAGTCGATGACCATAGGCTGAATGAACATCCTTGAGTTTGAGCGAGTGTAGCCTGCAGGCAGGTAAACAGGGCATGAGATGTTTACCTCATAGCCAGTATCGAATGCGGGAACCTTCTTGAATTCAGGACCGCGGCGACGCTGGTCTGTGACGAGCACCTCATTCAATGTGCGTGTCTCAAACTGCATCTCGTATCTCATCTTGTTGCCCTTTATTTCCTCCACCTTCACCATTGAAGACTGGGCGAGCACGACAACAGCCATGCCGTTCTCTACGTGTACCGTGAACGAACCGTTGTTTGAAGACACCTGGAGCACCACTCCGAGCTTCTTTGCCGCATTGTCCACGAGGTCTGTCTGTGCCTCGTCCTCATTCTGCTGTGAGATAGCCTTCTCCAGAGCGATACGCACATCGTGTGCCTTCTTGAGCGACTTCACGGCGCAATACTGCACAGGCTCATACTCCACCTTGCCGTTTGCCTTATTCTTCAGCGACACCTGAAATTCCACATCGCGGAAAACGCGGTCGTCCTCCTGCGCCTGGGCTGCCATAGGAAGCATGCTCATGGCAAGGAATGCTATCAGGCTATATATATATATGTGTAATCTGTTAGTCATCATAATCAATCTTTTACTTCAAAATGTATGATAGTGATATACCTATTCTGGTAGGCAGGATATACGAACCTTTCGCATTTGCCACCTCAAAGCCGGCATGGTTTACGGCATGTTCCTCGTTCTGGAAGTACTCCTTCTGGCGATACTTGGCGTATGCCACGCCTGCATGGAAGTCCACATTCAGGCGCTTTGCTATCGGGAGTACATAGCCGAAGGTGATGCCTGCCCCTACTCCACTTCCGTTGTAGGTCTTGTCTGCGATGGTAGTCTTGTAGGTTGCTCCCATTGCGCACACTCCGACGAAGTGCTTATACATGGAGCGACCAGAGAAATAATAGCGATATTCAGGCTGCACGGCAGTGAAGCGGACATCCTGACCGTAAGGCTTTTGCGATGTTATCGCATTCACTTGCAGCGTAGATTGGTCGGCAACGGTCATTTCCAAACCGATGTTTGGCGACATGGCAACGTCCCAGAGCACATCCGTATTCGCAGCCAGCGACTGTGCATTGGCCGCCATTGGCAAAAGCATGAACATTGCCAGTATGCCAAGAATTGTATGTCTATATTCAGTTCTCATGTCTTATTTCCTCCTTTTTGCATTGTTAATCGCCTTCTGTCTTTCAGCTTCCCTGGCAGCTTCCTTTGCCGCTCTCTGCTGGTCGCGCTTCATGCGCTTCTCGATGGCACGAAGTTCTCTCTGCTCAGCCTTGCGTCTTCTTTCCGCCTTCTTGGCAGCCTTCTTGCCGGCAGCAGTGGTCATGTCATACTGTTCGTTGGCGAGTTTCTCTTCCTGAGCCTCGTAATAGCTTTCCCAGAACTTATGCTCAAGACTCGTATTGATGGTATCTTCGCGGAGTTCGTCAGCCATAGCGTTGTTTCTTGCAAGGGCGATGGAATCCATAACGTTCTGGTAATCATAGTCCACGTCATAGCGATAGCGGTACTTCTTCGTCACAGGATATTTGCCAAGACGATAGATGAAGCCTACGTGAATGTCGCTTATGGCAGGATAGATGCCCTTGTTTCCTACGGATGTAGTCACGTAGGCATTCTGCACGCGATTGTTCTTGTACTCGTCATACTTGGCGTATGCCAAGCCTGCCGCTATGCCAAGCTCAAAGTCGATGGAGTTTCCATTGGCATACTGGTAGAGCGGACGGACGATACCATAGACGAAACCGCCCGAGATGGCGCTTCCCCTGTAGCCGGTGTTCGTAAGAAGGAAGTCGAAACGGTCGTAGGCAGCATAGAGTCCACGATAGTATGTCGTGAGCGGATGCTTCACTTGAACACGGCGGAAAGAGAAAAGCTTGTCAAGAATGTTGTCGTGGAAATTCACGTAGCGACCGTCTATCTGACGGGTTCTCCAATAGTTTCTTGCCTCCACACGCAGCTGCTGGTGCTCGAAAACGATGCCAGGATTGAAGGTGTGGCTCGGCGTAAAGTTACCCTTTGCATTAACAACAGCAGCCCAACGGTTCCAGTTTGTACCGCGAACATCAAACTCCAAGCCGAGGTTTGGTGTCAATGTGAGCCAGTCAAAAGCGTTTGTCTTCAGTGCTATACGCTGTGCAAAGGTCAGTTTCTCCTCCTTTGCACGGGTATCGACTATCTGCGCATTGCATAACAACGGTGCAGAAGACAAAAGCAGCGTCAGTAATGTTAATCTAATACTTTTCAAAACAATCAATTATTTTAGTACGAGGCAACAGACCAATACAACGAAACGCTCTGTGCCAGATTAATTATCATTGTTAAATTGCAGACGATCCGAATCGCCAAAATTACACATTTCAGGCTGCAAAATTACGACTTTTTTATATATTAATGTGTATTATAAGCAAACAAAATGCTGTTAACCACGCAATTTATGTAAATAAGACAAGTGGAGGCTCTACGATACCAGCCTAAAACCGCCACCATACTCCATCCTTCGCCTTGATCAACATAAAAGTAACAATCCGTAAGCAAAACAGCATATTTTGCTTACAATCACGAAAATCATTCCCCTCGTAGAAGACAAGAAAATCAAACAACTTTCCAGTTGCTCGGAAAATCGCCAAAATAACACAGTTATACAACTCTTTGATTATCAGAAACATAACTTTTCTTACTGCGAAAAAGCGACCCAAAAGCAGTCGTTTTTACCTTAAAAATGCTGCTTTTTCACCCTAAAACTCTATGAGTTTCGCACAAAAACTCATAGAGTTTTGACCAATAACTCCCACGCTTTTTACCAAAAACTCCCACGTTTTCCATCTGCAACCCTATTTTTCACGAAAAACAACTCCTACAGAAACTTTTCTGAAGCAAAATCCTTACAAAACCCAAACTTACGATTTGTAACCAAAACCTCACATTTTGCTTACAATCAAGCAAAACAAATCCCACAAAGAGAAAGTGACACTTCATGGAAACGACACTATGGGCATCTTTTCCATTCCTTTTCCTATTACCTAAGAGCAACATTCTTTCACTAAAAAACACCACCATAACGACACTATATCGGCAAAACTTAGCACAACACACATTTATTTTTTATATATAAAACAAGTAAATTGTCTTTTTTTGTTAAATATTTTGGTATTTGTTTAAGAATTGTTAACTTTGCAAAGCATATTTAGCAAATAGAGGACAATTAGGACATTGAATATAACTCTTTTGAAAACGAATCATAATAACTAATAATAATAACTTAACCAACATGTTCACAAAGCAAAAGAAAGCATTTGGATGGATGTTGTCACTGTTGACACTTCTGCTCATCTCCTTTATGCCAAGCGACGCTCTCGCCCAGACAATAAAGGGTACAGTGGTTGATTCCAGTGGCGAACCTATCATTGGTGCCAGTGTTACTGTTGTGGGAGGTGATGCTTCCAAGGGAGCAATTACCGACTTCGATGGTAACTTTGCCATTACAGCAAAGCCAGGCGCTAAGTTGAATTTCAATTATGTCGGCATGGTTGCGCAGGTTCTTCCTGCACAAGACGGCATGAAAGTA
>JAZRXS010000076.1:0-26436 GCA_045600325.1 Prevotella sp.
GAAGGCTGTGGCAAAGGAAATCCTCAAGGAAATCCTTTCTCGTTTAGACTTCATGCTTGAGGTTGGTCTTGACTATCTGGCACTTTCCCGTCAGTCTTCATCGCTCTCTGGTGGTGAGTCGCAGCGTATTCGTCTTGCTACGCAGATTGGTTCTGGTCTCGTTAATGTGCTTTATATCCTGGATGAACCGTCTATCGGTCTTCATCAGCGTGATAATGAGCGACTTATTGCATCATTGAAGAAACTTCGCGATATGGGCAACACGGTGATTGTAGTTGAGCATGACGAGGATATGATGCGTGCTGCTGACTATATTATTGACATTGGTCCTAAGGCTGGCAACAATGGTGGTAGAGTAGTGTTCCAGGGGACTCCAGAGGAAATGCTCAAGAGCAACACGCTTACGGCAAGATACCTCAACGGCGAACTCAGCGCAGCTCCTCCCCCTGTGGGGGAGTTAGAGGGGGTCGGTGGGTCTTTAACTCTCAAGGGCTGTCGCGGCAATAACCTCAAGGGTGTGGACGTTGAATTCCCGCTCGGTAAATTCATTGTTGTCACAGGTGTCTCAGGTTCGGGCAAGTCTTCCATCGTGAACGAAACCTTGCAGCCCATCCTTTCGCACCATTTCTATCGCTCGCTGAAAGAGCCTCTTGCATACGATTCCATTGAAGGAATGGAACTTGTGGATAAGGTTGTCAGCGTGGATCAGTCGCCTATTGGTCGCACGCCACGTTCAAATCCAGCCACTTACACTGGTGTCTTTGCTGACATCCGTTCGCTTTTCGTGAACCTTCCAGAGGCACAAATCCGTGGTTACAAGCCCGGTCGCTTCTCTTTCAATGTGAAGGGTGGTCGCTGCGAGACTTGTGGCGGCAACGGTTATCGTACCATTGAGATGACCTTCCTCCCTGATGTCTATACGGAGTGCGAGACCTGCCACGGCAAGCGTTACAATCGTGAGACGCTTGAAGTGCGCTATAAGGGCAAGAGCATAGCCGATGTGCTGAATATGACCATCGATGAGGCAGTGGAATTCTTTGAGCATCAGCCATCCATCCTCCAGAAGATTAAGACTTTGCAGGATGTCGGACTCGGCTACATCACTCTCGGACAATCGTCAACAACTCTCTCCGGCGGCGAATCCCAGCGCGTGAAGCTTGCCACGGAACTCTCAAAGCGTGACACTGGCAAGACCATCTATATCCTTGACGAACCGACAACAGGTCTTCATTTTGAGGACATCCGCATCCTCTCCGAGGTTCTCCGCAAGCTCGTTGACAAGGGAAACACCGTAATCATCATCGAACACAACCTCGACATCATCCGTCAGGCAGACCATATCATTGACATCGGTCCTGAAGGCGGTCGCCGTGGCGGTCAACTCGTGGCTGCAGGCTCACCAGAAGAAATCAAGAAGAACAAGAATAGCATCACCGCAAGGTTCGTGTAATAACACTAATAAAACTTTCCCACCCTTTAGATTTTAGTTTAGATTTTAGTTTAGATGTCGAGCCTGTAGGGCGATCCATAATAAAATACTCCATAAAGCGAGGTATTCGAGCGTATTTTCAGTTAAGATTTTTGTTATGGATTATCGTAAGGATTAAAATCTTAAACTATAATCCTCACCAAAATACGCTCCAGTACGTCGCTCTTAAGAACGATTTTATGGGGATCGCATCGAAGATGCTCGACATCTGAACTAAAATCTTAATGAAAATCAATAAGTTACATTGAATATTAAGGGTGGGAAACTTTAATAACAGTCATTGGAATGAAACAAGTAATCCCTTTTCTACTTTTGTTTGTGAATGTAGTGATGACTTCCTGTCACCGTGAAGGCAAGAGCCCAAGCACTGTTGACGGAAGTGCTGACACCACTACTCTGCAACTTTACCTCGACTCTGCTGAGACGCTTTTCCAGAATGCTGACTATAAGCAGAGTCTGACCATGGCGAAGATGGCTTTGGAAGTGGGACGTGAACTGCGTGACACGACAGCCGTTTCAGATGCTCTTTCGTATGTGATGAGCGACTATCAGCAGTTGGGCGTTCTGGATAGTGCCATTACCACTGCTCGCGAACTCCTTGAACTTGACAAACTGACCGGCGATGCAGACATCCTGTCAAACGACTACAATAACATTGCCTATATCTATATGGGTAACAAGCAGTATGACCTTGCCCGAGAGTTTATAGAGAAAGCTATTGACATGGAAAAACAGGTGGAGGGCAGCCCGCACCTTGCCACACGCTACGGAATGGCGTCTGAAATCTATCTGAATCTTTCGAAATCAGAGGCTCAAGCCGACAGTATCGCTCTGCGACAGCAGGCACTGGAGTTCATAAATCTCTCGTACCATCTGGAAGAGTCTGGCAAAGATACTCTTCGTATGGGGCGCAGATTGTCGCAGAAGGCAGACGTGCTTGTCGCTATGTCACAAATGTCAGAGGCAGAACGCGAGTATATTAAGGCGATCGATTATTTGGAGTCCGCCGGCGAACGTCACTCCTTAGGCATAACATACTTGCAGTTGGGAACGTTGTATCTTTCGCAGGAGAAGAATGCTGAGGCAATAGAACAGCTTGAGAAGTCGCTAAGGATAACTAAGGAAGAACACGAGCAGGCTACCCTTATGAGGGTGTACAAGAAAATGTCTGACGCATATAAGTCCAAAGACACACAGAAATCCCTGGACTATCTTAACCTTTACACTCAGATAAAAGACTCCATCTATAGGGACGAGTCAGCGAGATCCCTTGCAGAGTTTCAGGTAAGCTACGACACCGACAGCGAAAGAGAGAAGGCGGAGTCGAAGCATCGCCAACTTATTGTAGTGGTATGCGTTGGCATCTGTGCTGCCATTGTATTCGTGCTGCTTATTCTAAGACTATGCGTTGTTGTCCGCAACAGAAATCGCCACAACCGTTTGCTGCGTGCGCAGATCCTTGAGCTGAAAGAGCAGATGGCTGATCAGGAGAAACTTTTCCTTGAAAAGATAAACCACAATGAGCCTGTCGCCGCTGCCGTTGTGAGTGAGGAAGACAATCTCTTCATAGAGAAACTACACAACGTAATCTTCCAGTTGATGGGCAAGAAAGATGTCACTGCCGAGAATATTGCTTCCGAACTTTGCATCACCTCTCAGCAGTTGCGCCGTAAGCTGAAATCCATCAAGGGAACAACTCCAATAGCATACATCAACACTATTCGTATGGATTATGCACGACAACTTCTTGCTGAACGCCAAGACCTAACCATAGAACAGGTGGGCTTGCTCTGCAGTTTCGGAGAAGCAACAAACTTCTCACGTTCGTTCAAGAAGGAAACCGGCATGACTCCATCGCAGTATAGAGAGAGTCTTTGACAGACCCACCCCGTCCCTCCCTGAGAGGGAGGGCGACTTTAACCGTAAACCGTTTGTAAGCATAAGGATATTGTGTTCTTATGCTTACATTTTTTTTTGCTACAACTCCTATAATGTTATAAATCAGCCTTTTGTTGTTTATTTTGATGGAAATTGATTATAGAATGATTAGAATTGATTATATGATTTTGGCGGTTAAGTAGTAATTTTGCACCCACAAACAAATGCAAGTACCAAAATAACACCAAATATGAAAGATAGTCGATTCCTTCATGCTGTAGATTCTGCAATCTTTAAGGTTATGGAAAGCCAGAATGTCTCTGTAGAGAATGTGGCTTCAGAACTTTGCATCACCTCTCAGCAGTTGCGACGAAAAATGAAATCCATTAGGAATCAAACCCCAGTAGCATATATTGCGTTGGTCAGATTGCAGCATGCTCGCAAGCTCCTCTCTACGCGTCAAGAGCTTACCATTGAGCAGATAGGCTTGCTTTGCGGTTTTGACGAGGCAACTAATTTCACTCGCTTCTTCAAGAAAGAAACCGGAATGACTCCATCGCAGTATCGAGAGAGTCTTTGACTCTGACTCTGACTTTAACTTTGACTTTGACTTTGATACTTTGTACATAACAAACGCATAACCAAATAAACATTATATATTATGAAGAAACTTTTACTCTTTTTCGCAGCTCTCTGCTGCGCATTGACTGTATCAGCTGAAAAGACTTATTACGATGTGCTACCATCGGGAACTGGAGTCTATGAGCGTACCATTGTTAACATGGAATATGACGTTGACGCTCAAACGCTCTCATTTGATGACACTTATCTGCCTTCTTTTACGGCATATCAGCGCATATATGCTGTGTACTTTAGTGAGTGGAAGCCTGAATACAAGTATGTACTAGATCTTGATGATGTATATTATGGAGAAAAAACTGGCCCTTCTTCTTTGATTAAACCACATACAGCACCTAACGTTAACGCACAGCCTGATGATTATTGGTTTGCACGCACAGCCAATAACAATAGTAATGGTGGACATGTGACTATTGATTTGAAGTCTGCAATAGAAGCATTGCAGAGCATATCTACTTCTACCGATTTCTTGGTGAGCATAGGTGCGCAATATATAGTTGGACCTGAAGCAACGCCCGTCTTATATTCTACCTATGAAGGCGATTATGAGGCCGATTTCTTGCTTAATAGCAAGCATATCAGTTTGGTGTATAATAATATCAGTGTGTCACCAGTGATTGTTAAAGTTAAAAACGATCAGGGCATTGTTGCACCCGAGAACCCTAAGAGCGTAGAGATTGCCCCAAATGGCACAGATGGAGTGCAGGTGGGTGCCGAGATTACTATGTCTAAGAATGTGGGAAGTGATGTAGAGTATGTATGGGAATATATCGATGATAATAGAGGACAGTGGAAAGAATTTAGCAAGGGAGTCGTAACAAAAGACGAATTCAACAGCTATGCTTCAAACAGAAAGGTTCCTTTTGCCAGTGTAAGTTTTACTGCTGAGGATAAGCCAGTCTATTTCCGCTATTTTCGTGTAAGACTTTCCACAGACGACTCTGCGGTATCTATCACCTATGATAATCCTGTAGAAATTGGCTTGGATATTCCTCTGGTGAAGTATCCGTTGTATATCTATGATGTTCAAGTAGATAGTAAAAACTGTAACAATCTGGGTCAAACTTCAGATAGATATATAAAATATGATGTAACCACTAATACTCTCAGTATGAATGATGTTGGTCTTCTGGAAACGAAACATGGGGTAAATGCTATATCTTATTATGGAAATGAGCCTTTGAACATCTATATAAAAGGTACGTCTTTAATACTTAATTCTACGAATCAGTATGCTATGTACTCAGAGAGTGCTGATGTGAAGATCTATGGAGATGGCTCTTTGACCATAGCTAATTTGGAAAAATCATCAGGTGGTATAAGTATTGATGGTAACCTTACAGTTTCTGATGGTGCAAAGTTGTGGGTTGAAGATCATTCAGAAGCGAAGAAAGCATTCGGCATCTCGCTCTATGGTGATGGTGTGCTGACTGTGGACTATGCTACAATAGAGGTAGAAGGCACTCCTGCTATTTGGAATGTGAAGGACATCGTGATGAAGAACGGTGTGAATATCCTCTCTGCTGGACATAAGTTCGATGCGGCGAAGAAGGCTGTTGTGGATGCAAGCGGCAATGCTACAAACGAAACCGTGAAGATTGGCGTAGGCGAACCGGACGCTATCCAGAATGTTGTTGCGGAGAAGGCTTCTCAGAATGGCAAGTTCGTACGCAATAACCAGTTGATTATCAAGCGCAATGGCGTATATTACAATGCCAATGGCGTGAAGGTAAGTGCTATGTAACAAATACTAATTAACGGACTTATATAATTCCTTACACCTATGAAAAAAACTTTTTTGTTTCTAAGTGCAGTCTGTGTGATGTTCGGCATGACTGCATGCTCGGGAGGAAGTGCTACTTCTTCTGATCTTACTGACCGCGAAGTCTTAAACATTCTTTTCGAGAAACTCAACGGCTCTAAATGGACAAAAGGCACTGAGGGCTGGGGTACAGAAAGACCTCTTGCTGAATGGGAAGGCGTAACGGCCGAAACTGGTGCTGATGGTGTAGAGCGTGTTCTCACTCTTACTATCAATGCTGACTCAGTGAGCGGAGATATTCCTGCTGAAATCGGTTGTCTGACAGAACTGAAGGAACTTTCCATTCGCGTTCGCAATGGACAGAACAGCATAGCAAATACTGTTCCTGCAGAGCTTTTCAAACTTGAGAAGATAGAGAAACTCATGCTTTACATTAATGGTAAAGAGCACTATACTCTTCCAGAGGATATGAACATGCCAGCTATCAAGACTCTCGTAATAAGTGGTCCTGAAGGCTCGTTCGAAGGTCTTTGCAAGCTTACTTCTCTTGAAACACTTAATGTAAGCAACTTCAAGGGTCAGATTCCTGAAAGCGTCGGCAACCTCGCAAATGTAAAGGAAATGCATTGGGAAACAAGCGAAGAGCCTCAAGGTCGCGTTCCTGCTGCTATTGGCAAGATGTCTAACCTCAAGAATCTAAAGATTGACTACAGCGCATTCATCGGAGGTCCTGGCGTTGCTAATGCTCCATTCCCAGTAGAACTGTGGGACAACACTAACCTTGAGTACATTTTCATGCGCAATGTAGCAAACCAGCCAAGCACTATTCCTGGCGACAAGGTTGCTGCAATGGCAAGTCTGAAGAAAATTGTTCTCTGTCGTTGTGGCATTGAAGGTACTATCCCAGTAGAGTTCTTCAAGGGCGGTAAGCTTACAGGATTTGAGATCTACGACAATAACCTCACAGGAGAGATACCTGCTGAGATCGCCAATTGCGTTGATCTCTCAGGCATTAACCTCAACCGCAACAATCTCACAGGTTCCATTCCTGCTAATCTGGGCAACTGCACTAAGCTCACCACTGTTTGGATTCAGGACAACCCAGAACTCTCGGGTCCAATTCCAGCTTCCCTTGCCAACTGCGACCGCCTCATCATCATGGGCTTCAAGGGCACAAAGGTTTCACAGGACGTTCCTGCTGCGCTCAAGGCTCACAAGAACTTCAGCAAGTGGCATCTGTTTAATTAATCAATGGGTTAGGAAGTATAAGGCATTCACTTCCTAACCCTTTCTATTTTCGCTGACTTTCAACGAGTTTCAGCCAGTTACCTCCCCATATCTTCTCTATTTCCTCGTCGGTATAGCCTTCCTTGATGAGGAAGCGAGTGAGGTTAATCATCTCGGACGCATTGCGAAGACCTGGCACGCCACCGTCGCCATCAAAGTCCGTACCTATGCCAACATGGTCGATACCCATGATTTCTATAGCGTGCTTGAGGTGCTTTAGGGCATCAAGGACTGTAGCCCCAACAACCTCCCCCGCCCCCTCCACAGGGAGGGGAGAAAGGAAGCCGGGGTACATTGTTATCTGCATCACGCCGCCATTCTCTGCGAGGGCACGCATCTGGTGGTCGGTAAGATTGCGCGGATGGTCGCAGAGTGAACGGCAGTTGCTGTGGGAACAAACGACAGGCTTCTCGCTTTCACGGATGCAATCGTAGAATGTCTGTTCGCCGGCATGTGAGAGATCCACGAGGATTCCGAGTCGGTTCATCTCCTTTACCACCTGTTTGCCGAAGCTGCTGAGACCGCCGAATGTCTGCTTTCCACGGCAACTGTCGCAGATGTCGTTGTCGCCATTATGGCAAAGCGTGATGTAGGTAATGCCGCGATTGGCAAAATATTCCACGTTCTTCAGGTCGCCTTCAAGCGCAAGTCCATTCTCGATACCGAGCATTATGGAGCGTTTGCCTTGGCGTTTGTTCTCCTTCAAGTCTGCGACGGTCTTGGCGATGGCTGCCATTCCGTTGGAATCAGCCACTTGCTTCTCTATGCCGTCAAAGATGAAGTCAACATATTGTTTTGGAGACTCTATCGGGAAGTGAATCTTCTTTGAGAAAGGATCGCCCTCGTTAGGCTGCGGAAGGTAGCAAACCATATTGGAAACATCAAGTTTCCCTTCCTGCATCTTCTGGAAATCCACGAGTACATTCTTGTCGCGCTGCGAGAGGTTCACACCGAGATGGAAGAACATCGGCGTGTCGCAGTGGGAATCGAGAGTGATTATGCGGTCGTGAATCTGCTTGGCGCGATTGTATATCTTCGCCTCTTCCACGAGCCACTTGAAGAAAGGTTGACTGCTTTCCGGCGCTGAATCGTAGAGGTTCTCCGGGTGCCACTGTACGGCAATGATAGGCTTATGCTCATTGCTCTCCACGGCTTCGATGAAACCGTCAGGGGATTCGGCTGTAACCCTAAAGCAAGGTCCTGCATCAGATGCTACTTGGTGGTGGAAGGAGTTGACGAGCAAGCCCCCTCCATCTCCCCCGAACGGGGGAGTGACTGTCCACTTTACCGTATGTGTTGGTTCGCTTCTTACGGCATCTTGCGAATGCTTTATTGTTTGGTCTTGGCTGATGTCCTGCTGTATCTTGCCGCCGAAAGCTGCAACGAGGGTCTGCAAACCGCGACAAATGCCGAACATTGGCACGTTGCGGTTGTAGGCGAGTTTGGCGATAAGCAGTTCAGAACGGTCGCGTTCAGCATTTATACCGCCAAGTCTTGGGCTTGGTTCTTCACCCCAAAGCAGCGGATTAAGGTCTGCACCGCCAGTGAACAACAGTCCGTCAACACTGTCAAGCTGCGCCTTGAGGATGGTTTCGTCTGTGGTAGGAGGCAATATGACAGGAGCTCCGCCAGCACGTTCTACGCACTGGTAATAAGCCTTCGCTATGGTTGTGAGTCCTTGTTCGGCAAGATAGTTGCCGGTAATTCCGATTATAGGTCGCATGAAAAGTGAAGGGTGAAGAGTGAAGAGTTCTTCACTTTATATTTGTTTAATCTTGAATCTCTACAGGCAGTTCACGCTTGATGCTTTGCTCAAGACAGATGAGGGTTTCCGTAGAAACTACGCCGTGAATGCCCTGAAGACGATTGTTCAAAAGGTCCATTAATTGCTCGTTATCGCGTGCATAAAGCTTGACCATCATTGTGTAAGGTCCAGTGGTAAAGTGGCATTCCACGATCTCAGGAATCTTCTCAAGCTCAGCAACAACATCCTTGTACATATTGCCTTTCTCCAGATTCATGCCCACGTATGTGCAGGTAGAGTAGCCAAGAGCCTTTTGGTTGATGTTGAAGCAAGAGCCCAGTATCACTCCGTCGTCTATGAGTCGCTGCACTCTTTGGTGGATAGCTGCTCTTGAAATGTTGCATTCCGCAGCAATGTCCTTGAAGGCCAATCGTGCGTTTGTTGAGAGCAATCCTAAAATTTTCAGATCAATAGGATCTAACTTTTCCATTTCTTTTATGTCGTTTTTGTGTTTGTTTTGCTTGCAAAAGTACACAAAATCGGGCACATGACAAACAAAATGTCAGAAATTTGCCCGATTTCCGACATTTTGATGACAACAGTTAATTATTAATTATTAAACTTTCCCATCTTTTATATAAATATAACGAATTGAAATTCAGTTCATTTTTGGAAGAAGAACAAAAACAATAAAAACCGCATGAAATAGAAGATGGCTCTGACAAGCCATTGATGCTTTGCCCTCGTGATTTTCCTAGTGAGCGAGCTCACAGACAAAATCCCAAGAACAAACCATCACCCTAATGGGCTTACTTTCTCTTTCATGCAAAAAACAGGAAAAACATTTTTCACCTTCATTGTTGAGAACTAAGTGATTGTTTTTTAATGTTTTTTCTTTTTGAAGTACAGTATGTTTCTGTTTGGCATTTCATGAGAGCTCGCTCTCAAGGAATGACGAACAGAAAGATACGGAATCTTGCAAGAGATTCTAAAAGGACTTCAAAAAGTGTTTTTCTTGTTTTTGTTAAAAGGGAGGGAAACACCAATTATTAATCCCAAACAAAATTGCACAAAAGGGTCAGACCCCTTTGTGCAAATTCAAACAAAATCAAAACTAAAATCATTATGAAAAAGTATTATATTCTTTCCGTTCTCGCAATAGCATTCTCTTTCGTTTTTACTTCTTGTGGCGATGACGACGATGTCGATACCATCGCTCCTGTCATTGAACTTGACGAGCCTGAAGACGGTGACGAACTGCTCATTGGCGCAGGCATTCACTTCGAGTGCGACTTCAAGGACGATGTTAGGCTCGGCAGCTACATGATAGAGATCCACAGCAACTTCGACGGCCATTCTCACAAGGTTAAGTCTCGTGCCGGCGAGGAGCCTTTCTTCTTCAAGAAGTCGTACAATGACATATCTGGACTCCGCAACGCTCACGTCCACCATCACGATGTCGTTATCCCGGAGAATGCTCAGGAAGGCAACTATCATCTCGTGGTTTACTGCGCCGACGCTGCTGGCAATCAGTCGCTTGTGGCACGCGACATCATCCTCTCGCACGATGCCGAAGAACATCACCCCCATGATGGTGCTGAAGATTAATCGCATCCCTTTATCATGAATAGGGTTGAAAACAAGAAAAACATGTACATTTCGTGAAATTCACAATCTGCACCACATATTTTCATGTTTTGTCTGAATAGGTAGGAGAATGCTGCATAACTTTGCAGCGTAAAAAGTGAAAAAATCATCTTAGAAAATAAACAATCCATAAACTTAAAAAGACAAAATTATGAAGAAGCAATTATTCTCTCTCGCCATGCTTTTATTCACTATGGCACCATGCTCACAAATCGATGCAGATAACCTGAATTCAGATTCTACAGTAGTAGAAAACCAGGAACAAGACGCTTTTCAATCGTTCGTAAGCAATTTCAGCGATACCTCAGCTTTCGCTTATGCAAAAGTCGGTGATCAGCAGGTACTGCTTGTGTCGCAAGAGACTTTCGGGAATAACGTAAACTCAGACCTGGAGGCTATCCCGACCTCTATCTTTGCTCTCGATGCAAAAGGCAAGATCGTCTGCCTTGGTTCTATCCGCTCGCAAGGCACTCTCTACCCCGTATCACTCTCAAAAGACAACAAACTCATGGTAGCTGGCCACAGATTCGTGAACATATACAGCATCCGAGGCGAAGTCCCAGACCTATATCTTGACACCCATGCCGAAGGCGAAGCCGAAGAAATCGCAGACATGTTCAAAACCTTCGAGCAGGGCACCCCTATTTTGTTCAACAAGAATCGCCACTGACGCAGAAAGGTTCTGATTCAATTTGGTGGCAACTTGGTGATGCTAAATAGGCTGAAGGCCGTAAAACATCTTAGCCTATGGCAACGCCTTAGGAAGTTGATATAAAGGATATTGGCATAGCTGCAACGCAGCAACAACAATATGCTGCGACGCAGCTTTCTACACGACTAATAATCACGCGAAATTCTGGTTAAGCCAAAGGGCGTTGCCCACTATTGTCATTGCTGCGTTGCAGCGATGCTAACATCTTAAATATCAGTTGCCTAGGGCGTTGCCCTAGGCTAGAATGTTTACGTCCTTCAGACGTTCTTGTTGCACCCAAATTGGTGAAGAACCTACAGAAATTCAAAAGATTTCTCACCCCTCATGATTCGTTATAACAAGCCGATAACCAAGAGTATATAGCGCGATGAGTCATATAAATGTGTGAGCAGCTGTAGCTTTGGTTATGCACAAAAAAAGCTCCTATGGTTACGCGGTGTAGCCATAGGAGCTTTTTTTGTGGTTATGATGTTGTTAGGTCAACGTCGGTTACGGCATTAATAGTAGAAAATCTCTCGTTTGATTGTGTGGCTGTACTTCTCGTTGTGGTATGTCTCACCGCCATCGTCTGTAACCTTGAGCGTGCCTTCCCATCGGCATTCTGTCCAGTTGCCGTGAGAGTCGAAGCGGGTGTAGGTGATCTTGCAGGTGCCTTCCTCGCCATGGGCTTCGCCGCCAACATCAAGCTTTACGGTGTAAGGAAGACCGTTCTTGTAGTTGGAATAGTAGTAGTTGTCCCACCATTCGTGACCACTGAGTTCGGTAGAGGCGAGATAGCCTGCCTTGTTGTATTTGTATGTTACGGTAGTGCCTATGGCTCCTTGCCATTCGCCAGGGTAGTTGACGGATGTTATTCTGTTGTTCTTGTGGTTGATCTTCTTTGCATACACGCTGCCGCCACCAGCCAGGATGCTTGGGATGCGTATGGAGAATATCTTTCCGTTCTTGTCGAAGGCTACTCCTTCACGGTCGCTTGTGGAAATACGCTTTACCTTGCCCTTGAGTCCGTAGGCTTTGAGGTCGGAATGCTGGGCGAAGGTGGTTATTGACGCGAGTGTGAAGATAACGAGGAGGGTAAGGATTCTTTTCATATTTGAGGTTTTTAGGTTAGGGTTTAGGTTAGAAGTACCAGGCGACGCCTACTTGCCAAGCAAGCTTCTTCATGTCGTGCTTGACTGATTGCGTAGTATGCTCAAAGGCGTCCGACCAAGATGCGTTCTTGCGTTTGCCGCAATAGATGTTGCAGTTTGCTGAGACTTCAAGTTTTTCGGATATGGTGAAACCTGCACCAAGATTCACGGAGTAGTCGGCTTCGTCCCATTCCTCCTTGTAGTCCGTTATGCCCTCAACGACCTTCTTGTCGCCAAGATAGGTGCTTACTTGCGGACCAGCCTTGACAAAAGCGTCCAATCCACCAATGTCAAGGACATAGAAACGTAGGTTGAGAGGAATGTTTAGCGTACGACTCCTGATCTTCTCGTTCAATGAGTTGCCAGGAAATGCCGCATCATTTGGGAGGTAATTGGTGACACTTGCCGAACGCTGATCGTAAATCAGTGATATATCAACTCCGAGAGGCAAAGTGGCTACATCTGCCTTCAAGGTTGGTCCGACGAAGAATCCCGAACGATACTTAGCATCCAGAAACTCCTTATTGTTAGAGAAGCTGACCAGGTTCACACCACCCTTGACACCGAACTTTATTTGGGCGGAGACCTCCCCCGCCCCCTCCACAAGAGGGGAGAGCCAAAGAAGCAAAGCTAATAATATGTGGAATTTTCCCTGTACCATGAATCATCAGTAGGTAATTACTCCCCATCCCCATAATCGGGGAGGGGGCAAGGGGGGGAGAGGCTTGTTTAGTGTCTCTGTCTGCGAACAGTGACGCGTGAGCCTGAAGATGGTGCTGGCTTGGACTTCACTTTCTGCTGCTTTGGTGCAGAAGGTGCAGGTTGGTCGCTTGAAGAAGAGCGGCGGTTCTTTGCCTTCTTTCCCTTCTTGTCAGCAGCCTGTGCAGCAGCAACAGAATCTTGTGCGGCAGCCTTTTCCTTGTCTCCGAAGACAGTCTTCTCGAAAGCTGCTATCTCGTTTTCGATGCGAAGCTGCTCAGCCCTGATGGCTTCGTCAGTCTTGCAATACTCGTAAATCTTCTTTCCCTGCATGTTGACAGTCTTGTAGATCTTGCCCTTGTACATGTTCTTGGTGAAGAAGTCGTCCATGCTCATCGTTGCAGCGTTGTTGAGATTGCTGGTCATGACGGTCTGCTTGGAAAGGAACGGAGCGAGTTCGTCGTATTTCACCCAAAAGAGAGGATAGCTGAGTGTGGTAGCTTCTCCCCAATCGTCATCGTCTTCCTTCTCAAGGATAGGGCAGATGGCAAGCACCTGCGTGTGGAAGGTGGATGATTTCTGGTCGTAGTATGATGTCTCCTTGATGTAATACTTCTTCACGCGTGCAGAAGGAATGTCGGCATCGCTAATGCGAACACGACCGTTGGCACCCTTCTCATAGTATATGTCGTAATCCTTGAGAAACTGCATAGGCTTGATGCGTGCAGAGTCTGTGAAGTGCTCGTTGCCATCAAGCTTGTATTCGTAAGCCTTTATCTGGCCGGAGAGCATCAGCTTGAACATGTATGTGAACAAGTTCATCTGCGAACCCTGTGCAGTGGTTGGGTAGTAGAGACCTCCATTGGCATCTTCGGCAAGGTCGAGCTCACGGTACAAGTCGCGGCGCCATACCACGTCCTCGTCCATTGTCTGTGCAGTAGGGAAGGCTATCCTTGCGCGTGTGGTCATTCCACTGCTGGAAGACTTCTGCTGCTGTTGCTGTTGCTGCTGGTTACGGCGAGCCTGTGGTTGTGCCATTGCCAAAAGAGGCAGTGCAATGAATATAATGCTTAATGCGTAATGCTTAATGCGTGATGTTTGCTTTTTCATAACTTTGCGGTTTTACGTAAACGTATAGCCTATTTGATTCTAACTTCCATTGAAGTCTTGAGTGTACGTGTGATGCCGTCAGGACCAGTAGCACTGATGTTCTTGATGATGAAGCGCTGGCCTGGTGCGAGCTGTCTGATCATTTGTTTCTGCTGATCGGAGAAGCTTGCTCCCGCCGATGCTACAGGGACTACTGTGTTCATGTCGCCAAGGAATTCTGCCGTGAAGCTGTTTACGCGGAATTCAATGTCAAGCAAGCCGTCGTCGATGGCTGCGTTTATGCCGCCAGCTCCCATGATGGCACCCTTTGAGATGCGACCACCCTTGTATCGGTCTGTGCCCATGAGTATGTATGGCGATGGTGGTGGCAGTGGGCGAACCTTGTATTCGTACTTGCCAATCTCCTGACCGTTGGCAGTAACCGTGAAGATTGCCGGAGTGCCAACAGCGGAAGGACGTGCTATGTACGTGCCGTCGCCGTTAGAGGTAACAGTACCGCCTTGCATAGTGACTGATACGCTTGACTGTGGAACACCAGAGACGGTGAAGCTCAATGGGTTGTCATAGCCAGCATAGAGCACATTCATCATCTTGTTTGTCGTTGTGGCAGTATGGCTTGGCTCGTTAGGTACCATTGAGATGTTGTGGTTTACAGGAGGAACCGTAACCTTAGCCATCTGTGGAATGACGACACCAGCTGGTTCAGGCTTGAAGTAAGGCTCTTCGTTATGCTTGTAGCGTGCGATGAAGTCATGGTACGTTTCTCCTTCTGCATAACGAATGTCGCTCTGAAGCTTTGTGAGGAGGGTGATGGCTGCTGCTACAGGCATGCTTTCGAACGACTTGTTGATGTCCATCTGTATGGCTTTGTCAACGAATTCCTTCTTCTGCTTGTCGTTCTGGGCAAGTTCGAGCATGAGGTCGTGGAACTTCTTGATGGCAGCGTCCAACTCCTTGCCACGACCAGTGCCGTCAGCAAGCATGATGCGTGCAGCCGCCTCAAGGTCGTCCTTTGCAGTGATGTTGTTTATGTCGCCATCAGGACCATCAGCCTGCCTTACGATGGCAAGTTTCAGTTCTTCTGCCAGATTATATAGAGAGTCTGCCTCCATCTTTACGCGAGCCGCCTTCTCATACCATGGTCTTACGCCGGCAGAATCCTGTGCCATCAAATCAACGAATGTATTGAATGATTCCAGGTTCTGCTTGGAAGCATTCTCCGTTGTTCGCTGTAAACTCTCTTGCACCAATGTGAAGCCGTCCAGCACTTCGTTGGAAACATTGAGTGCCAGCATAGCCATCAAGACGACGTACATGAGGTTGATCATCTTTTGGCGCGGAGATACAGGTCTTTTCTTTATTGCCATTAGCTTTTAATGTTACTTATTATTCATCGCATCAATCATGCGTGCATAAATCTTGTTGAGTTCCTGAATCTGCTCAGACAGATGCTTGGTCTGCTCATTGATTTCGTCAATTGTGCTGATCTGTGCAGATGCACTCTTAAGCTGCATTTCGTAAACGCGGGAAATGCCGGTGAGAGTGCGGTTGAGATTCTCCATTTCCTCAGAGTCGCGGGTGAGTCGCTGGCTCTGGTCAGATACTTGGGCAAGTACCTCCGTAAGACGTTGGAGCTGCTCAATATAGCTGCCAGTTGCCTCTGCAACTTCAGCACCGAGTGCAGGATTGTTTGCTGCAGGGACTACAGCAGCCACATTCTGTGCAGGAGATTCTGCAGAAGGCTGCTCGACGAAAGCAGAAGGCTCTGTGCCAATCTCGTCTTCGCCAGTATTGCCAATCGCAATCGGAGCATATTCCGTGATGTGTATGCCGTCATGCTCTTCCTGCTGTGGCTCAAAGAGAGGCTCTTCGTCATCTTCACCCACATGGATAGGCAGATCCTTGCCAATCTCTGTCTTGTCGAACGGACGGTCGAAACCGGAAAGGAAGAACACGATGACCTCAGTGCCCATACCGATGTAGAGCATAAGGTTTGCACCCTCTTGGTGAGTAAGCTTGAACAATGCACCAAGGATTACGACTGCAGCACCCCAGCTATATGCGTAGTTGAGGAACGTTTGACCTGGAACACTGTCAAGCCATTTCTGCAGATGATAGATGATATTGAATTTGCTATATCTTGTCATAGTGACATTTGTCGATTTTGTTATTAGACGATATTTCGATTATTCAATGTTTCGATAATTTGATTGTTCACTTATCACTTTTCGCTTTCTTACTTCTTTACTTTCTTCTGGTTAGCTTGGCTTGCAGCACTTCTAACGCATCGGAATCCGATGTAAGAGCGAGGCTGGTTTTGGTATTCCCAAGTGCGCCAAGCAGAGCGAATGAAACTCTCTGGGTCTTTCCATGAACCGCCGCGAACGCTCTTTTTCTTCAGCTTGTATGGATCTTCCTTTGCGGCATTGTATGAAAGCTGTGGGTTGAGGTCGTTCATTGATTCCACGCCAGCTTCCGTGTATATAGTACTTGTCCATTCTGCTACATTTCCAGCCATGTCGAAGAGTCCGTTGCTGTTGGAACCATATATTCCCACTCGTGAGGTTATCAAGTTGCCGTCCTCAGTGTAGTTGCCTCGGTCTGGCTTGAAGTTGGCATAGAAGCATCCCTTGTCGTTCTTGATGTTCTTTGCCTCCCAAGGGAACTCGTTGCCTTCAACACCGCGAGCAGCAAACTCCCATTCTGCCTCGGTAGGCAAGCGGTAGCGCTGTACGAAGCGAGCCTGTGAGCCAAGACCCTTGAGGAGATAGTCCGTACGCCATGCACAGAAAGCGTTAGCCTGCTCCCATGTCACGCCAACAACAGGATAGTCGTTGTAGGTCGGGTTGGAGAAGTAATAGCGCATATACATCTCGTTGTCGGAGTTGTTGAAGTCGTTCACCCAGCAAGTAGTGTCAGGGTATATATTAACAATGTATGTGTTTAGGAAGTCCCATGGACCAGAAAGCGGACGGTCGATGGTCTGGCGTATGATCTTTCCCTCATCATCAATGTACGCAGTGTCCTTGGAAATCATTACCACCTCGTTAGGATTCACCTGAATGTCAGTGTTCAGATTGCGCTCTTCCGGGTTGAGACGGTTGCGACGGAGTGCTGCGGCTGTATAGTCGTAGATCTCGTAGCGGTAGTTCATCTGGCTGTAGTCCAGAAGCTTTTCTCCTGTTACGGGATTTGTGACATACATGCTTTCAATGGCACGCAGCTCGTCCTCATTAGGCTTGCGCGGAAGCGATTTCTTCCAGTTTATCTGCGGTGTGATAGGGTCACCGTTCTTGTCTTCCGTGATCATGTACGATTCGTCGCCGCCGTAAGCTGGGTCAGCAAGGCGAGTGCGAAGGATGGAATCGCGAACATAAAAGACAAACTGGCGGTACTCTGAGTTGGTAACCTCCGTTTCGTCTATCCAGAATCCATCGACTGAGATTTCCTTCACGGGTGTTTGCTTTCCCCAAAGTGAGTCTTGATGCTCAATACCCATCTTGAGGAAACCGCGCTTCACGTATGTCATGCCGAATGGAGTAGGCTCTGTGAAGCCGCGTCCGGCACCAGTGCCCACCAATTCTCCTCCACGACCATTAACAGATGCAGTCCTACTGCCAGAACAAGCAGCAAGGACTATCAGTGTCAGTATTGGAATTATTATCTTTTTCATCTATATATTAACAATTTTCGATTGTTTGTTTTTTCTCGATTATTCGATACCTCGATACCTTGATGCTTCGATATTTCGGTATTTCGATACTTCGGCTTTCCGAAATTTCGTTTTCCGATTTTCACTCTGCCATTAGCCTCGCTCGGGAGCGAACTAAAGGAACCGCACGCTCTTGTGCAGATTCCTGCCCTTCTTATGCAGGTCGAGGTCCATCTTGTAGCCTACCATAAGTTCGTGGCTGCCATTGCCTACGCTTATCTGGCTCGTGTAAACCTCATAGCTGTAGCCTACGTTGAAGCCGTTGACGAGAGCGCCGAGATATACTGTGGCTGATTTTCCTGGAGCGTAGCCCACGCCAGCATAGTATTTCTTCGAGTCGTTTGTGTATGCCACGCGGCAAGTTATGTCCTCGCGATGGTCCACAAGGTCTGTGCGGACAATGAACGAAGGGTGTATAGTAATAAACGGATTTCTCAGCTTAATATTGTATCCACCATTTAAATAATAGGTGGAACTGATGTTTATTTCGTTTGTTTCACCCAATTCTACCGTTGGCGATGTGGCGTGCTGCATAGCTGCTCCCACGTACCAAGAGCCGTGTTTGTAGTGGAGTCCGACACCGATGTCCAACGCATTTCCGTCTGTTTGTGAAGAAGAGAAGGCAGGGTCGCTTGAGTCTTCAAGGTCCAGCTTGCTTCCGTCGAACTTCTCTGTCAGCAGTCCTGCCTGAGCACCTATGCTGAGTTGTCCGCCCGCCAGTTTTGTCTTTGCAGCATACTGCACGGCAATCTTCTGGTGGGAGAACAAACCTATCTGGTCGTTCACCAGCTGAGCACCCACGCCATGGTACGTTTTCATAGCATAAAGTGGCATGTCGGCAGCCATGTACATGGTCTTTGGAGCATGTCGGAAACCGGTATATTGCATGGCATAGGCTCCCGTGATGTTCAGTTTCTCTTCTTCTCCGGCGGCAGCAGGGTTAAAAGATGGCTGCATGTCGAAGTAATGTGAGAACAGAGCATCATACTGCGCACTGACTCTTGTCACGATGGCTGTAAGCAGGAATATGCAGAGTAATAGTTTTCGCATACGTAATCTTTCATAAAACGTATTTACACATTATTTATTGCAAATAAATAGATATATCTTCAAAAAAAACTTTTTTTGTAAAAAAAATCCGCTTTTTCTTTAGTATAATAAGAGAAAATCATATATTTGCAGTCTAATAGGATGCAATATTAAACTTAATAAGGTGATAACTAACAGATTAACTTTAATAATGATATGAAGACAAACTACGAAATCCGTTATGCTGCGCATCCAGAAGATGCAAAAAGCTATGACACAAAGCGCATTCGCAGAGACTTCCTCATCGAGAAAGTGTTTGCTGCCGACGAGGTAAACATGGTGTACTCTATGTACGACCGCATGGTTGTTGGTGGTGCGATGCCTGTAAACGAGGAACTCAAACTTGAGGCTATCGACCCTCTCAAGGCTCCATTCTTCACTACTCGCCGTGAGATTGGTCTCTTCAACGTTGGAGGCAAAGGCTGCGTGAAGGTTGGCGACGAAGTTTTTGAACTCGACTACAAGGAGGCTCTCTACATTGGACGTGGCGACCGCGACGTTGTGTTCGTGAGCGCTGACCCAGAGAAGCCTGCCAAGTTCTACTTCAACTCTTGCACAGCACACAAGGAATATCCTTCAAAGAAGATCACAAAGGACAACGCCATCGTTGCACACATGGGTTCTCTTGAGATGTCTAACGAGCGCAACATCAACAAGATGATCGTAAATCAGGTTGTTGACACTTGCCAGATCCAGATGGGTATGACAGAGCTTGCTCCAGGCAGCGTATGGAACACAATGCCTGCACACGTACACTCTCGTCGTATGGAAGCTTACTTCTACTTCGAAGTGCCTGAAGACCAGGCAGTATGCCACTTCATGGGCGAGGTAGAGGAGACACGCCACCTCTGGATGAAGGGTGACCAGGCTGTGCTTTCTCCTGAATGGTCAATCCACTCTGCTGCAGCTACCCACAACTATACTTTCATCTGGGGTATGGGCGGCGAGAACCTTGACTATGGAGATCAGGACTTCTCACTCATTACAGATCTAAAATAAAGCCCCACCCCCTTACCCCTCCCCTTGATGGGAGGGGAGTAATTACACTTGTAGGATATAACTTACAACGATGCGGGACAAGGCTTATGCAATAAATAAAATAACAATAAAATAACAAGTGATATAATTCCCACCCAATAAATCATATCACTCCCCTCCCATAAGGGGGAGGGGTCGGGGGTGGGGCTTCTAATTATGTTTTCATTAAAAGGCAAAAATGCCTGGATCACAGGCGCATCATACGGCATTGGTTTCAACATTGCACAGGCATTCGTAAATGCTGGTATTGACAATATCATCTTCAACGACATCAACGAAGCTGCTCTCGAGCGCGGTCTCAACAACTACAAGGAGGCTGGCATCACTAACGTTCACGGCTATGTTTGCGACGTTACTGACGAAAACGCTGTAAAGGCTCTCGTAGAGAAGGTTCACGCTGAGGTAGGCAACATCGACATCCTCGTAAACAACGCAGGTATCATCAAGCGCATCCCTATGCACGAGATGAAGCGCTCTGAGTTCCAGCAGGTTATCGACATCGACCTCGTAGGTCCATTCATCTGCTCTTCTGCTGTTCTCCCAGAAATGATGGAGCGTCGTGAGGGCAAGATCATCAACATCTGCTCAATGATGTCTGAGCTTGGTCGTGAGACAGTTTCTGCATACGCAGCTGCCAAGGGTGGTCTTAAGATGCTCACTCGCAATATCTGCTCTGAGTACGGCGAGTACAACATCCAGTGCAACGGTATCGGCCCTGGCTACATTGCTACTCCACAGACAGCTCCTCTCCGCGAGAAGCAGGCAGACGGTTCACGCCATCCATTCGACTCATTCATCTGCGCAAAGACTCCTGCTGGTCGTTGGCTCGACCCATCAGAACTCGGCGGTCCTGCAGTATTCCTCGCTTCTAAGGCTTCGGATGCAGTCAATGGTCACGTACTCTACGTAGATGGTGGTATCCTCGCTTATATCGGCAAGCAGCCACAGTAATCATGTTCAACAAGCTTAACCGCATACTACGAGCACCGCGCACACGAGGATTTGGAGTGCAGTCGCCTACCGACTATCACTTCATTCGTCATGTCGTAGCGCAGAAGTTTCCGTACTATGCCTATAAGCAGTTGGCAGACAAGACAGCAATACTAAGCAAGAGGGAGGTGGAAATCTTGCAGTTCTACCTCCGTCTTGCCAACTATGTTCAAGACCGCTTCCCAATATATATTATAGGAAAAGACGTCTTTGGCAACATCACTAAGGAGTTGCGTCGCCAGTTCTTTGTGGCAGGCAGCAGTAAAGTGCAAGTGCAACAGGCAAGTCGTTTGCCTTCTGCCGTTACCGAAGACTCAAAGTGTGTCCTGATACTCGAAAACTTGGCTCAGTCGCATGCGCTACTTGCTGACACCCCATTCCCTAAAGTCATCTTCGACATGGAGGATATTGCGGTAGCATTCTGCGATCCAAAACGCTACAAGACAATCTATAAGATTAACCTTTAACACTTAAAAATAAAAACCTTAAAAACTTAAAACCTCAAACACCATGGCAAAGATTTATACAAGACACGGTGACGATGGTATGACATCTCTCATCGGTGGAGTGAAAGTTCCTAAGACTCATCCACGCATTGAAGCTTACGGCACAGTTGACGAATTGTCAGCACAGTTGGGAAAACTTGCTTCGTACATGAAGGACGGCGACAACAAGAGCCTCATCGTCCGTACCCAGCACAACCTCTTCACACTCTGTTCTTATCTTGCCACAGACAAGGAGCAGACTCCTATGGCACAGTCGTTTGTGCTCGACGAGGAGGAAATCCGCGTTCTTGAAGAGCAGATTGACTATCTTAACATCTGTATTCCTCCACAGACAGCGTTCATCATTCCTGGTGGACTTCCAGAAGCTGCCCAGGCACATGTTTGCCGTACAGTATGTCGCCGTGCAGAGCGTCGTATCTTCTCATTGCATGAGATTTCTCCGCTCGATCCATGGGTGATGCAATATATGAATCGTCTCTCTGACTATCTCTTCATGCTTGCTCGCAAGCTCAACTTCCACGAGGGAGTACGCGAGGAAACATGGAATCCGAAGAAATAATAAACCAACGGTTTCAATGGTTTCAGCAGTTTTAGTGGTTTCAATGAAGCCTCTGAAACCTCTGGAACTCCTGAAACTAATAAAAACTAAATAAAAATGTACTGGAGTTTAGAATTGGCCTCGAAGCTTGAAGATGCTCCATGGCCAGCAACAAAAGAAGAACTTATTGACTACGCCAACCGTTCTGGTTGCCCTCTTGAGGTGATAGAGAACCTCAATGAGATTGAAGACGAAGAAGACACCGTTTACGACACAATCGAAGACATCTGGCCTGACTATCCTTCTAAAGAAGACTTTTTGTTCAACGAAGATGAGTATTGATTAAGTCGTCGATGGTTTATCCCATATCTGGTTGTTCAGATAAAAACGGGAATCAGTGAGTGTGAAAAAAGCCCACTGATTCCCGTTTTTTATTCCCATAATCTCTTTACGTCGTTCCAATCGTAGTAGCATGGAGCGACGGTTGGGGTGAGGGCTGGGATAGTAGTTTCTTCTTCGTTGAGAAGGAACTTTACGAGGATTGGTTGGTTGTTTTGCGACGTGGTTGACTGCTGACTACCGATAGTTGACTGCTGACTGCTGGTAGTTGACTGCTGATTGTTGTTAGTTGATGGCTGATAGAATACCATTTGGAGGTTTGCTGCCATTGGCGATATGCGGAAGTCTTGCCATGCGTCTGCAAACTTCTTTGGATTCTTCTCCCTGGAAGTGCAACTCTCTATTCCCATGAGTGCGAGAAGGCGAAGGAGGGCTGTGTCATGACCAAAGCGAAGATCGGCGGAGGTGGTTGGCGATGTTATGGCTAGGTCAGCCTTTGTGATAATGTCCTTGAGAAGTGGCTTTGCACATTCAGGACCAGTGCCTTTGCCAAGCGGACACCATGTGTTGCAGACATACATGCGGTAGTTGACGGTTGTCCACAGGGCGTACAGTTCCTCATCGGTGAAATGTTCATAGAGATCTATGCCGAGGTCTGTGTCTTGCATATCGCTGGCATACCAGTAAAGCTCTGTGATGACAGTCGTTTTCTGTTCGTCGGTAAGGCTGTTCTCGCCGAAGAGGCTTTGGCAGAGGCGGTCGCCGTTGACGGTCTTCTTGCAGAACTTCTCGTAGTCGGCATACCACGACTTGTCCTTACTCATGGCCTTCGCCTCGGGAGTGACATTGTTGATGATTTTCAATGTGCGCTCGTTGCATTCAGTTGTTACGTCGAGATAAGGATTAGCTTCCTTGAGAGCCGTACAGAAAGCGGTCATGCTCATTGCACAACGCATAACCGTACTTGAGCGAGCCTCCACCCTTGCATTGCCGGCAAAGACACTTGGGAAACGAGAAACCATGCGCTTTGCAATGGTCTGATGCTGCTTGGCACCGAGAGGAGTCAGCGAACCTTCACGATCCTTCGCGTCATTCCAAGCCGTCTGCAAGTGGGCATAGACCTTTTCGCCTGTAGGAGTGAGCGATTGGGTCTGCTTGATGCTGTCGAAGAGGTTGATGAGCACTGTGTAGCGCGCTGCATCCGGCATCCAACGAGAGCCGTGGCGACCGTAGTGGCTGATGTAGAAAGCTTCGTAGCCTTCAGGGGTGGGGGAGAGCAGTGCTGGCGACTTGTCGAGCCAAGGGTAAGCAAGATAAACGCTTGCCGTCTTACAAGGGTCTGCTTTCAGTTCATCGCGCAATGAAGCCGATGCTGGCGCCCACTTGACAACCGACCAGTTGATGTTCATCGGATTCTTCTCCATCTTCATTATCAGATGGAAATCCTTCTCCTTGAGAGCTTCTATGGTACATCCCGTCTTCTTGTTGATGAAGGTCTCCGTCTCGCTCGTGCTCTTGCCCGTCAGCTCAAAGTCAATGCCGTTGAGCTTGAACTGCTTGGCGTTGAAACAGTCGTTGCTGAGAAGCATGAAGAGCTCGTTGTCTTTCAGCGTGTAGTGGCTGAGGTCAATGGGCTGGTCGTAGTTCAAGCAGTCGGCACTCTGCACCGCCTTTGTGCTCATGAGGTAAGTGCCTTCACGCCAATGGCCATGACGCTCCATACGCCAACGAAGTGTCAGACTACCGTCGTGGGATGGAGAGAAATAAAGCTCAAACTTGCGCGTCTGTCCGTGAAGCTTGTACGTGGCATAATAAGTACGCTCAGCAGCGAAAGAGGCTGCTGAGCATATAATGAGAAAGAGGGATATGAGAATACGGGAGAACATCGGAAGAATTCTAAACGCGAGTTTTTGGGGGGGATTTTAAAAACACAAGTTGCACTAGTGACACGAGTTTTATCGCGAGCAAGATTTATAGTGACACGAGTTTTTATTTGCGTAACTAAAATAGACCGCGGCACTTGGACTTGTGTCACTTGTGCAACTTGCGTTTAAAACAATACGTGATTTACGTTCGTTATTATAAAAATAATTGTGTTCACTTACTTATGCATTACTCATCATTTTTCAAGTGGCCAAACGAGGGCTGACGCTCCAAGGAGAGCTGCATTGCTGCTCTTGAGAGAAGAAACGAGGAGCTTCACCTTGCCACGCCATAATGGGAGTGTGTGCTTGTCCATAGACTCGCGGAGAGGCTTCATGAGGATTTCGCCTGCCTGTGCCATGCCGCCGAAGAGAACGATGGCTTCCGGTGCAGAGAAAGCGATGAAGTTGCCGAGTGCCTTGCCGAGAATATCGCCTGTGAAGTTGTAGATGTCGATGGCGAGAGCGTCGCCCTGAACAGCAGCGTCGTAAACATCCTTTGAAGTGATCTTCTCTGGATCAAACTTGCGAAGAAGACTATCGTCTGTACGCTCTGCGAGGAACTGGCGAGCGGTGCGTGCAACACCTGTAGCGGAAGCGTAAGTCTCGAGACAACCTCTTCTGCCGCAACCGCAGAGACGAGCGTCGTCAGAGAAGTCCATGATGGTATGACCAAGCTCACCGGCGAAGCCGTCGTGACCATAGACAATCTTGCCGTCGATGAAGATGCCAGAACCAACACCTGTGCCAAGAGTGATCATGATGAAGTGATCCATTTCCTTTGCTACGCCGTAAGCATGCTCACCCATGGCAGCTGCGTTGGCGTCGTTGGTGATAACGCAAGGGAGACCGATGGCAGTCTGGAGTTTCTCGACGAAAGGTAACACGCCCTTCCAAGGGAGGTTTGGAGCGAAGTCGATGCGGCCAGTGTAGAAGTTGCCGTTAGGAGCACCAACACCAACACCAAGGATGTTCTCAATGCCACAAGTGTCTGCTGCAAGTTTCTTCAGATGCTCGCAGAGAGCGTTGATGTATTCGTCAAACTCAGCGAAACTTGCAGTAGGCATAGAGCACTGACCAAGTATTTCACCTTCGCGGCTAACAACTGCCATTACGGAGTTTGTACCGCCGATGTCAATTCCAAAAGCGTAATTTTTCATTTTTTTGTTTATTTAGTTTGTTTGTTTGTGATTCTAATTGAGAGGGACCAAGGCCCAAAGTTGACACTTTGGGAACGGTGGCTGATTTTGCATTAAAGGCTTTTCTTGAATTAGTGGCTTATCTTACTTTGTAGCCAAAGAAGCCGTACCAAGCGATGACGAGGAAGCATGGCACGCATACCCAGTAGCTTGTCTGATAGCACGAAAGACCTTCCACCCATGCTCTGACAGCAGGCATTGCAGCACCACCGGCGATGGCGGTTGTGAGGAGAGCGGCACCGTTCTTTGTGAATGGACCGAGGTCTGCCATTGCCATTGGCCAAAGAGCAGGCCACATGAGAGAGCAACCAAGTCCCATAAGGAACAAGCAACCTACGCTGAACAAGCCTGGCAATACGCAAACGCCAATGCTACCGAGCAATGCAACGATGGCACAGATGCGCATGGCAAGTACCTGGGAGATGAACTTCGGAATCATTGTGGCACCGATGATGTAACCTGCGCACATGCCGAGAGACGGAATGTAAAGCACCCAAGTAGGGAGTTCACTGAGACCGAGAGAAGTTGTGTAGTCGGTAATCGTACTGAGGGAAATGGTCTCTACGCCTACATAAAGGAAAAGCGTGATAGCACCAAGCACGAGATGTGGGAACTGCCAGATGCTTGTCTTGCCTTGGGCGTAGCTGACCCCCTCCGACTCCCCCACATGGGGGAGAGAAGAACCGTCCTGACAGTTATCCTCCCCTTGTGGAGAGGTAGGAGAGGTCTCTGTTTCGCCTTCAGCAGTAACCTCTGGCAGCGGAGCAATAAGCGAAATGACAGCAAGGGCAATGAAGATGCCAATGATGATGTAGAATGGGGTGTAAAGTTCGCCAAGCAGAATGTCTGCAACGTCAGTCTTGCCGATGACAAGAAGCATGAAAACGGTTGTAGTAGGCCATGCGAGCTTGTTGCAGATACCCATGATGGACATGCGCTGTGCAGCACTCTCGATAGGACCAAGGATGGTGATGTATGGGTTTACCGCAGCCTGGAGAATGGTGTT
>JAZRXS010000077.1:0-51621 GCA_045600325.1 Prevotella sp.
AACTTCCTCGGCGTGAATCCTTGCCTTATCATTCAGATTTCAAACAAGGATAAGGCTAATGAAGACCTTGCAAGAATCTATGAAGTGCTGAATAGTGCGGGGCATCAGGTGCTTAAGTGGTTGCTGATAGTTGACAAGGACAAGGATTGCAATACAAACGATGTGTTCAAGGCTAAGAAAATGCCTGTGTCACGTTGGAAAGACTATGCAAAGGAGAAGGAATCTACCATTGACATCATTATCTTCAAGATGGTGATAACGGAAGGCTGGGACATTCCTCGTGCCTGTATGCTCTACCAGATGCGACCAACTCAGAGCGACCAGCTTGACGAACAGGTTGTGGGACGTGTTAGGCGCAACCCTCGTTTGCTGGATTTTGAACGCCTCTCTCCTGATGCTCAGGAACTTGCGTTGAAAGCATGGGTGTGGGGTGTGAAGAAGAAAGACCAGCAACGTACGTTTGTGGCAAGGCTATTTGAAGAACCTTCTGACATTACAGAAAACATACGTATAAAGACTACGAAACTGAAGACTCTGAGCAAGAAGACCGGTTTTGACATTCGTAAGTTTATGGACGAATGTTCGAATGACAATAGATATACAGACATCTTCTCGCTTTACCGAAAGTTCAAGAAAGCAGAACCTGAGGTGCAAGCGATGGGGTATGAGTATGCCGAGACTCCTTGCCAATGGCTGAAGTTTGCGGAGAACATCGATAGTGTAGTCAAGGAGAACAATAAATATGTTTGCGACTATGCTCTCAGCATGGAACTGACAAAAGATGAAGCCGGCAAGGTTCGAGAGGTTTCTTTCCCTGTGGAATCAATGTACACGGACAATGGCTATTATGAGAATATAAGCGACTGGGTATGGAGGCGAAAGGAAAGCTCCCAGAAGTTTGCTTTTGACAGTGAGGCGGAACAGGAATGGGCTTGCATCCTGAAAGACTTGGCAAAAGATGACACTATAGAGCCTTCTCCACAGAGAGTTGGCAAACGAGTTTTGGTAGGAAAAAAGAATCCTAATGCAGGACAATATAAAACTGACGGTACAATAGAAGATGAAAAACTGAATCCGTCAAATAAATATCTGTGGGGAAAGAACTTTATTTCAAACTCAGAGATAAAGTTTGAGTATTGTCTTGGCGGCATTCATTCGTCTTATCCTGATTTCGTTATGGAAGATTGCTTTGGGCGAATTCATCTGTTTGAAGTGAAAAGCGTAAATATCTCAAATGCTACTCCTGCGGCTTTTGATAGCGAAGAATACAAGCGGAAGATGAATGAACTGATAAGCTGCTACAAACAGGCTTCCATACTGACTGGACACATCTTCTATCTTCCCGTCAGAAGGGGTGATGACTGGATTATTACGCGACTGCTTTCAGGAGTAGAGAGCACGTTAACAAGTGACCAATTTGAAGAGTTTATGAAACGTAGTCCTGTCTCGCAAAAAACGAATCAAGCATGTTCCACCCATATCATTCCTTACAAGTCTATCAACGAGGAAGATGAATTTGGAAAATTTGTGGCAGAGGAATAACAGATTGAATAACCGATTCTTCCTAACAACAAATCCCGTATTCCATTTTGTGTGGAGTACGGGATTTTGTTGTTATGTTCGTTTCTATGTTGCGTTTGTTGCAAACGTTGCAGTAGCTATTCTTGAAAACAAAATATGCCGTTTATCGTTAAAATCAGCTATTTTTATGGGATGTTGTTGTTCTTATCTATAAAAAACAGTAACTTTGCAAACGAAAATCAAACATTCCTCAAAATCGTGTAAAACGAAATCGCCATGCCTTTAACTCCCGAACAGATCGCCAAGATTCGCCAAAAGGAAGCGGAAACGCCTGATGCCTTGAAGCGTAATCCCCTCAATGACTATACTGAGGGGTGGTTTCATGTTACCCTGAACACAAGGGGCGAAGCGCCGGTGCTTGGGTATCTCACAGGAGATCCGAATGCTGAAGACGGCAGCGAGAATGCGCCACGATGCGTGCTGACGGAATTGGGACGGATGGTGGAGGAAGTGTGGAACACCGTTAATGCTTTTCACCCAATGTGCAAATGCGAAGGGCTGATAGTTATGCCAGAGCATTTGCATGCCCTGTTGCACCTGTTGCCAGGGAACAGAGAACACCTTGGAAGCATCATCAATGGACTGATGATTGGCGGAACCCATTGCTATTGGGACACGCTTGGCATACCGTGGCGAGAGATGCGGAAGATGAAGGACGCTGCAGCGTCCACGAGGGCTCAGGACAAGGCGCTGCGGGCGCAATGGCAGGATCGCGACCACACCCGCTCCTTCCGTGGTCCTGCCCTTATGGTGCGTGGCTACAACGATGTGGAGGCTGTGACGGAAGAAGAGATAGAGACAAAGCGGCAGTACATTCACAACAACCCTCGCAAACGCTTGATAACTCGCTCCAAGCCTGATTGTTTCCGCGTGATGCGCAATGGGCATTCTAAAAATTGGACGTTGGAACGCGCTCTTGCTGCCGTAGCCGCTGATCCTTGGATTGGGCGCAACCCGGAGAAATGCCGCGCGTTACAAGCTAAGATAAACCAACGCCTCAAGCGACAACCGAATGACGAAAACTCTCTTGCTCTCGACTATGTTGGCAATCGGGCATTGCTGGCTGCCGGACGCAAGGTATCGCTCATCTGTCATCGTGCTGATGCAGCACTCTTTGAGCAGCAGAAAGAGGCGGTGATGCAAGCGGCACGCGAGGGTGCAGTTGTCGTTAGTGCCTTTGTGAGTCCTAAGGAGCGCGACATCATGAAGCAGCTTATGCTGGAGCAGTTGCCATTCGTAGAACTGATGGATAACGGCTTTAGCAATCGCTACAAACCTGGAGGAAAAGCGTTTTATTCGACGGCTGAGAATCGCCATGTGCAGATGACGTGTTGGACGTATGTCTATGGAAACCCTTCAACAGGCTCGGGGCAAGCCCATGCCAATAACGAAGACGACAATGCCTCCCAGTCTGCCATCAGCCGTGAGATGTGCCTCGTGATGAATGAGTTGGCACGCATCATCAGCGGCGTGAAGGACGATTGGTGGAAATGATTACAATAAAACTAAATCGCGGCTCGGAAATCCTCGCCCTACAACATAACAAATCCCGCATTCCATTTCGCATGGAGTACGGGATTTTGTGTTTAACATTAGAATCTTACGCCTACTTCGCAAGAGAGTTCGCAGTAGTTGCGGTTGTCTGAAGAGAGGTTGCGGTCGTGAACGTAAGCTACGCGTGGCTGGAACCAGAGATTCTTGTGGAGCTGGATGTTTGGTGCTACGGAATAGATAGACTTCATTGTTTCCACAGAAGCATCGCGCTCGTAAGCATCATACTTAAGCCATGTCTTGAGCCATGCGTTGCAAGGAATGCCGAGTGCCGCATACCAACCCTGCTGCTTGCCCTTGTCAGTGAAACCGCCCTTGCCGTCAGTAGCAAGTACGCTGTGACCTACAGAGTGAGCAAATTCTGTGCGGAATGTCCAGTCGTTCTTGTCATAGAAAGCAGAAATCATGTAGCGGTCGCGATTAGCTGTCACGCCGTTGCTGCCAGTGAAGTTGCCTGTCCATCCCCAGAAAGCGAGACGAAGTCCCTGAATAGGCTGGATGGCAATCATACCAGAGATGTCCTTCTGAGAGTTCTTGTCGGCAGAGTTGATGGTCTGACCATTGCTCACCATAACCTGATAGTGGAGGTAGCGATGACCGTCCTTTGCAGGGAAGAGGTCACCCTGAATCTGAATACCCTTGTCACGACCACCGCCGTTGTCTTCGCCAACGTAGTCTGCCTGTCCGCAGAGCTGCTGTGTGATCTGAGCGTAAGCGCCATCGTGGTATTCGAATGGGTTGTAAGGGTTTTCGTAACCAAAGACGCGAATGAACTGACCGCCCTTGATCTGGAACTCAGGATATTTCTTCCACTCAAGCCAGTAGTCCTTCATGTGGAAAGCCTGGTTGGTGAGCTGCACCTGAACGAGATAGCTGAAGTCTTTGAGGATTGTTCCGCTGACATACATGCGGGCATTCTTCTGCTTGAAGCCATCGCCAGAATGAGCGCCTTCCTTGCTTGAATAGTAAAAGCCGCTCATGTAGTAGCCGCCAAACTTAGGAGCAGAGGCAAATTCTGTAACCTTACGGCCAATCTCCATGTCTTGACCATCGGTTGAAGCCGAAGGAACGGCAGCTGCTTCGCCCATAGACTTGCTGATGGCTTCGTTGAGATACTCAGTAAGGAAGCCTGCTTCGTGGTTGGACTCGTTGGTGAGGAACTCGTTTTCGATAGGTTCAGATGCTGACGCATCAGACACAGGGGCTGTATCAATTTCGTCTGCCATCATTGCGCAAGGAGCGGCAAGGAGAGACATGGCGAGGAGAATGTTTCGGATGTACATAAAGATTAAAGTTCTAAGGTTTTAGGTTATAAGGTTGTAGGGCGAGGATTTCCGAGCCGTTGGGAGTGTATTCCATAATCGAAACGGCTCAGAAATCTTCGCCCTACATTCTATGGGCGGGGTCAGTCTGTCAAGAATATCGTTACGCCGCAGGCTGCCTGTGCACCGTAAACGAGCGACTGCTCGATGTCGGCTGTCTTGGAAGGACCAGAGATGAATGTGCCGAAGCCATACTTTGATGTTTCGCCCATCTGCTCAAGAGCCTTGTAAGCGTCGTGCATGTTTGAAACGATGTTCTTCTTTGAAACGATGATGACGAGGAACTCCGAGATGAAGCAGATAGCCTTCTGCTTCATGTTCATCGGTACCCAGACGCAAGCGTTCTCTGCGCATGCCACACCGCCTTCTATAACGCCGAGGTCAGTGCCGTCAAGGTCTTGTGCAATTTCAACCTCATCCGGATTCTTCTGAGCATCGATGCCCGGAAGATTGCTGGCAATAACCTTTGCCTCTGGGTAAGCCTCACGAATCTTTGCGTTGAGGTCGTCGCCTGGCTTAATCTCCACGAGCTTAGCGCCAGCGGTTGTTGTAACTTGCTTAATGAACTCAGCCACAGGATCGTCGAAAGTCAACTTCTTGAAACTGAGGTCTGGCATATCGTATGTCTCGCGCACATTCTTGCGCAATGTACCTAATATTAAATCTTTGCTGCTCATTTTACTTTTCCTTTCTTCCAAAGTGAGTGGAACGATTCTTTGAACTCTGGCATAGTGTGATGCTTGCACCATGCGTTGAGCTTAATGCCTGTGATGAATGATGGAACGTAGTTAGCCAGAGGTGCCATCTTGAGTGCCGTAGTATAGAGTCCTGGGCTTTCAAACATCACCTTCATACCTTGTGACATGGCCTTCTTCAATGGGTCGGCGTGGTTCATGTCGTCAAGTTCCTGACGCCACTTGTAGATCTGTGTAGAGAGGTCAACCTTAACAGGACAAACATTGTCGCAAGAGCAGCAGAGAGAACATGCTGAGCAGTTGTGGTAGTTGTTGTCCTTATCGTGAAGCATACCGAGGTTGATACCGATAGGTCCAGGGATGAAGTAAGTGTAAGAATAACCCATAGAACGGCGATATACAGGGCAAGTGTTCATACAAGCACCGCAGCGCATACACTTGAGTGACTGCCAGTGGTCTGGGTTAGAGAGGATGTTGCTTCGTCCGTTGTCCACGAGAATGATGTGAAACTCACCGTCTGGACGTGGCTTCTTGAAGTGAGAAGTGTAAACGGTAGTAGCCTGACCTGTTCCGTGACGAGCAAGAAGACGCTGGAATACGCCCATTGCATCGTAGTTAGGAATGATCTTCTCAAGACCAATAGAAGCGATGTGGAGCTTTGGCATAGAAGTACTCATGTCGGCATTACCCTCGTTTGTACAAACAACGATTTCGCCTGTAGAAGCAACACCGAAGTTGGCTCCAGTCATACCACATTCAGCAGTCATGAAGTTGTCGCGGAGGTGATAGCGTGCGCAACGAGTAAGATATGTAGGATCAGCCTTGCTTTCAAGTTCTGTCTTGTCGTCATAGCCCATAGACTTAGCGCCCTGAGCACCGTTCTTCTCAAGGATTCCCTTCTCGCCGAAGCACTCCTTAACCTGCTCACGAGTGATGTGGATAGCAGGCATGATGATGTGGCTTGGTGGAAGTTCCATAAGCTGAAGGATGCGCTCGCCGAGGTCAGTCTCAACAACGTCGATGCCTTTGGCAATGAGGTTCTCGTTGAGATGACATTCCTCAGTAAGCATGGACTTACCCTTAACGACCTTCTTCACGTTATGCTTGGCGAGGATTTCCTGGACAATCTTGTTGTACTCTTCAGCATCCTTAGCCCAGTGTACGATGGCACCGTTCTTTGTTGCATTACGCTCAAACTCCTCGAGGTAGTCAGCGAGGTGAGTAACAGTATGTTTCTTTATCTGACTTGCCGATTCGCGAAGCTGTTCCCACTCTTCAAGTTCGTAGGCAAGAACATCGCGCTTGGCACGTACTGACCAGAATGTCTTGTCATGACGTGTCACTTTATCTTGGTTCTGCAGAAAGTCTTCTGCTTTCTTTGCGTGTATTGTGCTCATAAAGACATTTGCAATTTACTGATTTACGATTTACAATTGGTTACAAACCTGCAGCAAGGATCTGTGCCACATGGATGAACTTTATTGAAGTGCCGTCCTTCTTTGCGAGCCCCTGCATGTGCATGAGGCAAGAAGAGTCTGGACCAGTGATGTATTCTGCACCTGTAGCCTTGTGACGGGCAATCTTGTCGCGTCCCATACGAGCTGAAACATCTGGCTCCTCGATGGCAAACATACCGCCGAAACCGCAGCATTCGTCAACACGCTCAGGCTCCTTTACAGTGATGCCTTCAACGAGCTGGAGAAGGTCCTTGATCTTGTTGAAGCGTGGCACGTTTCGCTCGCTTGGAGAAGAAAGTCCAAGTTCACGAACACCGTGGCAACTGTTGTGCAAGCTCACTACATGAGGGAACTTAGCCTTGAGTGAAGTAGGCTTGATAACGTCATGGAGGAACTCAACGAGATCCATAGTCTTCTTTGCAGCCTCACACTCGTGGTTAACGATGTTTGGATGGAAGAAGCGAACGTATGCAGCGCAACTTGCAGAAGGTGCTACAACATAGTCATATTTTGCAAACAACTCATCATAGTTCTTGACCAACTTGTCTGCCTTGTGCTGGAATCCAGCGTTTCCCATTGGCTGTCCGCAGCAAGTCTGCTTTTCAGGATATTCCACGTCCAAGCCAAGCGACTTCAGGAGCTTGTATGCTGCCACGCCAACCTCAGGATAGAGTGCGTCAACGTAGCAAGGTACGAAAAGTCCTATTTTCATGATAATACTTATAAGCCTCTCCCCCCACCCCCCTCCCCGAATAAGGGGAGGGGGAGGAATATGATTTATAGGAGAGATATTAATACTATATTTAATTAATTTTCTTTTATTATATTATTGTAGCCTCAGTTAGTAAGTGTAATAACCCCCCCTCCCCATAATCGGGGAGGGGGTAAGGGGGGAGAGGCTTACACTAATGCAAGAAGGATAAACACCATGATTCCAGTGAGCAATCCGTAGAGCACGAATGGAATCCAAGTCTTGCGGAGAATCTGTCCTTCGCGACCGATAAGGCCAAGAACGGCGCAAGCACTTACGATGTTGTGGATACAGATCATGTTACCCATAGCACCACCGGCACCCTGAGCAGCAACGGCTATGAAGTGCTGGTTAGGAGTATAGTTGAGTGCTGTAGCTGCATCCCACTGGAAGTTAGCGAAGAGCATGTCTGACACTGTGTTTGAACCAGTGATGAACGAACCGAGACCTCCGATGTAAGAGATAACCATTGGCCATGCAGGAGCAAGTGCTGAAGACATGAGCTTAGCCATTGCCATTGGCATTGAAGTGCCGGCAGCGTCGCCGATGACAACCTCAGAAGCAGCAGAGCCCTTGAAGATTGAAACGAGAGCAACGGCAGCGAGCATAGCGATTGTTGGGTTCTTCATCTTGCCGATGGCTGTGCCCCAAGCTGTCTTCACCTTGTTCTTTCCGATTTCATCATCGCGCATCATGCCATGATAGAAGATGGTGATGATGGCAACGAGGATGAATGGAATAGTGCCAGGGAGGTTGAGGATTGCTATTGCAGAGTTCACACCTTCTTCACCGAGAATGTTAGTGAAGCCGAGGCTGAACATTGGGTCGTTGATGATAGGCTTGAGGCCGAAAGCTGGAACGCGAGTGATAACGAGTATAAGACCACAGAGTACGTATGGCATCCAAGCCTTAACCTGACTCATGTGCTGCTTGAACTCCTTTACGTCAGAAGCCTTGATTTCGCCAGACCAGTCTGGATCCCAAGTTTCTGCATCGCCGAAAGTCCAAACATCCTTTGGTACGAAGACGCCCTTCTTTGTGAGCCAAACGAGAACGCCAAGACCGATGATACCGCCCATCATTGAAGGAATCTCAGGACCAGCGAGCCATGCCAAAGTATAGAAAGGAACGCCGAAGCAGATAGAAGCGAGTAGGCAATACTTCCAGATTGCAAAACCTTCCTTCCAAGACTTGTTCTTGCCGTAGAAACGAGTCATGAAGCCCATCATGAAGATTGGAAGGACGAAGAGCATTGGGAGGTGGCAAAGAGTGACAAATTCGCCGATGTGCTTGTAAACCATGGCAGGGTCAGCACCTGCAATTCCCATGTCTGTAAGTGCTTGGAGAGCCTGCTCCTCAAGAGAACCGAAGCCCTTGATGGTAGGAGTACCAACTGCACCGAAAGTCACAGGTATTGAGTTGAAGCAGAGGCAGATAACGGCTGCACACAATGGAGGGAAACCAAGACCGAGAAGCAATGGAGCTGCGAGAGCTGCCGGAGTTCCGAAGCCCGCTGCACCTTCGATGAATGCAGAGAACATGAAGCCGATGATGATAGCCTGAATACGGCGGTCAGGACTGATCTTCTGCATACCTGCCTGGATGGTTTCCATGGCACCACTGGCCTGCAGAGTGTAGTAGATAAGAAGAGCACCGAACACGATGATGAGGATTCCGAAAGCATCCCAGAAGCCTGCGAGCGTGAGAGCTACCACGCGCATGAAAGGAAGTTCCCAAGCAAACAGCGCAATGACTGCTGTGACAAGGAACGACAGTGGCATAGCCTTGGTAGAAGGCCAGCGGAAGCCCGCCATGAGAACGAGTGCCAAAAGAATAGGCAAGAAAGCCAAAAGAGCTGCAAAGCCAATAGACATGCTACTGGCACCTGTTGCCGCAGCGAACAGTGAGAGAACAGTGGATGGCATAGAGTTTATTAAGAATAAAAGGGTTTAAAGTTATTAGATAATAGGTTTCAATTTTCAGCTGCAAATATAATAGTTTTTTTTCTATGATGCAAATCTATTGGCAATTAATTTTATCTATCGTGCATTTTTTTCTTGAAATGTGCATAATCAAATGCAAAATTAAAAGCTTTTTGATGAAAAATTCATTTTTTTGTCCATAAATCTAAGGCTTATGGATATGTGCTTATTCAAAGAAATAAAATCGCGTTTGAGAAAATATAAACTACGCATATATAATAAATAATGTATGTTGACGTTTTTATAATGAGTTGGCTTTGTTCTTGCCAACGGTACCATCAAATAACCTTCAATGATAAAGAAACTTCGACTCATAATAGAAAACTTTACAGAGCAGACCATCAAAGCCGTTGGCTCAAATCTGCCAAGTGATGATGATAACCACAAATGCGTTGTTGTGGATTATAGCGCACCTCGTTTTGCCTATCTACGAAAAATTCTGCGCAAAGGTATGACCATCAATGTGCTCGATAGCAAACAACTCATACAGAATGCTACGCTCTTCCCTCAGCACATCATTGTAGAACCGGATTTTCTCATTGACATTTCCTCTCTTGCCTCTTGCTTCAAGGAGTATGGACATCATGCGCTGAACTTCACGGTCAGTCGCCTTTCAAAGACAGAAGCCACACAGCCTATCTTGCTTGGTTACTATGCAGGCTCGGCTCTTGATGAGATTGTCAACAACGATACGTTCAACTTCGCTTCCGTTCTTACCCGCTGTTTCCAGCAACAACCATTGGAGTACGTTACATGTCGTGAGTTCAACGCAGGGCTGTTCAAGACGGCTGCCATGGAACAGGCTCGTAACATCAGCGAGATTGTGAATGCCCTTAGGTCCGATTACGATATTTCGAAGACAGTACTGGAACCTTCTTTCGTGTGTGAAGCTCTCGGATTGCAAGGACGTGTGGACATGATGACCACAGATTTCCGTCTTCTGGTGGAACAGAAATCGGGAAAGAATTTCAACCTTGCCAATTCCCTTTCCAGCGACATAGGCTACCATAAGGAAGACCACTACGCGCAGCTATTGCTTTATTTCTCTGTGCTTTATTACAATTTTGACGTTAAGCGCGAGGATATAGACATCTATCTGCTCTATTCAAAGTATGCAATGCCAACAGGTTTGCTGCCTGTAGAATACCATGATGCGATAATATCAGAAGCCTTGATGCTGAGGAATCAGATTGTGGCAACTGACCTCCTTGTGGCAGAACGTGGTTTCCAAAGCATTCGCCACTATCTTCGACCAGACGTTGTGAATGTGCGTAAAAGTCAAGGTAAGCTATGGAGAAGGTTTCAAGGTCCGGAGTTGGAGAAGCGTCTTGGGCTATACAGCAACATCCTTGCCAGTCCATTGCTTTACAAATACTTTGACACGATGGCTACTTTCGTCTATCGTGAACAAAGATCTGCGTGGCTTGGCGAGAGTAATGAGCAAAGTACGGCGGTGTCCTATCTATGGAAAATGTCGCTCAAGGAGAAGCAGGAAACTGGAAACATTTTCTTCAATCTGCAACTAAAGGATGTAAAGGACAATGTGTTCCTTTCCCTTTCAGTGAACAATGAAGATGAGGATTTCCTTCCAAACTTCCGTCGTGGCGATAGTGTCTATCTATATGAGTATGAGAATGTTCCTGATGTCCGCAAGGCTTTCCTGCATAAAGCCAACATAATAAACATGACGTCCGATGAACTTGTCCTGAAACTGATGAATCCTGTTCGTTCACTAACGGAAACGGTATTGTCTTCAGACAATATCTGTCGATATGCAATAGAACACTCTGCCACCAATTCCTCCACGACATCATCTCTGCGTTCTCTATCAGCTTTCTTGCAAGCTGATCCCGAACGACAGGCGCTTCTTCTCGGACAACGCGAACCAAAGGCAGATACTACGCTCTCGTTATCACGTTCATACTCTGCTGACTACGACGATGTAATCCTGCGCATGAAGCAAGCCAAAGATTATTTCTTGCTCATCGGTCCACCAGGAACGGGCAAGACTTCCCAAGCGTTGAAGTTCATGGTACAAGAGAACTTGTCGGAACAAAGTATGCTTCTGTTGAGCTATACTAATCGTGCCGTGGACGAAATATGCGAAATGCTTTATGGTGCGGGCATAGATTTCCTTCGTATAGGAAATGAATTTGCCACAGACGAGCAATGGCAGCCTTATCTTCTCAATTCAATAGCAAGGAAAACGCCACAGATGTCTGCCATAAAGAACAGGATTCTTGAGGCAAAGGTAATTGTTGGCACAACGTCCATGATTTCGGCGCGAACATATCTCTTTGGTTTGAAACATTTCTCCCTTGCCATCATCGATGAGTCTTCGCAGATTCTTGAGCCTAACATTATAGGAATATTGTCGCAACAGATAGAAAAGTTCGTCCTCATTGGCGATTACAAGCAGCTTCCTGCCGTTGTTCAACAATCGCCAGAGGAGAGTAGGGTAGAGGATAATGAACTCAATGCCATCGGACTGACCGATTGTCGCAATTCTCTTTTCGAGCGACTCATAAGCATAGAGCGAAAGGCTGGCAGAGAACAGTTTGTGGGATTGCTACGCAAGCAAGGCAGAATGCACCCTGATATAGCTGTCTTTGCCAACGAGAATTTCTACAAGGAGGAGAATCTTCTGCCTGTTCCGCTTCCTCATCAGTTGGAAGAGAGTGGCGGAAGAATGCTTTTCTACAATATAAGGAAAACGGATTCGAATGGCAACGACAAGGCAAATGTTGACGAAGCCGTGGTGGCTGCCAAGCTCGTTGATGAACTTCGTGAGCAAATGGGCGAGGATTTCAATCCGCGAAAGTCGGTAGGAATCATTGTGCCTTACCGCAATCAGATCACTACCATCCGTAGAGAATTGGAAAGATACGGCGTGGCTGACTATTCGCGCATATCCATTGACACCGTTGAGCGTTACCAAGGTAGCCAACGAGACGTGATAATCTATTCCTTTACCATTAGCAAAAGCAGTCAGCTTGGTTTCCTTACAGCTAATACGTTCTATAAGAATGAAAGGCCTATAGATAGAAAACTGAATGTTGCCATAACGAGAGCTCGTAAGAAATTCATAGCTCTTGGTGATCGAAGTATTCTGTCCCAGAACATACTTTTCAGCAAATTGATGGAATATTGTGAGTGTCGTGACTGATGTTCTTTGTTGCTCCAATCGTGTGTTTTTGCATATTATTTTGCCAAAATATGTACTAAATACAAGATGTAAATAAATAATATTGGCAAAAAATGCGTTTTTCTTTGCAATAAAGGCAATATTTAATAAAGAAAATATTAATTTTGCAAAGTAAAAGTAGCAAATTGGCTACTCACCAATACATGTTGAATTAATCAAAAATATAACTTAAAAATAACTAAATCAAACTATGGCTAAAGTAGTTACACTTGGCGAGATTATGCTTCGCCTCTCTCCTAACGGTCAGGATCGTTTCATCCAGACTGATGTTCTTCGCGTTATCCCTGGTGGTGGCGAAGCTAACGTTGCAGTTTCAGTTGCAAACTATGGTCACGATGCTTACTTCGTGTCAAAGCTTCCAAAGCACGAAATCGGTCAGATTGCAGTAAACGCTCTCCGTCGTTATGGCGTTAACACAGACTTCGTTGCTCGTGGTGGCGACCGCGTAGGTCTTTACTATTGCGAGACAGGTGCTTCCATGCGCCCTTCAAAGGTTATCTACGACCGCGCTAACTCTGCTATCGCTGAGGCTGACCCATCAGATTTCGACTTCGATGCTATCATGGAAGGTGCTGACTGGTTCCACTGGTCAGGTATCACTCCTGCAGTTTCTGACAAGGCTGCTGAGCTCACAAAGCTCGCTTGTGAGGCTGCAAAGCGTCACGGTGTAACAGTTTCTGTTGACCTCAACTTCCGCAAGAAGCTCTGGACTTCAGAGAAGGCTATCTCTATTATGCGCCCATTGATGCAGTATGTTGACGTTTGCATCGGTAACGAAGAGGACGCAGAGCTTTGCCTCGGCTTCAAGCCAGACGCTGACGTAGAAGGTGGTGAGACAAACGCTGCTGGTTACGAAGGAATTTTCAAGCAGATGAAGGAAGAGTTCGGCTTCAAGTATGTTGTTTCTACTCTCCGTGAGTCATTCTCTGCAACATTCAACGGCTGGAAGGCTCTCATCTACAACGGCGAAGAGTTCTATCAGAGCAAGCGTTACGAGATTAACCCAATCATCGACCGCGTAGGTGGTGGCGACTCATTCTCAGGTGGTCTCATCCACGGTCTCCTCACAAAGGCAACTCAGGGCGAAGCTCTCGAATTCGCAGTTGCAGCATCAGCTCTCAAGCACACTATCAACGGTGACTTCAACCTCGTAGGCGTTGATGAAGTAGAGGCTCTCGCAGGCGGTAACGCTAACGGTCGTGTGCAGCGTTAATAAATTAAAATTGAACACCTAGAACATCTAGAAAAAAAGAAACACAAAACAAATGGCAAAATTCGATAAATTCCAGGTGATGGCAAAGATTGCTGCCGCACCAATGGTTCCAGTATTCTATCATAAGGATGCTGAGGTAGCAAAGAAGGTCGTTAAGGCTTGCTACGAAGGTGGCGTTCGCGCATTCGAGTTCACTAACCGTGGCGACTTCGCTCAGGAAGTTTTTGCAGAACTCTCTAAGTATGTTGCTACTGAATGTCCAGAGATGGCTCTCGGTATCGGCTCTGTTGTTGACGCTCCTACAGCAGCTATGTACATCCAGCTCGGCGCTAACTTCGTTGTTGGCCCACTCTTCAACCCAGATGTTGCTGTTGTCTGCAACCGCCGTTGCGTAACTTACTGCCCAGGCTGTCTCACTCCATCTGAGATCGGTAAGGCTCAGGAAGTAGGCTGCGACTTCACAAAGGTATTCCCTGGCGACGTTGTTGGTCCAAACCTCGTGAAGGGTCTTATGGCTCCAATGCCATGGTCAAAGATCATGGTTACTGGTGGCGTTGCTCCTGAGGAAGAGAACCTTACAAAGTGGTTCAAGGCAGGCGTATTCTGCGTAGGTATGGGCTCTAAGCTCTTCCCTGGCGACAAGGTTAAGGCTGAAGACTGGCAGTATGTTACTGACAAGTGCAAGGAATGCCTTGACGTGATCGCAAAGATTCGCGGATAATTTTATCTGAATGCAGAATTCATAATGCAGAATTCAAAATTATATAAATGCATATTATCACTACTCTTTACCCTGTGTTCAACACTATGTTGGGCGCAGGGTAATGACTTTTCCTTCAGTAAGCAAATGCTGGAGAAGTCAAGGGAGATGTTTGAAATAGAAGAGTATGACTCTGCCCTTTATTACCTCAATAGGGCTGAAATGAAGAAAGACGAGATAGAGAAGAACCTGGAACTCTATGCAGAGATTCAAGAGCAGTATTGTCTTGTGCAATCAGCTATGGACAATCATCTCCAGAGCGACTATCATCGCAATATCTATCTGGAGAGCATAACGAAGAGCAAGCGAGACAATGATATAGAGAGAAACGTGGAGGACGTAAGGCAGAAGTCGGAATGGCTTAGCATAAAGATAACGCTCTTTAGCTTTGCCATATTGATAATGCTCCTTGCCTTCATTTTCTATAAAGACAAGTATTCTGTTGACGAGAATACAGGAGAGAGGATTCTGCGAAAGAAAGATTATGACGCGCAGGAGGAGGAACTTGATGAGAACATCGCGCTTCTTCTGCATAAACTGCGTACCAACAAGGAACAAAATACGGACAAGCGCACGAAGCTTTTCCTCATAAATACAGTTTCGCCCCTCATTGCACGACTACGAAGGGCGATAGAACTGCAAGACAACGAATATGCGCAGGAAATACTTGCGCAGATAGCTCAATACAACGAACTTCTTACACAGTGGATACAGCTTGAGCAAGGCAAACTATCTTTCAAGATTGAGAGTTTCAACATCAGCGAACTCCTCTCCATTCTGGAAAGAAACAAGAAGACTTTCAGTATTCAGGGCTTGCAACTGCAAGTAGGTACAAGCGATGCGAAAGTAAAGGCAGACAAGGTTCTCACTCTTTTCATGCTGAACACACTTGCCGACAATGCAAGGAAAGCCACTGAGTCTGGTGGCAAGATTGAAATCTACGCAGAGGAAGTGGACAATTACGTGGAACTTTCCGTGAAGGATTCCGGCAAGGGCATGAGCGAAGAGCAGGCTGCCAACATCTTCACGCATACGATAACCAACGGACATGGTTTCGGACTTCTCAACTGTCGTGGCATCATCAACAGCTACAAGAAGGTGGGAAGCTATTTCAGTTGCTGCATGATTGGTGTTGAGTCAAAGCTTGGAGAAGGTTCGCGCTTTTTCTTCCGTCTGCCAATTGTGAAGTTGTTGCTTCTCTTACTGTCTTTCTCTCTGCCTTCATTCGCCCAGGAATCACACGATTCACGCTATAACATGAACATAGAGGATAGCATTCTCATGCAGGCTGCGAGACTTGCTGACTCTGCCTATTATTCAAACATAGATGGCAATTACGAAAAGACACTTTCCTTTGTTGATTCCGTCCAGATATGCTTGCTACAGACATTCTCTGATTCCACTCTCATAGACAACATCAACCTTGACGTTTCCAACGAGGCGGCTATAGCTTCGCTTGCGCTTCATCGTTGGGAAGACTATCGCACCTACAATAGCATCTTCGAGAATATCCTTACGCGCGTCAGTCGCAATGAGAATATCGACAAGAAAAACTATTGCGAGCAACAGGCTGTCTATCTTGATTCCATGAAGATTGTGTGGCGTTCTGTCAACATCCTGTTTTTTGTGTTCCTCGCTGTCATGCTTGCTTACCTCAGGTATTTGTGGAAGAGGCGCAAGAAGATGGTGGAATATCGTGAAACTCTTGGTCTGGACGACAAGAAATCGATGGCGAAACTCTTGGAATACGAGAATGAATCGCTCCACATATCCAACAATATTCTTACCAACGGACTTTCTACCATTAAGCATGAGACCATGTATTACCCAAGTAGAATCTCAGCTCTCTTGAAGAGCAATAATGACAAGGCGGAGGTAAGCGAGTTGGTAAATTTCTACGAACAGCTGTATAACAACCTTGCTCAGCAGCTATCAGACCAAAAGATTTCATCCGGCGTGAAGCTGACAAGAAAGATGCTCGGCAATGGTTTGGCGATAAGAACTGATGCAGATCTATACTCATACCTTATGATACAGATAAAGAAATATCTCGGCAGTCGCCAACTTGATGTCGCTTTTCGTAAGGAAGGGGTATATACGGATGTGATTATAACTACCGGGCAGCAGCTTGATCCTGACTGCTTCTCGCCGACATCCCATAATATACCTATGCTCATTTGCCGCCAGATAATGCGAGACACGAGTGGTCACAACTCACGCGGCAACGGAATCATCATCGAAGGCAACAAGATCATACTTCGATTCTCATAACCATACTAACATATATTTTTACTTACTTACTTACTCACTTACTTACTTACTTTTCGAAAATGGGATGAATGAGTAAGTAAGTAAGTGAAATTATGTAGTCAATGGTAGAATAGGATAGATTTTCCTATTGCATTCCAATCTGTCCGTTCCACTTCAGGAACCAGTTGTTAGGGTCGAGCAGGTTTGTGGTAATGTCTGACGTTACGTCAGCTCCCCTGCGTGCATAAATCTTGTTTGCAAGATACGAAGGGTCGTTGCGGCGATAAGCTACTCGCATGAGGTCGTAGAAGCGATAGCCCTCAAAGGCAGTCTCAAGTGCCTGCTCATTGACTATCATATCCTCAACAGCTTCCATCTGCTTCTCTACGAGTCCCGGTGTCTCGCTGTCTTTGTGGATGTTGTATTCGTAGCCAATGAGTTCGTCGTTATCATTACGCACTTCAATAGTGTCGATGATAGCTTCGCCGTATGGCATCTGATAGAACTCGTTGAAAGGTGAAACGCCACTACCACGACTATGGATACCGATTGAGTATCTTGAGTTGTCGTAGGTGCCATACATCATCTGCTGAACGCCCGGAATAGGCGATTTCCACATTGCCACATTGTATCGGGTTTGTGGGAACGAGAAGTAGCTGAGCGTTTCGACATCGTCCTCATCAGCAAAGTATGTTACGCAATAGTTGATGATCTGGTCGTTTACGCCAGAAGCAAGTATCTGGTAAGCGAAGCGTGGGAAGCCAGCACGGTTGATGGCCTCTGCCAGACGAAGATATACCTGACCGCGACGATAGAGCGAAATGTTGCCGTTTTTTGGATAATAGAACTTTAAGATGGTCTGCTCTGTAAAACGCTCGCCCTTGTCGTTTGTGGCATTATCATTTGTATACCAACAAGCTGCAAGACGGAGATCGCCGTCCATGTGATTCTTCAAGCCCTTAGGTGCGTAAGAGAACTTCACAGAGTTGTTATCGAAATAGCAGTATTCCTGAGCAGCTGAGAGATCCTGAAGAGATTCAGATGGAACGAGACCAACCTTCTGCTCTTCATTGTAATCAGAACAGAATATGCTACGAAGTTCACTATAGTATCCCTCAGACTTTATTGAGTCCATCGGAATGATAGAGATGATTTCCGAATTAGCGCCGTTGCTCTCGTCAAAAAGATATGTTGACCATGAGTCGCTACCTCTGTCCCATGAATCATTTGTCCAAGACACGCTTCCGCCGGAAGTAGGATAAGCGGAACTTGTAGTTGTACCGTTTCGCTTCGACAGATAGTCATAGTAGCGCTTTGCTGACTCAAGGTAGTCAGACTTAGAGTTTGTCAACGATGCACGCCAGAGGTAAAGGTCGCCAAGGATGAGATTCATCTGAATATAGAACAAACGTGAAGGTATACCCTTGATGTCGCCATACCAAGGATAAGTTACATTAGGGTTGTCTGCAAGATCGCAAAGTCCGTCTTCGTTGATGAAATAATCGCAAACTTCCTTTATGCCGTACATTGGGTAGCTGTCTTCGCCTTCATCCTTGGAAAGGATTGGCGTTGTGACGAAAGGAACACGGCCGTAGGTTGTGACGAGCTGGAGGTAAGTCCAAGCGCGAACAGCCTTCACGACTGCGTATTCGTTGAGAAAGACGTTCTCGTTGCGATTGTTTGTCATAGCCGTGTCAACATGGGCAATGAAGTAGTTGCAGTTGTTGATGATGGCATAATACTCGCGTGGAGAGTTGTACTTGTTGTCGTCGCCAGCATTGAAGAGAGCGAGATCACGAAGATCCTTTGACGTAGAAGAGGTGATGTCCACAAGATCGCCACGTGCTTCACCAAGGAGAACGGTGCGGTCGGCAATAGCCTGCATCTTGTTTAGGACGCCGATGACAGAGTATATTGAGTCGCGAGCAGAAGAGAGGTGGTCTTTGTTTGCATCAATGACTGTGTTTGAACTAACGTCCAGGAAGTCCTCGCAAGATGTGGTGAACATGGCTGTTGCTGCCACTGCGACAAATGCAAGAGGGCGAACTATTTTATTTAGGAGTTTCATAGTTGATTTTTTTTTCGAGGATTCGATTTTTTCGATTAGAGCTTAATCTTGATACCTCCGACGATGCTGCGGCTTGATCCGAGTGAACCATAGTCTATGCCTTGACCGAGAACCGATGCGGAAGAAGAGAACTCAGGGTCTGTGCCGAGATACTTGGAAACGGTGAGGAGGTTGTTGCCCTGTACCCAGAACTCAAGACCCTGGAGGAATGTTGACTCAATAGGGAGCTTGTAACTGAGGGTAATGGACTTGAGCTTGAGGTAAGATGCGTCTTCTATCCAGCGGTCAGAGAAGCGTGAGTTGCCCATCTCGTCCTGGAAAGAAATCTTTGGCACTGATGTCTCCTGACCTTCCATCTGCCAACGCTGTGTGAGGGCAGTGGTCTGGTTGAGGAAACGGCAGCCGCCTTCAAGTTGCGAACGCATGTAGTTGAAAACTTCATTGCCATAAGAATAGCTGAAGTTTACGTCAAGCGAGAAGCGCTTCCAAGAGAGTGAAGTGAGGAAGTTTCCGTAGAAATCAGGGTTTGGATTACCTATGATGGTGCGGTCTTTCTCGTTGATTTCCTTGTCACCGTTGATGTCCTCAAAGATGATGTCTCCAGCAGAGAAGTAGTGCTTGTCAACTCCGTTTTGGTCCAATATGAAAAGACCTGCCTGCTGAGCCTGCTCAGTTGTTGCGAAAACTCCCTTTGTACGATAACCATAGAAGAGGTTTGCTGCTTCGCCTTCCTTAGTAAGGATGGTAGCGGTGCCAATATTTGTAGTGAAAGAATCCTTTCCTCCTCCAAGACCGAGAGAAGAAATCTTGTTGTCATAGTGACCGATGCTTCCTCCAATTTCCCATGACCAGTTTTTTGTAGCGATGACCTTAGCGAGAAGAGTGGCGTCGAAGCCTGTGTTCTCCATTTCACCATTATTTGACCAGTTGTTCTCAATACCAGTAAGGAAACTTAGGGACTGGAGAGTAAGAAGATCAGATGTCTTTGACTTGAAGAAATTGAATCCAGCACTCAGGCGGTTGTTGAGGAACTTGCCCTGAATACCAGCGTTGAAGCGTCCTGTAGTTTCCCACTTGATGCTCTTGTTTCCTACGCCTTGAACCGTGAGGCTTGAGATGGAATTGAGATAGAGGGAAGCTCCGAAGAAGCTGCGTGCTGCGTAAACATCGATATTGTCATTACCGCTGATGTCATAGCCGGCAGTAAGCGTGATGTTGTTGATGGCGTTTGTCTTAGGGAACCATGACTCGTTGGAAACAATCCATGAACCTTGGATAGATGGGAACAAACCCCACTTTACGCCGAGAAGAGACAAGCCGTCAGCCTCTGTTCCGAAGCGTGATGATGCTGTGGAAGTAAGGTTGAGCTGAGCATAATAGCGACCAGCATAATTGTAGTCTGCCTGGAGATACATGTCAAGCGTACGCCATGACTCATCAACACCGAATGCTTGTGGGTTTGCCAAGCTTGCACTCATGAACGGTGTCTTGTCGCTACCTGTGTTATAACCAATCTGCTGGCTGCGTGTGTAAGATTCAAAGCTCATGCGGAACCCCCCAAAGATGTTGAGGGCGTGAGCATTGTAGCGATTGTTCCAAGTGAGGCGAGTGTCGCTGTAAACTGAGTTCTGCTTGGATGCGAGCGATTCTACCTGATTCTCGCGAGAAGCGGAAACGGAAGATACGTAGTAGCTTGGTACACCATTGATAGGAATGTAATACTTGTTGTTAGTATTTACGAGGGTGTAGCTGAAATGTGAGTAGATGGAAAGATGCTTGTTGAAATCCCAACGTGGCGTAACAGCAAGGTTAAGGATGGAATTCTCGAAGCGGTTCTTGTTCTCTGCCTCTGCATACTCGTTGAGGGCGTAAGGGTTGGCAAGACGATAGTTGTAGTTGTCGTATGCCGAGAGAACCTCGTCAAGGTATGACTCATCCGTAATATCGAGGAAAGATTCTGAGATTATGCCGTTTCCGTATGAATAAGGACTCATGAAAGGTGCTTTCGTGTAAGCGAGGAATGATGGTGCTGTTGGTGTTCCCTCACTATAACCACTTGGAGCAGAATCGTCACGAATGTCGCGAGTGATGTCCGCAAAAGAAGCATCAAAACGAACCTTGAACTTGTTGCCAAGATAGATGTCAGTGTTGAAACGTACATTGAGGCGATTCATGTTGTTGAACTTGAGATTGCTGTTCGCTGCAGTATATCCAACAGAAAGATTGTACTGGGCAACATCATCTCCACCTTCTACCTTTACACCGTAGTTCTGTGTTGAACCATTGCGATAAACGCCTTCCTTCCAGTCGGTATTATTATGATACTGCTTGTAATAGTAGTAAGAAGGATCTGGGTTGAGGAACTTGAAACTGTTGATCTTTGTTTCTGTAGTCTTGAGCATTTCCGAAGCGTAGCCACGATACTGCTCTGCATCCATCATGTCGTAGAACTTTGGATTCATGGAAACGCCACCAGAAAGGCTTGCTGTGATTCGCGTAGCCATGGACTTGGCGCGCTGTGTCTTTATGATGATGACACCGTTCGCACCGCGTGCGCCGTAGAGCGCAGTACCGTTTCTCATGACTGTAACGTCCTCAATATCGGCAGGATTGATGTTTGAGAGCACATCGTTCATGAATCCATCGTGCAGAAGCTCACGGCCGTATTGCTGCTCCTGGATAACTCCATCGACAACGATGAGTGGCTGAGCATTTACATTGAGGGAGTTCAGACCCTGAATGAAAATAGTGGAACCAACGCCTGGAGTTCCATTGTTTGCCTTTGTGTAAGCATAAGCTCCAAGTCTGTTCTGTACTTCGTCCTTGATGTTGATAGCGTTGCTATAGCCAAAATCATAGGCTTTGTTGTCGGCTGTAACGTTTATTTGCTTGTCGTAGTCTGCCGTGAAGTTTGAAACATAGAGTTTTGCCGTAACTTGCGCTTCGCCAGAAGCAAGACCAATCATTACAGAGTTGTAGTCTGGACATGAAATGAAAATGGCAGAAGTGAATGTTGGCACGTTGACTGTGTACTCACCGTTGTCATTGGTAAGTGTACTGTAACCGTCAACGCCATGTGCAGCAACGATGGCACCAGAAATCGGAGCTCCTGTGGCTGCATTCACTACCTTGCCTTTTACAGAACGGGTTTGGTACTTCTTTGTGGTCTCGCGCTTTACAGTCCTTGTCTGTGCTTTACCAGAGACATCCTGCGCTTGCACAAGGGTATGGCATGCCATAAGCAGGGATAGTCCGAATAAAATATATCGTTTCATAGATTTTTTCTTATTTGTTAGGGAATAGACTGTAATCTTTAATCTTCATGAGGTCTGAACACGATACAGTCAAGACGCAGTGTACGGTTGGCTGTCTTTTCAAAATTAGAACTTGTAACGTAGCTCTGGAAAAGCAACTTCACCTGAGGAATGCTAACCTGACTTGAACATGTAGGGAACGTCACTGTTCCAATGAGAATGGAGTCAACCTTTGTAGGGTCGTTCTGCTGGTTCTTTCCATAGACAGCGGTCTTCGTATAGTTTGTAGTAGGCTGTCCGCTTGAATTGTAAACAGGCTGTTGAAGACTTCCATCGTTGATGTTAACGTAGTACGCCTCACCCTTTTCGTTATGGCACTGGATAGCACAGCGGAAGATGACAGGGAGTTTCTGAGTAGCAGTTGCATCAATGTCTCCAGCCTCTGCTGGTGCAACGACAACGTAAATGTCGTATGCTACGTTTGACAATACGTTGCGGACATCGAAGAGTGCCTTGCTGAAGTTGGTAACACCACTTGGAGTGATCTCAAGATATGAATTTCCGGAAATCTTGTTGTAGTATGGGTTGTCAGAAGTAACCTTTACAATCTTACCTTGGTTAGTATCGCCACCACGGTTATTGTCGGACTTTACGTTGAGAGTGTCGATGGTAGAAGCACTCTCTGCCTCCATAATGATGTCACGAAGGAATGTCTGGCGTGGTGAGAAGTTCCAAACGTCAGAAATGAGAAGCTTGCCATTACTGCAATCCATGCAGTAGTTGTTGGACAAAACTCCATTGTTGCCGAATGGGTTGTCATACTGGAAGTACTTTAGATCGTAGGAGCCATAAGTATCCTGACGCCTTCTGTATGAAACTGCATTTGTTGAAACAAGTGAGTCTGTGGCAGAAGCATATCCTGACTGGAAAACTTTTGGGTTTGCAGTCTTGCTGAATGTAGTACCCTGAAGCACTGCAAAGCGTGGGAAATGGTACTGGAAAGAGTCGCGCTCTGCTACCTTCTCGTCATATTGGTAGTACTTTGAATAGTCAGCTACAAGTTTCTCCCATACACTGGAAGTTGGCACAACCATCCAGTAGCAAGAGTCTTCGTTCAGGACGTCAGCCTTCTTGAGCATATCGTCAAAGAACTTGTTCTTCTTGTTTGTCACGGAGTCAAGATAGATTGTCTTTCCGTCTATGATTCCACCAGGAACGGAATTCTTTGAATCAAACTTGTCCTCATGGAACGTACTGAGATATTCCCAAACGCCACTTGCATTCTCTGCCTTGGAAAGAGCTTCATAGACAGAAGGTACATACTCAGCAACGTTGTTTATCTTGAAGAGAATACCATTATTGTTTGCTGTATTCTTTGAAATATAGTCACGACCGTCAAACTGACTCTTGGTAAATCCTACACGCTTACCGTTCATCATTCTAATGGTAGTGTCTTTCATTGCTTCTGATACAGAGTAGTTGTACAGGGCAATATGGTTCTGGATGAATTCCTTGACAACAGAATTCTCCTTCTCCTTGACGCCAGCGTTCTTTTCTTTTTTATACTGCTCTATGAGCTTGTCACGCATTTCTGCAGTTAGTTGTTCGTTGGTTGGCGCAAAGACTGTAAACACCTGGCTTCCATCGAGTGAGGCATCGTAATTTGCAACCTGAAGAATCTGCTTGAAATTAGACAGCGACTCGTCGTTGCTGATAGTCTGCCACAATGTGGCTCCATCGCCAAGCTGCGCTACAGAATAGTGGTCGTTCCATTCATCTGTGCAAGCAGTAGTTGCACCGATGAGAAGGGAAACCGCTAATATTGTATTTTTGATTTTCATATTATTCTATTTATTGTGGGTTCAATGGATTTCTAAAAGCTGTTCAAATCCAAAAGAGTTCGTACTCTTTTTTCTTAAAGGTCATCTTCCGACTGTCCGCTTTCTCCTCCAACACCGTAAACGCTCTTTGGCACAAGCTCAAGATAGTCGAGCATAGCCTCCTTGTTGCTTGCGTTCTTCTGAGAAACGTTCTTGATACGGAGTGTATGAATCTTGCCAAGATTCTCCTTTGTTACTGTCACGTTACAGAGAACCTTGCGAACAGTAGATGGTTGCTGAGCAAACTTTTCGCCCTTTGACGCGTCGTTGTCAGTTCCGTGGAAAATAGAGTAAGGACCGCGGTAGTAACCTTTGTTTTTCAGAATCTTGAAGTCAGCCTGACGCTTCTCGTCATCTTCACGTATAGAAGAGTAAGAAGGGAATGTTGAACCACCATAAATCTCTGCAGAGTTGATGAGTAAGTCCATATTCAAAGGAATACCTGTTGCTTTGCCATCGAAGAATATCTGAATAGCGCCACGTGGAGCTGTTGTCATCGGAGCGAAACCGAGACGAAGCTGCCATTCTCCTTCAAATGGGAAAGGAGGGAGGTTGAAGGTGATATCGAATACTCCATTAGCAACCATCTCGTCTCCGTGCATAGAGTAGAAGTTCATACGAGGACGACGGTAAACAAACTTGGCGTCTGTTCCAGCTACCTTGACTCCCTTGAGATATCCGTCTGGGAACATGTAGTTGTAGCCGATGTCATCATCAGTAAGGTTCTTGCGAGAGTAGTCATTCCACTTACCATTCATACGAAGATTGTTTGTCGCAATCTCAGGGAATATCGTTGAGAAGTCCATACGGATGCGACAGTTGTCGATAACTTCCTGAGTGGTCTTGTCAAACTTCAGTATGTCATCAACATAGAAGTAGATTCCGTTGATGGCGTCAACAGTCTCGTCAGGATTATAGACATTAACGCCTTGCTCAAAATAGTCGGTTGCATCGTAACGGCGATTGATGTAGTAGCCGTTCTTAATGTCTGATGGACCTATCCATTTAAGGTTGATAAGGTGTTCTGCCTTGATCATTGTGCCAGGGAGCATTGTTGTGTACCAGTCTGTGGTATTGGCAAGGTCCGCATCAACACCAAGGTCTTCACGTACTGTAAGATAGTTCAAACCTTGAACATTTCTATCAAGAAGATGGTAAGCAATGAAACGGTAGAGTGGGTTAGTAGGATCATCCAGATGATTGAAATCATGTCCTATGCCACTCACGTCTTCTGGATACATCTCGTCGTAAATCTTGCAGGCAAGGTTATAAAGGCCTTCTATGTCAGTAATGCCATATTTCTTTGCAAGAGTCTCGTTAGGAACAAGGAAGGCTGTGAATCCGTAATTCTTGGTCTTTGGTACAATTGCCCATTCTGCTCCTTCAGCACCGGTGTCATAGCTATAGTATTCACGATAGTTATCCTTGTTATAGCTCTTGTCAGTAATCATGGTGTCAAGCATTATCTCAAAACCTGTGCGCTTGATAGCGTCATAGAATAAGCTTACCTTTTCATCTTTCTTGATAAGGTTTGCAATAGACTGCACTGAGTTTGGAATGACTGTGTTCACCTTCTGAACGATACCGTTTTCTACGGAGTCATCCTGGTGAATGAAATAGATCTGAGCATCCTTGTTGAGCACGATAACAGTATTTCCATTATCATCTGTGGTATGGGAAACGCTGATGTTACGTCGCATCATGTTTTGAGTGGTAAGAATACCATTGTCAAAACGACTCATGTCTGATGTTGAGTACAAGGAATTGATAAGGTGTGTACGTGCCAACGTATCACAGTCAGCATCAGAAAGTTGGTCTATGGAATTGAGACCGATAGATTGAAGGTACTTGTCGATAGCTTTATTGTCAGGAGCGAAACAAGTGTATTTACCGTAAGCAGAAAGTTGATCCATCAGTCCTGCACGCTCCACAACAGTAGCGAATTCGCTCAAATCCTCATTGCTCTTGAGGTATTGGCTCATCATCTTGCCTGTGAACGTGTAGTAGTTCTCTGCATCTGGTTCATCGGAACATGACTGCATTGATGTAAGTGTCAGTGTTGAAAGCCCGATGAAAAACATTATGTTGAATATAAACTTCTTCATTGTTTTACTATTTTGTATTGAGTATTAAGAAAACAGAAAACTGTTATGATTTCTCGTAATTGCCAGTTTCTCCACTACCAAAAGCAGGATTCTGCTGTATGTGGTGGTTAACCTTAAGTTCATACAGGTTATATGGCCAGAAGATAGCATCCATCTTCTGCATCTTGCTCTTTACAACAGATGCTGTCTGAGCATCCTTGTTTGTGACCTTATTACTGAGATACTCAGTACTGCCTTCACGCAAAGAACGGCGAACAAGATCGAAATAGCGCTTGCCTTCAAACATCAATTCGCGGTTACGCTCTTCATAGATAAGATCTGTCAGCTTCTGCTTTGAAGTGTAGTTTGTAATGTCCAATACGTGCTTGTAAGGTACAGACTCAAGAAGAGAACGCTTGTTTACTGCATCAACAAGGTCAAAGGCTTTCAAAAGTAGATCATAGTCAGTAGTTCCTTCCATGATGGTTGCATCTGAGGATATCATTTGTGCTATTGCCTCTGCCTTTAGTAACATTATGTCAGATAGACGATAGAAGATGAAGTTAGCCTTGTTGCGTGACTGCTTGTTGTTGTCGTATGTAGGCCAAAGCGTTCCGTAAGTGCCCGGCTGCTTGTATGGTGTAGTAGAAGCAGAAAGGCTGACCGTTCCTCTTGTAGCGTATTTGTTAATTCCTGTAGGAGAACCACCAGTCTCGAAACGTATGTTCTCGTAAGCACGACCGTCATATCCCTCATTCTCTGCTGCATAGACGTTGTAAAGTTTGTCGCGCTCGTCGTTTGATACGTATGTAGATGGCTTCACGAAAGGTGTTCGTGTTCCTCCACCATAGAAGAAGCATACTGGACCGTTGCAGTTTTGGCGTCCATCATTATCATCTTTGCGGAAGTTTAGCTCAAAGATGGACTCGTTACTGTTGTTGGCAACGAAGATTTGATTGAAGGCATTGCCGTAAGTGTTTGAGCCTTTGTAACGGGAAGAAATAAGAGGATAGCCGTTGAGGTACTCAAATTCACTTGCTGTATATCCCTGTTCCTTTGCATCAATCTTTTTCTGCTCGATAATCAAATCAGCATACTTGATACAGTTTGCATAATCTTTCTGCCAAAGGTACATTTCGCAAAGGAGTGAGTAGATGAGTGACTTGGTTACTCTATTGCAGTTGTAATCCCAATAAGCAGTAGTGTTCTTCTCTGGATACTTTTTCAGAGAATATTCTACAACTGATTCAAGATTATTAATGAGATTGGCGAGAACCTGATTGAACGGTGTGGCAGGTAGGTCGAGAGTCTCGTTGTCGTCAATAAACGGTTCTTCTGAATATGGAACATCACGGAATGTGCGAATGAGATAGAAATAACAAAGCGCACGAATTGCTGATACTTCTGCTATGTGAGCATTCAACTGACTTTTGGTGTAAGCAGGGTCTTTCTCTGCTACAGCAGGAGCGTACTTGATAACTGTGTTGCAACGGTTGATGATGCCGTAAAATTCTGCCCAGTTGGTATAACCGTTGTTAGCTGTAATATTCTCTTTGAGAAGACGCTCAAGATCAGTATCATCAGTAATGGTACCGTTGTTTACTATGTTCTCTGAACGAAACTCCCCCCATACCATCATGCGGCTTATCATACCGTATGTCTGCATTCCTGAATAACAGCCAGTGACGATGTTCTCAACGTCCTTCTGTTCATTCCAGAATTGTTCAAGGATAATCTCGTTCTGTGGCTTGATTTCAAGGAAATCGCTACAGCCTGTCAGCATTCCGCCTGCCAATAGGACGGCTGCTGATAAACCAAGATTCTTGACCTTATTATATATATACTTATGATTCATATATTTTTCGTTTTGTGTTTTACTAAAACTCGATTCCTAGACTTAATGTGTATGAACGTGCACGAGGTGTCTGACCGTAATCCTGTGCAGGACTATAACGGCTTGCAGAGATGTCTGGGTCAACGCCTGTGTACTTTGTAAGAATCAATGGGTTGTTTGCCGAGAGGTGGAAACTGATTCTGTTAAGTCCGAGTGCTTTCAGCTGTTTGCTGTTAAGTGAGTATGAAAGTTGGACATAAGACATACGCAGATAAGAGCCATCTTCCACGAAACGGTCGCTTATAAGAGTGTTGTAGTTTGTCTTTGCTCCATACATTGCACGTGGAATTGATGTGACGTCACCTTCCTTGCGCCAACGGTAGTTTACAGCCTGACTCTGGTTGTTGTTTGTACTCATGGCTTCTGCATCAAGGCGAGCGATATTGATAATGTCAACTCCGATACGATAAGTAAACTGAGTAGCAAGACGCCATGCCTTATAGCTCATGTTGAAACCGAAACCACCGGTAAGCTTTGGAAGTGAAGAACCGAGGTAAACAATGTCAAGTGCATTTATCTGACCATCGTTGTTGATATCCTCGTAAATGGCATCACCACCCTTGAACTTGTAGTTGCGACCTGTACCTTCGTTGTTGTAATTGAACATCATTTGGATAGGATCTCCCTTGTCGTCACGAATGATTTTACCTTCAGCATTAAGAGCTATAGGAGCTGTGTTACCTGCGTCAATGAATGCTTGCTGTTGTTCTGCTGGCATATTCTTGATAGTCTCATACTGGTACATATATACTCCTTTTGAACGGAAACCATAAATGGCGTTAAGTGGGTTGTGAAGCTGAACGCGAGTAAGAACCTGACGGTTATCGTTAGTGAATGTAGAGTTCATGTTCTCAAGCACGGTAGGATCCATATCAAGAAGCTCACTACGGTTGTTTGAGAAGTTCACGTTGAAATCGGCAGTAAAGTCTTTTCCAATCTTCACAAGGCGGTTAGAGTTGATGTGGAACTCCCAACCTGTGTTACGAAGCTTACCTGTGTTATAGTATGCTGTAGAAGAATAACCAGAGTTTGAAGGAATGCGATAGTTGCTCATAAGCATGTTCGTACGTGTAGAGTTGAACACTTCGAACACAACCTTTAGTCTGTCCTTGAGAACACCAACATCAAAACCGAGGTTATACTGGTTTACCCATTCCCACTGAAGATTTGTCAAGCGGAGGTTAAGAGGTACCATAGCTGACATGTCAAGGTACATACTTGCTGCGCCATATTTTGATGTGTAGAGGTAATTCTGGTTTGGAGCACTACCAACAACACCCCATGAAGGACGGATAGAAAGCATTGAAAGCCAAGAACGTGCAGCCTTCATGAAAGGCTCATCAATAATGTTCCAACGGAGAGATACTGCAGGGAAGTAACCCCAACGCTTATCTGGACCGAACTTTGTGATACCATCGGCACGAGCAGAAACGTCTGCACTGTAACGACCATCCTTGTAAGCATAGTGGGCAAGGAATGTGAAATACATGGAGCGCCACTGTGAGTAGCTTGACCCAAGACCTGTAACAAGACCTCCAGCTGTAGGACTCTCAATGCCACCAGAAGGAAGACCACTACCGGCTGTTGACTGCCAGCTTGAAGAACCTGATGTCATTTCGAATCGACCGAGGAACATTGCTGAATGGTCTTTACTATTGAAGTGAGGAGTGAATGTGAGAGAATGCTTTGTGGTGTAGCTTACGCTCTTTGAACTATAAATGTCAGATCTGTTGTGACCACTTGCCCATGTTGTTGAAACCAATTCAGCTGGATAGAACTTGTCATTATAATTGTTGAACACGTTAGTATATACACGACCATTCCAAGTGAGACGGTGATGGTCGTTGTCCATGCCGAGGAGTTCGTAGTTGATGATAAGTTCTGGGGTGATGTCAAATTTTGTGGAAACATTCTTGGCAAGATATGCACTTGCTACGGGATTCACATATCCGCGCTGATCATCCTTGAAGATTTCGCTACCGATATGTGGACCACTCTGTATCATATTGTAATAATGTCCAGGAATATCGTTACCATAGATGTCCTCCTCATAAATACTCATATTAGGCATCTTCTTCTGAGCAATAGCCAGAAGATTGTCTGAGTTTTGGTTGTTTTGGGTACGTATGAGTGAGAAGTTTGTTGAAACGCGAATACGCTGGCTGATGTTGTAGTCGAGGTTTACACGTGTAGAGAAGCGCTGAAGTTTCTGAGCTATCACAGTACCTGTTTCATGGTCATAACCTGCTGAAATTGAGAACTGTGCCTTATCACCACCACCTCGTAGAGAGACGTAATGGTTTTGTCGGAGACCCCATTGAGTTACAGCGTCGCGCCAGTCTGTATTGTCATTATATTGGTTTGCTTCAGAGAAGCTTGAAAGCGGCAGATAGCTGATTTCTGGGATATTGCTTGCTGCATCATTCTGCTCTGGATTGAAGTATGCCTCCTTGAGAAGCATAGTATAGTCATCACCGTTTAGAAGCTTCATTCCCTTTGGCTGATATGTAGCAGTCATCTTTGCAGTATATGTTATTCTAGGTTTACCCTTGGTACCACGTTTTGTGGTAAGCTCAATAACACCATTACCACCTTGTGAACCGTAAACTGCTGTTGCAGAAGCATCCTTAAGTACGCGAATTTCCGCAATATCATCGGCATTGATGTTAAGAAGTTCCGCAAATTTCTCATCGCTTGCAGAAGCTACGTCAAAGCTTGAAAGGTCAACTTCGCGTACGTTGCCATCGACAACGATAAGCGGATTGGCATCTGTAAGGGATGAAAGAGAACCGGAACCACGAAGACGCATTGTAGAACCAGAACCGAGGTTACCGGAATTGCCTACAATGTCAAGACCTGCGATACGGCCCTGAAGAGCTTCGTCCACAGTGTTAAGACCAAGGCCTTCAAAGTCTTTGGTACTCAAGCCCTGGTAAGCATAAGAGACCTCTCGTTCAGGAATTGCAAGTCCATTACCACTCATTCTTCGTGTAGTAGTAACAACTACTTCCGCAAGTTGGCCTTCTTCTTCCATTTTAACTTCATAAGTTGATCGGTCAAACTTCAAAAACAAAGTTTTATATCCGATATATGAAATGCGGAGTTTATCTTTTGGATTCTTTACCCTCATGGTAAAGTTACCGTTCAAGTCTGTGATGGCAGACTCTATGATACGGTTGTTTCCATCCACTTCGCAGACAGTAGCACCAATCAGCGGTCCCATGTCATCGCTGACTGTACCGTGAACAGAGGTTATCTGTGCCACTGCTGAGGAGCAGACAAACAGCATGCATGCCATAAGCAGCATTCTGTATGTGTTTGCTATTCTATTTATTATGTGTTCCATATAATTGGGCATTTAGCTCATAAACAAATTTATAGATTACAATCTTCTTGCTTCGTCTTTCCAACTTGTGAGCTGGTTTTTGTCATAGATAAGAACGCCATCTATCTTGTGGATTACAGCGTGTGAAGAAGAGGTGAGTTCTGCTGTAGCCTTACCCTTATTTGATATCCAGTATTCACGAGCAAGTTTGTTGTAGAAATTACCGTCCTTTACTACCTGATGTTTGTTACCAATGTTGTCAGTAACAGTAAGGCTTGTAGAATTTGCGTTTACATAAAGAGTGAAGAAACGGTTGTTCTTAGGATTCAGTTTGCCTGTTTCAAAGCTTTGCGAAACATTCTCGCCATTGATGAGTACAGAGTTGTCCTGAATATGGTATCGAAGGAAGTTGTTGATGCGGTTCTTTATGACCTCACGCATCTTCCTTGCATCCTCGCTGCCTGCATCTTCTGCATCTGCAAGAGCATCATATTCTTCCCATGTAGGGAGGTAACCCTTGTCAATAAGTTCCTTTATCTTTGCATCTTCTGGTACATATACAGTATAGTTGTAACTGTCGAAGATGTTGATGTTCTTGTTGTCATTACCGGCAGGCTCGTTTGATCCTTCCTTTGTTGACAGAAGGTCGGAAGCAGATAAAAGATGATAGAACAGAGTGTCACTTGTCTCTTCTTTTAGAATCTGGAATACAGACTTTGTAGAAGACATTGGCACTGCAACTATCATATTATCCTTTATGGCATCAGCAGAAGCAGCACCGTAGGTTACACCATTTCCCTTGTGAACGATACAAGAGTCAGGGAAGAGAAGCTCTTCGCCACGCTCTATTTGGTAACCACCATTGATGTACTGTGTTCCGTTCTTTTTGTATGCCTCAAGAATGCCGCCTGTCTTGGTCTTGTAATAGCGTTGTCCTTCTACTATATCACCTACAATGATGTTGTTGTCGATGAGATCGTAGAGACGGTTCTGTACAACACGTTCAGGAAGGTTTGTGAAAGTCATACTAGAGATGGAACCATCTGAAGGATTGATTTCATAAGATACACCTTGAACCTTGTCTTCTGCATAGTAGAATTCTATAATTCGTTCTGTAGTAAGACCGTATGTACATGGGTCAACAATACGGAACACCTTGCTCTTTCCCTGTACTGTTGGTACAGAAGATGTTGTGGTATTGTATGGTATGATGAGAGCAAAACGAGACTCCATGGATGCGAGGTATGGACTGAAGTCGTTTGCAGAAGAGTATGAACTATAGTATCCTGTAAGTGCATGGTTGATAACACTGTATGTACCATGGGTCTGGAGTTCAGCAGGATAGATTACAGAATCGTATGAGTCTGGTGAATATACTTGGTTAACTACATAAACAACACCATTGCAACACATGATGCACTTAACTATATGTTCCTTCTTGATACCAAGTTCACGCTGTGATGTGTTATCAAGAACAGCAGAGAATTTTGATGGTACAGAACTTACGAAAGACTCAAGCATGTTCACGTTGATGAGAGTAGCAAGAGTTTCATAGTCAATGTTTTCCCATGATCCAAAACGCTCCTTGATGTCCTTACCAGCACCATTGTTGAACCATTCTTTGATAGCTTCATCTGTTGGAACAATCATCATGGCTGCATCATGAGCCATTGTTTGTGTTGATGTAGGAACTTGATATTGATTCCAACCTGGATCAAAACGAAGTGTACCACGAGCGTTGAGCTCGTCTTCAAGAGAAGCTCCCTTGAGGTATGCATTTCTTACGTTATTCTTTTGATAACCTGTGAAATAACGGAAACTGTAAAGTTGGTCTTGGGTGTTGTAGGCATCCTGGAAATTCTTCAAGGTTGTGCCAGTAATCTTTTCTGGGCAAGAATATCTATCGATTGCTTTTGCCCACATCTGTGTACTTGGCTCATCGTGTATAGCTTGTGCCATGTTTGATGCGCTTTCGATAACACCATCAATTACATATATATAACCGTTCTTACAGGTCTGTTCCTTACTAATGACCTTCTTACCGCTAATCCAACTGTCAGTAGTAGTGTTTGATTCTCCGTTGGAGATGATGGCTAAGTCTTCTGCCGTGATATTGTTCTTCGCCATGAATTCTGGGAGGAAGTGAATCATCGGAGCAGTTGTAGCATCTTTACAGATGCGAATTCCCTTGCCTTCATTCCTGAACTCTGCCCATACATCCTTGTTAGGATCGCCCATAGGGTTAATAGGCATATCTTCTACTTTGAATGTAGGGATAGAGTCGTAGATTGTATTGGCCGTTTCGCGACGCATACAGTTGCCTTCCTCAGGGGGATTGCCACTTACATTAGACATCAAGCCAATAAGGTAGGCATTGTTGATCATGGAGTTGTGGAAGAGTTGCTTCTTCTGAGCAATAGTCATTTGCTCATAAGAAATATTTTTGTCTGCAAACCATTTCGCATAAACATCGTCAGGAGTTACGAAAAGGGTCTTTGAACCTGTACGTCCCAAAGTCTCCTCATAGCCAAGATCCTGAATAAGTCTTAGCGTGGTATTGAAGGAACGAACTTGCCCGTCGTTTGTTTCAATACCTTCTTGCAGACGCTCATAAATAGAATTACCCAACCATTCAGGTTGTCCTTCCAGGATGTCCTTTTCGCAAGATTGTAGGAATCCTGCTCCCAAGAACAAACCTGCAGCAAGCATCTTGAAAAGGCGTCTTCTTGACCTCCTTTTAATGGATGTTTGTTTCATAGTAGCGTTTGTTTTGCTCATATTGTTTTATTGTTATTTTTTATTATTCAAAATTGTTAGGTATAGGTTTTCTTCGTTTGCATGATTTGCGAAATCCTAATATATATTATATGTATAAATATAGTCAAATTTGGTGGAGCAGGGGAGTGCTCAATATTTTCCTCTGTCTTCTTTCTTTTATAATTGCGTTGGTCGCTATAATAAAGTGGTATTTATACCAATTGAGATTAGTTTTCAATAGTAAAGAAGGAACTGGTGAAGGATTTCCCTTCGCCAGTTCCTCTATAGAATCAGGTTGTTACTTAACCATTATCTTGCATACCTTACCGTTGCTCATGCGAACGATATTAAGTCCCTTCTGGAGTGAAGGCATCTTAACACCTGACATGTTGTAGATAGCAACAGGAGTTGCAACATAATCAGAAGATGTGTTCTGGATAGCTGTAGTTCCATTCATGTTGTCAGGAGTATCTTCCTTAGAACTGTTAGCTCCGTAACATTCAAGAGCGAAGTTGTCACAACAGAACCAGCGTGCATCCATAACACCAGCAGTCTTGATACCAACTGTTACAACATCACCTTCTGCTACTGTGAAGACTACCTTGTAAAGATCGTAAACGGTAGCTTCGTCTTCCTTAGGCTCAATTGCAATTGAAGGAACTTCAGTCTTGCTTGAAGTCTGAGCGAAGAGATAAGCACGACCTGTGTCGCCTAAGCGCTCATTCTCTGCTACGCCATTGTAGCTGTTTGCAGCCTGTACACAGAGACCGTACTTGCCTACTGGGAGACCTGTGATTTCCTGAGTGAGAGAGAATGAAAGTGAAGAAGCTGGGTTTGCCCAGAACTCAACTGCAGAACTTGAAGCTGCACCGTATGGGAACATTGGGCCGTTACCGCCACCCTTTGTCCATGACCAAGCACCAAACTTGCTACCTGCTACAGTAAGGCCTTCAAGGTCAGCGTTCTTGATGAAGCCTGTGAAGTCTACTGGAGAATCGTCAGAACCGATGAACTCAGGAATCTGGAGCTTGTTGATCATTTCCTTGATGTCCTTGATAGCCTGTTCTGCTTCAGCGTTAGTGTAAGAACCATTGTCCCAACCATTGTAAGCATTGTTCATGAGAGTGCCAGCAGCTGTCATAGTTCCTTCTGAGACACCGATAGAGCTTGCGTTGTTGATTGCAGTCTGGAGATCACCGAGAGCAGCCTCAAGTTCGTTGAACTGAGCAACAGAAGCATCGATTACATCACCGAGTTCAAAACACTTAGCGAGAGCTTCAAACTTCTCGTCAACAGAAGAAGCACTTTCTGCAGCATTGATAGTATTGGCTACGAGTTCTCTTACGTCTTTACCAACTTTCTTGTCAGAGAGGTCGAGAGATGCCTTTGCATCTGGGAGAAGCTTGTTGATGATTGCTTCATCCTTTGCACGGAATGTGAGCTTGAAGTTATCAAAGATAGCCCAGTCAGAGCCACCGAGATGACCCTTCACACCAAGACGGAGCTTGTCGCCATCCTTTGCTACGATACCGTATGCCGAAACTTTGTATGCACCTTCAGCGAATGCCTTTGCAGCAGTTGCCATATCGTTTGGATAAGCATAGAGGTTGTATGGGTCAATAGAGAAGCCTGAACCATAGAAGTCGCAAGTGAAGATCTGAGTGTCAGAATCGTATGAACCTGCCTGAGCATATTCGTAAACGCAGTTCAATGGGTTCTTGTTAGAGTTCATGTAAACGAATGCGATTGGCTTTGGAGCACCTGCCTTGTAAGTGCGAGCGTCGTCAGTAGCCTCGAATACGTTGTACCATGCTGTCTTGTTAGCATCGTCATCGCGGAACTCGCGATAGAAGCCCTGCATAGAGATCTCGTAGAGACCTACAGGAACGTCTGATACTTCTTGATATACGTCGAAGTCTGCGTTGAGGCCGTACTTCTCACCACACTTGGCGTTGATAGTAGGAGCTCCGTTCCAACCTGCAGCAGCATCCATTTCAGGGTTCTTGAGGAAGTGAGTGAAGTCTGCACCGCCCTTGAGACATTGCATAGCAGCCTTAATCATACCATCAACCTTATTGATCTCTTCAAGGAGTTCCTCTGTAGTAAGAGACTTGTTGTTCACATAGTCTTCTGACTCCATGAGGTAGTCGCTAAGATCCATAACAGCTAATGCTGACTGGTCAATGCTTTCGTCCTGGAGAGTCTCCTGAGCTGTCTTGAGTTTGTCGAGATACTTGCTCCAAGTTTCTGTATTCTCTGCAATTTCATCAACGATTTCCTGAATACCTTCAATAGCTGTCATTGCATCTTCAACGTTGTTGATACCATCAACAGCAGAATTAACTTGCTCAGAATAAGCTTCAAGGAGACTTTCTGTAATCATTGCATCTTCTTCGTACTGAGGAACTGCATTCTTGAAGTATTCCTTAGCGCCTTCTGCGTTGTTACCATGGTACATAAGACGGAAGTGGTCTGCCTTGAACCATTCTGTTGACACCATACCGATGTTGAGAACGCCGTCAGCGGTAGCAGCGAGCATAGTGCCTTCTACCATGTCGAACTTGTCCGCACCAGCAGCGATGTTGAGAGTGTCGGCATTAGCGTAGAGACGACCTGTATTGCCGTGGTCTGAAGCGTAAAGAGCAGTGAGCTTGTAAACACCCTTAGGCATGTCAATGAGCTTTTGGTTAACTACGAGCGGAGTGCGTCCCCATGTGTTGAATACGTAAGTGCCGTCTGAGTTAGCACAATAGTATGTGCTGCCCTCTTCTCCGATAGCCTTAACGCCTGTGTCACCACCTGAGCCCTCTGTAGTCCATTCGCCCATAGCGCCAGTCTCGAAACTTGGGTTGTCGATAGAAGAAGTGAGGTCGAGAGGAGAAGCCCAAGTAGCAGCAGCCTCGCTTGCAGCAGCAGCAGCCTTACGAACAGCTTCCTTTACTTCTTCGATAGCGTCTTGGATAACATCAAGAGGAGATCTTTCGTTATTGTAAACAGCCTCCTGCTCAGAAAGATCGAGTGAAGGGTACTTTGCCTTTGCGTTATCAAGAGCGTCCTTGAGTTCCATTGCAGCCTCGTAAATCTCGATAGCTGTAGTGTATCTCTCGTACTCTGCTACAGAAGTTGCGTACCAAGTAGTGTTGAGGCTCTCGTCTGGATAAGCAGAAGAGAAATAGCAACGAGTGTCGTTAGTAGAAGGGTCACGAACACCGAGCACACCGTCGATAGGATTTCCGTCAGAGTCAGCACCGTCGTTGCTGATAGTGAACTTGTTGCCAGAAAGGAAGTCAATCTTCCAAGTACCATTGTTAAGACCATTGTCATTGTCCACCCAAATACCAGATGCGTTGTCGCAGAACATACGACGCCAGCCCCAAGTGCAAGGCTTTCCATTGTTGTCACGCTCAACATTATCGATGAGAGCGTAGTAAGGCATGGTTTCGTCTACGATCAAAACCTTCCACTTGTAACCGAGGTTCTTCAATGCTGATGCACGAGTGTAATAGTTGTTGTCACCAACAAGGAAACCTCCAGTGCCTTCGTTGTAAATGTACTGCTCAGTTTCTCCGTCTGTGGCGAGAGCCTGAACTGCAGGAGCAGCAGGTTTCTCCCAAGCCGAAGCTGTAGAGAGTACCGATACAAGAGCACCAATTAAGAATAAAAATTTTCTCATACGGTTTGTTTTTAATAGGTTTGTTATTAATTAAGATTTGATGTTTTTCGTGTTTAATAAACTTTTAAAAGCTACGCAAAGTAAATCAATTTTTTCGTGGAATCAAAATGAAATGTAAAAAATGTTTAATTATATTAAAAAGCTATAATCTCATATATTTGATTTGTAATGTATAGATAGCAAAACAATGTGCAAATGGCGTTAAATTCTCCATTTGCTTTTGAACTCCAATAGTTTATTTTGTGTCTTTTCAAGGAATAGTATGTATTCTTCCGATTGAGGATTGAATGGCTTGTGGTTTAATGCTTGCTTTATAGGTTGATATTCCTCGTAAAAAAGCTTTGTTGAATCCGTGAAGAATGTCTCGTGGAATCGTTCGAAGATATAGTCCACTGCTTGTTCGGAAGGGTGAATCATGTCTGAAGCATAAAAACGGTAGTCACGAAGTTCGTCAAGGACAATCTCGTATGCGGGGAAATATGTTAATTCAAAATCCTCAAGTCTTATGCTGCAATTCGTAATAACCTTGTCAACAGCGAGTTGAAGAGTTGCCTTGGAAAGTTGACTTTCGTGATACCCATACTTCTTATAGCGTATAGGTGAGACAGTAAAGACTATGTTGCTTCCGTTTGTTATTTGGGTGCATTCTTCAAGAACTTTAGCACATTCCTCAACGCTCATCATCTCCTCTTGAAAGAGCTTTTGTGGACGCTTTTGGCAATTGTCCACAATCTTGCCAGTTGCAATCTCACGATATACGTGATTTGTACCGAGAGTTATGAATACCCAGTCAAAATTCTTGCTTTCCTTTTCTTTCGTTAACTTCTCTAAAGTATGCTTCACACTTACAGGATTGTACATCACGCCGAAAGGGTTGACCACAGCGTTGAAACCATTGTCAATGAAGCGTTTGCCGATGTTGTCGGCAAAACACGAACCTACGAACAACAAGCTGTCCTGAGGTTTTATTTTAATTTTCGGTGTTGCGATTGTTACTTTTGTACTAAATTCCATAGATTTTCAATGAAATTATTGTCCTATAGGGAAAGACTCTTTGGATTTTAGCTCCTACTTACAGCCAAGCCGGTTGTGCTAAGGCTCATTTCAACAAAACGTGCGCGTGTGTTTGGAGCATTGTTTTGGAGTATTGTGCGAATGCGGGCTGCAGCTTCGGCGTCTTTTGCCATCATGTAAAGATAGCCGCCCCCACCAGCTCCTGGTAGTTTGTAGCCTGTGCATAGGTCGTCCACGAGGTCTGTTATTTGCTTTACTGTAGCAGGATTCGTGCCAGAATCTATCGCTTGATTCTGTGCCCAAGTCTTGCGTACAAGCTTTCCAACACGGTCGTAATCAACGCATTGGATAGCTTCATACATATCCTGTGCGTGCTGCTTCATCTGTCTTAATACTGAAAGTTCTGCACCTTGGTTGAGGAACATTCTTCGCACAATCTCGCCGAGGATGTTTTTAGCCGTACGCGTAATACCCGTATAGTATAAGAGGTGGCAAGCTTTGTAGTCAGGTTGCGTGTAAATGTCAGTAGGAAGCCATAGTGTTTTAGGCGACTGGTTGAAGCCTCGTTCTGTAGTAAGCAATTTTACACCAGGTAGAATGCCTCCGTATTGATCTTGCCAACCTCCACCAGACGTAAGGAGTTGCTCAAGAATCAGGGTGCGCAATCCAAGTTCGTTTTTGTCCCAATGTAGTCCGCAGAAGTCGTTAAGAGCACCTAAAACTGTAGCAGCAAGCATACTGCTTGTGCCCAGTCCGCTACCAGCAGGTATGGCAGAAAGCATTGTTACCTCTATACCGCAACCGAAAGCTTCAAGCTGTTGTTTGAGGGAGTCGTATTTCTCGTTGCAGAATTGTGGGAGAAAACCTGCCAAAGCGAGTGCGGACTTTGGTATAGAGAAAGGCGAACCGAGTTGGTTGTATTGTGAAAGTTCCTCGTATGTTGTAATATGCTCAGCAGCTCCAAGGTCTATGCTTCGGATAATTATCTTCGGCTCCTTGCATGGTTTTACGTAAGTTTGTATTGGCTGTTGCCCATTAAGTTCAATTGCAAGGTTCACTACAGCTCCACCTTCCATTAGACAATAAGGCGGTGTGTCCGTCCAACCTCCAGCAATGTCTATCCTGACAGGTGAACGTCCCCAAACAATCTGGTCGGAATAAGTGGACATTCTAGGCGTAACCTTCTCTATATTAAGACTTTCCTGACGTAGGAGCGAGAAGGCTTTCTCTTCGTCTGCCGATGCGTCTTCGCCTTTGTTTATCTTCACTTGAGCACGGAACATGGCATCATGGATGCGTGTCAGTAGGGGAGCTGATTCATTAATTGGCTCGGGGAGAGGCAAGTCGTATTTGCCGAACTCTTGTGCAGCATGGTCAAGGTCGGATTGATAGAATACGGAATGTTCGTAGTTCTCGGCTATAGCATGCCAATTGTTCTTGCGAAATGACTTGCGCTGATTGTTCAGACGTACAAGGTTTGCCTCGTTTGATATCTGTTCTGCAGAGAGATATTTTAATGCTGGATCTTGGTTTTCATTTTGCATTAACAGCAGTTGCTCGTCAATCATTCCCTTCTCACAGTCTATCTTCTCAAGCATAGCTTTAAGAACCTTGCCCGCTTCTTCTACACTATGGCATATAGGGAAGAGTGGCGTGCTCTGTAGCTTACCAGCGAATTTGTCGTTAAAACCGTATGGACGCACTATGTAGTCGGTCTCGCCAATAGGGATTATGTCAACACATTGACCTGGTTTGAGTACAATTTCCCAGTCGTTCTCAGGGACGCCTGTCACGATGTTTTCAGATGAAAGCTTCCACTTTGAGTTTATATGTGAATTTTCAATCCAGATGTTGCGGTTGTCGGAAGTGAATTTGACTTCGTTTCTTGTATTCTGGTTGAAGATGGAAGGGTGAGGTTTGCGAGAGTTATGCAGAATCTCCTCTTGGTTTGTTGTAATGTTCTGGATGTCAAGTGTTGAGGAAATTATCTCGTGCGACGTGCCATAATGATAGAACTCGCCACCAGGGAGCGGAAGAATTGCAACGGAAAGACTTTTTAAGTCCTCGTCTTCAGATGTAGGTGTAGTACCAAGTGCTGTGCCAAACTCAGAGTACATATCGTATTCTGATATTTTTCCGTCCTTCTTTGACTTCTTGCAAAGCATTTCCACTGCACGGTCAGAAAGAATCCAGATGCCTATGTCCGTAAGGTAATAATGGTCGGTAAGGAGATCGTTAAGAGTCTTTACCGAAGGCTTTTGGAGCATACATTCCAATACGTTTGGAGTTTGCCTCTTCATCACGAATACTCCATGATCTTTCGCTATGTCGCTACTTAACCATAAACCGTAACATACCACGTCAGCCTTTGGAATCTCCTGAAGTGGTTTTGTGGCACGAATGAAGACATCGCCAGAAACAATCATTGTGTTCAATCCTTCTGGAGCTTGACTCATAATCTGTTCATAAAGAGGCAACTGTAGGTCAAGGAGACTTTGCGATAACTTCTGTCCTCGTTCCCAACGGAAGATAGGTATAGGTGTGAGAATCTTTCCTGAAGGAGCATAGGCAGGCAATCTGCGAGACTGTCCACCTGCATGAAGTAGAATCTTGCGTTCAGTAGGCTGCCAGTTCGTCTGCTCAAAACATTTCTCAAGGAGCCATGCCGTACCACCACCAGAGCCTAACTTCTGTCCGATAGGATCGTTTGTGCAATACCATTCGTCGCGTGAGAATCCGGTTATTTCGTGGAAACAGTTTACAAGATTTGGGGGAAGGGAAAGAAGTTTTTTCATAGCTTATAGTACATCTGAATTTTGCTGCAAAGTTACTAATTTCTTTTTAATCGCCAAAAGAAATCTTGGAAAATATAAGCTTAAGCCCATAACAAACTTTTTCATTTGTAGCAGAACAAAGAAAAGGGGCTGCGTCAGATGAATGACACAACCCCTTTGGATGTCTTTTGTCAGCTATATGGATTAGTGACGGAGGCCAAGAGCCTTAACGATAGCACGGTAGCGTGCGATGTCGCGAACCTTAAGGTAAGTAAGGAGAGAACGACGCTTACCAACGAGCTTTGTGAGTGAGCGAGCTGTAGCGAAGTCCTTCTTGTTCTGCTTAAGGTGCTCTGTAAGATGCTTGATACGGTAAGTAAACAAAGCGATCTGGCTTTCTGCTGAACCTGTGTCAGTAGCGCCACCCTTGCCAAACTGGGCGAAGATTTCTTCTTTTTTTGCTGAATCCAAGTACATGATTTAAAAAGATTATAATGTGATTAATAATTGGTTTTATGCTCCAACGTCGCACATATACACGCAGAAGCGGCTGCAAAGTTAGTAAAAGTTTAATGTTTAAAGGTTTAATGTTTAAAGGTATTTGCAGCAAAGTTATTGTTTGTCAAGCGTTTTTAATCTACAACAACCGCAAGTGGGTTCTTGAGGGCTGCGAGAGTTTCCTCTGAACGGAGTTTCCATTCTGCGAGTGAGCGCACGTCGTTCTTGCTCCAAGCAGAGCCGAAGTAGTAGGTGTATTTCTCGTTGTTGCCGATATGACGGATGCCGAGGAGATGGCCGGCAGCACCAGGAGTATTCTCCAATGGGCGCATCACGGTCTTGTCAACACCATTAGGGAAGAGAAGGCCTGTGTAGATCTGGAAGTTCTGGGCAGAAGGATTGTCCGTTGGGTCGGCATAGAGCGCATAGTCCTTAGCAAGGATGACGCTCTCCGTGTCCTCAGAATGAACAACAACGCCAGGAGCTACGTCCGCATTTCCCTTAAGACCATCATACCAAACAGTCATCTTGTTGTAGTTTGAACCCTTGTCGAGAGAGAGTATGCGATGCTCTACGACCCCCTTGTTCTTGCCCATGTCTGTAGGGCAATAGGTAAGCTCTACGGTAAAGCGGAGAGGTCCGTTGTCGAGAATCTTGTAAGACTGGTAGCTGTAAGGGAGTATGAGCTCGTTCTTGATGATTACGCCAGGAGCGCCACAACCAAGAGTAGGACCTACCTTGTAGCAGTCGAGACCATAGCCGTGGTCGTAGTGGTAAGTGGTAGCCTCTTCCATAGCGTGTGCCTCAGCATCCTTGCCTTCCCTCTTGAGCTTCTCGATGGCAGGATGGTTGGAGAGTTCCACGTTGTAGCGCTTCTCCACCTCAAGGTCTGGGGTGTTCTTCACCCAAACGTCGATACCGAATGCACGCTCCTTGTTAGCCTGAAGGGCAGGACCATAGAGACGGTATGCTGTGCGATCGTTCTCCCAAGCGATGTCGTCCACACGCTCAGGGTACTGACGACCGGTAACGAACACCTTAGCATCACGAGGAGTACCTTTCTCTACCGTGAAAGTAGCGCTACCGCAAGGGCGAACAGAAGCGTCGAGAAGAATCTTTCCGTCGTAAGTCTTTTGGTATGACACCTCTTGGTTGAGGGCATTCTTGATGACGAAACTGTCACCTGATTTTATACCGAGTTTCCTCTCAACATCCGAGAGTGATACTTCTACAACTTCCTGACGCTGTGTCTTCTCGTCGTTAGTTACTTTGATGGTCGCTTTCTGTGCAAAAGCCGAGCCGCAGAAAAGCGAAAGCATAGAAAAGATAATTGTTTTCTTCATATTTTATATAGGGTTAGATTGAAATGCTTGGTAGAATTAGAAATTTCCCTTTTGTTGACGAAGGGTTTTCTATTTCCAAATCGCGTGGCATTCAAACGATTTATATGTATTGATTTTGTCTATTAGTGCTTGTGTGACATTAATCTTCGTGTAGTTGGTTTGAAGTGTTAGAGGGCGTGGGGAATCGTTAGTCTTCACCTCAAGTATGATATTATGCTCACCATTATTGCTGTTCTCCTTTACTGTTTCCAGCAGTTCTGCAACATCCATTGGATCAACATCATCCGCTTTCATGAGTACCCTTATGCCGTCCAGACGCTCGTCCTGTACCTGTCCCAACTGGCGAATCTCTGACGGACGGAACGCCATCTCCTTACTGAACCTGAATTTAGGCTCCAGCTTTCCTTTTATATATACGGTAGAACTTTCCGTAAGTATGCCGGAATTGCTTGTCCATGTGTCGCCAATGAGGAACAGTTCGCCTGAACCATTATAGTCTTCTATCACGACGATGCCATACGGAGTGTTGCCTTTTGCCGTAAACCCTTGCTTCTTGATGCCCGTTACGATTCCGCCGAAACGTATTTCTTCACGCTTTTCCAGAGCCTGAACGTCGTTTATTTCTGTAACACTCGTGTTGCAGAAACCTGTGAGAATTGCCTTGTATTCGTCCAGTGGATGGGCAGAAAGATATAGTCCGATAAGTGCTTTCTCTATGTTGAGCTTCTGTATATGACTCATTTCCTCGAAAGGAGGGAATTTCGGATTAGGAATCTCTATGTCTTCAAAACCGCCGAACAGAGAGTTTGCTGCTTGGTGCTTTTCTGCTTGATAAAGCTGTCCGAAGCTAATTAGTTGCTTGAAGAACGGTTCTCCTTTTGAATTTATAGCATTATACTGTTCTCGTGGAAGTCCGAAACAATCGAAACTACCACTATTAATGAGGTTCTCTACACACTTGCTATTTACATCAGAGAAATTGATGCGTTTAACAAAGTCAAAGATGTCTTCAAAAGGACCATTCGCCTCACGCTCACGAACAATAGCATCCGCAGCACCATCGCCAATACCGCTGATAGCCGCAAATCCGAAGCGGATGGAGCCGTCCTTGGCAACCGTGAATGTCTGGCGGGATTCGTTTACGGAAGGACCCTTGACAAGAATACCGAGAGCGCGGCACTCGTCAAGAAGCTTCGTTACTTCCTTGATGTCCGAACGACGGCGAGTGAGAAGGGCTGCCATGAACTCTTCCGTATAGTTTGCCTTGAGGTAAGCCGTCTGATAAGCCACCCAGGAATAGCAAGCGGCATGCGACTTGTTGAAGGCATATGACGCAAACTTCTCCCAGTCGGCCCATATCTTCTCAAGAACCTGCGGATCATGACCGTTCTTCTTGCCGCCCTCGATGAACATAGGCTTCATCTGGTCAACGATGTCCTTCTTCTTCTTACCCATTGCCTTACGCAAGGCATCGCTCTGACCACGAGTGAAGTCTGCAAGTTGACGGGAGAGAAGCATCACCTGCTCCTGATAGACGGTAATGCCGTATGTGTCCTTCAGATACTTCTCCATGCAGTCGATATCGTACGTGATAGGCTCACGTCCGTTCTTTCTGGCAATGAACGAAGGGATATAGTCCATAGGTCCCGGACGATAAAGGGCGTTCATGGCTATGAGGTCCTCGAAGACCGTTGGGTGAAGTTCACGGAGATACTTCTGCATACCGGCAGATTCAAACTGGAACGTGCCCACGGTTTGTCCCCTCTGGTACAGCTCGTATGTCTTGGCATCATCAATAGGGATGGTGTCAAGGTCAACATCTATGCCGCGATTGAGCTTGATGTTCTTCACGCATTCCTTCTGCTCGGAGAGAGTCTTGAGGCCGAGGAAGTCCATCTTGATGAGACCTGTTGACTCGATAACGTGACCGTCATATTGCGTAACGGCAGTCTTTATGTCTGGGAAATCTGGGTCGTCAGCGGTAGATACGGGAACGTGCTCGTCTATAGGGTCGCGACAGATGATGAATCCGCAGGCATGGATACCGGAACCACGAACGGTACCTTCCAGTTTCAAGGCATGCTTGATGGTATCGCGCTCTATGGCATGAGCAGAAGCTTGCGCCTCCTGGAGCTCAGGCGTACATTTAAGGTAGTTAGGGAGCTTCGGCTTCATTCCGTCCGGAAGTCTGTCAGGCATGGCCTTACACCAACCGTTGACTATAGGAAGCGGAACATCCTCCACGCGACCAACGTCCTTTATGGAGTTCTTGGCAGCCATGGAACCATAGGTAATGATATGCGCACAGTTCTCACGACCGTACTTCTCCATTACCCATTGGAGAACCTTTCCGCGACCGTCATCGTCGAAGTCCGTATCGATATCAGGAAGGGAGATACGGTCAGGATTAAGGAAACGCTCGAAAAGGAGGTCGTACTTCAAGGGATCAAGCTTTGTGATACCAAGGCAATAAGCCACAACGGAACCAGCGGCAGAACCACGACCAGGACCTACCCATACGCCAAGTTCCTCACGGGCGGAGTTGATGAAGTCCTGTACGATAAGGAAGTAGCCAGGGAAACCCATGGTCTTCATGATGTGGAGCTCGAAGCGAATGCGCTCGTCCACTTCCTTTCGGATGTCATGTTCCGCAGCCCATTTCGAGAGATCGTCTGCCTGCATGGCCTTTCCTTCCACCACCTGATAGCCGGAGCCATACAAGCGTGAAGCACCTTCGTAGGCAAGCTTTCCGAGGAAGTCGGCCTCAAACTTTATTCGATAGAGCTTCTCGTAGCCTCCAAGACGCGAAATCTTCTTCTTTCCGTCTTCTTCAGGAAGGGCATTCTCGCCATATTCGTCGGTGGTAAATTCGCGATAAAGGTCATCTTCGTTGAACATCTTGCGCCATTCCTCCTCTGTACCGAAGTCTTCCGGTATAGGATAGAACGGCATGATAGGGGCACTATCAAGGTCGTAGGTCTCAACCTTGTCCAGAATCTCTATCGTATTGCTCAAAGCCTCTGGAATATCGCTGAAGATCTCGTTCATCTCTGCCTTTGTCTTCAGCCATTCCTGCTTGGAATATTGCATGTGAGGCTCGGAGAGTTTCTTGCCTGTAGAGAGACAAAGAAGGATCTCGTGAGCATCTGCGTCATCCTCGTTCAGGAAGTGGGCGTCGTTAGAGCAGATGAGCTTGACGTTGTGTTTCTTCGCGAGTTCTATGAGATACGGCTCAACAGCCTTCTGCACGGGGTACGTGTCGCGATTTGCGCTAATGGAAGGATTCTTCACTTCATGGCGCATGAGTTCCATGTAGTAGTCGTCGCCAAAGACCTCCTTGTACCATCTTACGGCATCGTCAGCCTTCTGCAACAGCTCTTCCTTGGAACGTGTCTCGGTATTTGCGTATTTCTCAAGGCGAAGGGCACGACGGATATACTCCTGTGGCTCGCCGGCAATACAGGCGGAACAGATGATAAGGTCCTCATGAAACTCCTTGAGGTCCTTCTTGTCCGTACGAGGGCGACCGTAATTTCCGTCAACCCATGCGCGGGAAACAAGCTTGATGAGGTTGCGATAGCCGTTGGCATTCTTTGCAAGCACGATAAGGTGGTTGCCGCTACGATCGGTCTTTTCCGACATGTCCTCCTTGTTTCGTCGAGCCACATACATCTCGCAGCCAAAGATAGGCTTGAATGGTTCAAGTCCCTCTTTCTTTCTCTTGCCGTTTACCTTGCAGCAATAGTCAAACAGCTCCTTCATACCGAACATGTTGCCGTGGTCGGTAAGGGCAATACCCTTCATTCCGTCGGCAATGGCCTTGTCAACGATATCCGGAACTTTTGACATACCGTCAAGAAGCGAATAGTGTGTATGTACGTGTAAATGTATGAAGTCTTCCATTGTTTTCATTTGATTGGGTGCAAAATTACGAATAAGCGAGAAGAATACAAAATAAAATGGTGTTTTTTTTATTTTTATTCTCGAGCCAAAGTAATTTAGACGAAGGCAAAGTTAGGAAATTATGAGCAAAATTGCAAACAAAAAAGCTACTTTGGTATTCTTTTTCTTCAAATTGTTGCTTATTTTAAATAAATGTGTTAACTTTGCCCCGAATTAAGGATTTGAGGAAAACTAACCAAACTATGAAAAGGCTCTTTGTTTTTGCCATTTGTGTTCTGTCTGCTTTGTTGGCTTTTGCCCAAACGGAGCAGAACAAGCGTGCTATGTGGGGCTCTATAAACACCCAAACGGATTCTTGGCAGAAATCTCTCCAGACGGACGATCGCCTGAAGCCTCTGATAACTTGGCGAATGCTTCCGAGCGATGATCTCAGCAAGGGATTCGACCTTTACAGATATACTTCCGCTACGAAGAAAACCACGAAGCTCAATAGCGAGCCGATAACCGGAAAGACAAACTTCCGCGATACGGGGTGGAGCAGTCGTGCCGGCAAATGTACTTATACCCTGAAATATGCAGGGGAAACGGACGCCATAGCGGAATATGTCATGGAACCAACGAGCGTGCCATACATCTCCATTCCGCTTGCAAGTACGGAGGATATTCATTCCGGCTACAACTATGAGGCGAATGATGTTTCCATAGGTGACCTTGACGGCGATGGACAGTATGAACTCGTGGTGAAACGTCTTGCCGTGAAGAAGGGAACAAGTTCGGATGAGGATGATGGAGAGGGGGAATCTTCCACACTCGACAGAAGCCTTTGGCACACGACTCTTTGGGAAGCCTACAAGCTTGACGGTACCATGCTCTGGCGTGTATCTTCGGGACCTAATATCGTGCTTGGAAACTCCGCTTGCTTTGCCATCTATGACTTTGACGGAGACGGGAAGGCGGAAATGGCTATACGCACATCTGAGGGAACCTTGTTTGACGATGGTGAGGAGATTATTGGCCCAAACGGCAAGGCTACCGATTATCGTGACACGAACAACAACGGTCACATGTCTCGTGGTCCTGAATATCTCTCCGTCATAGACGGTATGACGGGCAAGGAACTGGCTCGTACGGATTACATAAAGCGTGGTCAAAGCACGGATTGGGGCGACAACTACTTCAAGCGTGCTGAGAGCTACCGCCTTGGTGTGGCTCGCTTTGGTGGAGTGGGAGAGAACCACTCTATCCTGATCTGCCGTGGCGTCTATGCCCGTAGCGTTCTTGAGGCGTGGGATTACAAGGACGGAAAACTTACGAAGCGTTGGACATTCGATAGCGGGAAGAATGCGTCCGATCCTGTTCTTGGCAAATACGTTGGGCAAGGCTATCACTCGCTTTCCATAGGCGATGTTGACGACGACGGATTTGATGAGGTTGTCTATGGCGCTTGCACTATCGACCACGACGGAAAACCGCTCAACAGTTGCGGCTATGGTCATGGAGACGCGCTTCATCTTGGCAAGTTCAATCCCGACGCAGACGGTCTTCAGATATGGTCTTGCTTCGAGGCAAGCAATACGGGAGCCGCTTTCCGTGATGCAAAGTCGGGAAAGGTTATCTGGAAATATGACGATGGCGACGGAGATGTCGGCAGATGTTGCGTAGCGGATATTGACCCGAAGAGTCCTGGATGTGAGATGTGGTGGTATCATGGCAACGCATATTCTCCGGAAGGAAAGGATTTGGGCTATAGCGGACTTGTGGCAAACTTCGCCATTTGGTTTACGGATGGCAGAAACCGCAACCTTCTTGACGCCACGATCATCCATAAGCAGAACGGCGCGAATGCGGAACGTGCCATGACCGGCTATAAGTTTGGGGCAACTTCCGTAAACGGTTCGAAGAACAATCCTTGCTGGTATGGCGACATTCTTGGCGACTATCGTGAGGAAGTTGTGCTATGTGATGACACGAAAACAAGCTCGCTCCTGCTCATTTCCACTTGGTATGAAAGCGATTTCGCCATGCCTTGGCTCATGACCGACCATGTTTATGAGATGAGTGCCGCAAATGAGAATATCGGTTACAATCAGCCTACTCACACGGGGTACTATCTCGGAAGTGACGGTAGCGTAGAGGGTATCCAGAAGAATGCTTTGGCTAACGCTCGCATGAACTATACGGCGGATGGTAATTCTGCTACAAAAATCAAGAATGTTATACCAAATAATGGAGCTACCAAGCAAGGTGTTTACAACATGTTTGGCGTGAAAATGAAATCTTCCGAGCAGCCAGGACTATATATTATTAATGGAAAGAAAGTGGTTCGTCGTTAGGGTCGTCGAGACTTTCAATTCAAAAAGCATAGAGTTGTGTTACAAAACTCATAGAGTTACGCATCAAAACTCATAGAGTTTTTGTGCGTCTTTCTATTCCTTGCTTGACTCCGGTAATGAAGTCCACAAGACCAAGTTCAGCACCTACACCACCGCTCTCCACCACGGCAAATGGCAAGGCATCCCCTACAAGCAATTTGAACTTGAGAAGTACTTCCGCACGTTCGAGAAGTTTGTGGAGTGAGATGATACAAGAAACCATCAAATCCAAACGTTGCAGCGTTTCAGCGTTTCAGTGGAATAAGGAATTAATTCCTTACAGGGTGTTGTCGTGGTCACGAACGAATATCAACTCTGAAAGGATGTCGTCGGAAACGAAAAGCTTGGAGGGGGATAGCCTTACGCGGCAGTCTCCGCTTTCGGTGAATGTCTCGACGAGATGTCTTTCTACCAGTCGGCGGGAGGTCTCCATGAAGTAATCATAGAGTGGGGGAGTGCAGCTGCTCCTCACGTAGTCTTCCGAGAGTCCGTGGCGTGTGCGAAGGGCTGTTGTGATGAGGTCGTTGTAGTGGGTGATGTCGTCTATGTTCTCATATTCCTCTACAATGGGTTTCCCTGCGTTTACGTTGGCGATGTAATCGTCAATGCTGCAAATGTTCCAATACCTCGTGTGCTGCTCCTTTTCGTATCCGTGTGCGCCAGCCCCGATGGCTTTGTATGATTTGTCCTGCCAATAGCCGGAATTGTGGCGTGAGTGGAAGCCGGGGAGTGAGAAGTTTGAGATTTCGTAGTGGTCGTAGCCGGCATCTTTCAGCGTGGAGCAAAGATTGTAGTACATGCTCTCAAGGGTGTTCTCCGAAGGCAACGGAGGGAGCGTCCCCGAGAGTATCATCTTGTCGAGTGCCGTTCCTTCCTCTATCGAGAGGCAGTAGGCGGAAATATGGCTTGGCGACAGCTTTATGGCTTCCTTGATGTCGAACAGCCAATCGCCCAGCGTTTCGCCCGGAAAGCCGAACATGAGGTCTATTGATACATTATTTATATCGTATGCGCGTAGGATGCCCACGGCTTCCCTTGCCTTTTCGGCTGTGTGTCGGCGGTTTATGAGTTTCAATCGTTCGTTGGAGAATGTCTGTATGCCTAACGACACGCGGTTCACTCCGCAAAAATGGAGTGTTTCGGCAAGCGCTTCGTCCACATCGTCCGGATTGCACTCCATGGTAAACTCGTAGCCGTCGTTCAGCCTTTTCCTGCATTCGGAGAGCAGCCTTCGCAGGTCCTCCGTTTCGAGCATGGAGGGAGTTCCGCCACCAAGGTAAATGGTGTCGAATTTCCGATCAGGCAACTGCGTGATGAGTGCATTGACATACTCTTTTCGCTTGCTCAAAAGAGTTGTGGAAAAGAAGTTGCAGTAGATGCAGCGAGACTTGCAGAATGGGATGTGAATATAGAGCATCACTATGATTTACGATTTACGGATTTTTGACCTTAACCATAACACGGCGTCAAGGTTATCGTCAAGGTTATCGTTATGGTTTATGATTTGCGATTTAGCACTTTTTATGTGCAAAATAGTAGCTAAAACCTTAAAAATCGTTGCAAAATTAAAGATTTTTGTTGATTTATTTGGTCATTACAAGAAAAAGTTTTAATTTTACCGCTGATTTAGGGCAATTATCCGTTTGCCTTATATCAAAATTCACTGCTTTTTAAAACAAAAACAACTCAAAGCAAATACTATGAAAACTTTCCAAACAAACGAGATTAAGAACATTGCCCTCTTGGGTAGTGCAGGGTCTGGTAAGACCACTCTCGCAGAGGCTCTCCTTTATGAGAGCGGGGTGATTAAGCGTCGTGGTTCAGTTGACGCAAAAAACACAGTTAGCGACTATTTCCCAGTTGAGCAGGAGTATGGTTATTCCGTTTTCTCTACTGTTTTCAATGTGGAATGGCTCGGTAAGAAATTGAACATCATTGACTGCCCGGGTTCTGACGACTTCGTTGGTGGTGCTATCACAGCGCTCAACGTAACCGACCAGGCAGTTATTCTTATT
>JAZRXS010000078.1:0-26359 GCA_045600325.1 Prevotella sp.
GAACAAGCACAGATAGATGCTGCAAGCCGTGCTACATTCGCATCTGATGCTTCATTCATTTGGACATCAGGTGACCTTATTGGTGTCTCTCAAACAAATGGAAGCACGACTAAGTTCTCTTCTTTCAAGCTCTCAAAAGGTGCAGGAACGGCAAACGGCTCTTTCGTCGGTTCCATTAGTTCAGGCTATACAATCGGAAACAAACTCGTCTATCCGCAGTCTCTGGCTTCATCTCTCTCAAGCTCAACCTTGACTATCAATCTCCCTGCTGAATACGAGTATGCCTTTGACACAGAAAGTTTCGGTACAATTACAGGAGATATAAACTCTGCCAACATGCCGATGCTGGCTAACTACACAGGCGGTGGCGTAGAGTTCAAGCACCTTGGCGGATACTTCGTTTTTGAAATATCAAAGATTCCTGCTGGTTGCAACAAGTTCGAGTTTGAGGCAGTGAACAACAAGAAGATTTCTGGCACATTCACTGTTAATACCTCTGCAAGCGAACCAAGCTACACCACATCCACATCATCTTCAGCCAACAAGATTACAATCAACTTCCCAGAAACAACTTCTGAAAGCAAGCGCCTGTTCATCGTGCCAGTTCCTGTAGGCTCATACGAATATGAATGGAATATCTATGACATGAATGGCGACATTAGAGGCTTTGGAGCAAGCGATGATGCCATCAACGTAAGTCGCGGACAGATAAAGGCAAAGCGCCTGGAATGTGCAAGCATAAGTACCGGCGACGATTCTGGCTCTTCGACAGCAGATCCATACAACGGTCACGAATACGTTGACCTTGGTTTGCCAAGCGGCTTGAAATGGGCTACTTGCAATGTCGGCGCAACAACTCCAGAAGGCTATGGTGACTATTTCGCTTGGGGCGCAACATCTCCTTTATACGAGTCTGGTTATGCCCAGGAGAATCCTCAGAATCACTGGAAGGCTGGCATGAGTGATGGCTACTGCTGGAACAACACCCCTTACCAAACTGCAAATACCACAAGTTATAGCTCAACCAGATGGACTAAGTATGTAGGCTCTACAACATCATCATACAAAGACCCATCAGCAACGGATGCAGATGCTTTGAAGACAGTACTTGACCCGGAAGACGATGCAGCAACAGTGAATTGGGGCGGCTCATGGCGCATGCCAACAAGGGCTGAGCAAGATGAACTTCTAAAGAAATGCACATGGGAATGGACGGAACTGAGAGGTAAAAAGGGTTACAAGGTAACTGGTCCTAATGGGAACTTCATTTTCCTCCCTGCTGCCGGCTATCGCGACGATGGTGACCTCGGCAGTGCCGGTTCGAGCGGCTACTATTGGTCGTCGTCGCTCAGCACGAGCTACTCGCGCAACGCGTGCAATTTGTTCTTCTCTTCGAGCTATGTTTACTCGTACGACGCCTACCGCTACTACGGTCGATCTGTTCGCGCCGTTTGCCCGTAGGTTAGAATTACAACTTATGCCCACAATGGGTAAATGACCTAACTTGGGAGGCGTCCTGCCCTCAGGACGCCATCAATCCTGTAGAAGTAATATTACCTTTGTTCGCTGTTGGTGCGGTGAGGGCACCGCACCTCCCAAACCATGCGGACCGAAGGCAGAAGATTCTGGGGACAGTAAGTGTACCACTCGCAACAGACTTATGTGACTGATCATAACTCATCCCTAAAAACGCCAACCGCCGCAGATGCAAGTGATATCTCACAAGCTTCTGCGGCTGTGGTTTATATATTCGTAAATGTGACGAAAGGAGAATCGTTTTCCTGTTCATTGAATAGGTTGACTTGGCATATATCATAAAAGTGAGTAAGAAAGAATGAAAAGAGACTCTCATTATAGGTTGTATTATTTTTTTCCTTTATTTTTGCATAGCAAAAAGTTCCATAACTCACCCACAATAGTATTATGATGAAAGCTTTCAAGGACTATAAAATAGAGGATTTCACAGAAAGAGTGAAGATGCCAAAGACGAATCTCGTTGGCAAACGAGTTGTCATAACATCATTTAAGGTCAAGTCCAGCACTTGCTCTATGGCGACAAAATATAATGTTCGAAACCTTAAAGATGTGAAATGGGAAAATTCGTAACTACATTTGATGGACTTGCCGATGCAATTGTAACAGAGTGCCTTATATTCCCACCAGCCAACCTTGATGGAGGAGAGACGATAAAGGAGTATTATCATACAAATATAGCTGCTTGGGATACTGGTGCAGGTAGTGTTGTCATAAGTCCTAAGGTCGCTCAAGCATTGTCGCTGAAATCAAGGGGACGAGCTATAATCACTGGTGCTGGTGGTGACAAAGAAGGTTATGTATGTCGAATTCATTTAGGACTCCCAAGTGGTGAACTCTTTGAAAATGTAGAAGTTGTTGTAGATGAACTTCCTGATTACGACATACTCATAGGAATGCCAATCATTTCCCAAATGGACTTCGCCATAACACATCCATTGGGCAATACAAAGTTCTCATACGAACGTCCCTCAAAGCGTGACATTGATTTTACGAGAGAATAAGCCCTCCAAACACCAACCGCCGCAGATGCAAGTGATTATCTCACAAGCGTCTGCGGCGGTAGTTTGTTGTTAGAAGAGAAGGGGTAGGAGGTGTTAAATTATTAGCTGGGCGAGCTGACGGATATGATCGTCGGTAGTTCCGCAGCATCCGCCGATGATGTTCAGCTGGCGGTTGGCTATGAGGGGAGAGAGATGCCGGGCGAAGATGTCGGGCGTCTGGCTGTAGTTGCCGGCGGCGTCGGGGAGTCCGGCGTTAGGATGTGCGGAGACAAGGCGCGAGGTCTTTGCGGAAAGTTCTCGGACGAAGGGCACGATCTGCTCTGCACCATACGAGCAGTTGAAGCCGACGGACAGTGCGTCGCACTCGTCAGCAAGGCTGATGAGGTCGTCTATCGTGTGACCGGAATAGGTCTTCCCCATGTTGTCGGCAATGGTCATGGAAAGCATTATCTCCGTCTTGCTGCCAAGACTGTCCATTGCAGACTTTGCGGCCTCACAAGCCGCCCTTGCGTTCTCCATGTCAAAGATTGTCTCGACGAGGAAAGCGTCCACGCCTCCTTCCATCAGAGCCTCCATCTGCTCCTGGTAAGCATCGCGGAGAGCCATGTAGGTGTAGCGCCCTTCCTGGCTTGCCATCCTTGACGTAGGACCGATGCTTGCCACAACAAAGCGCGGCTTCGCAGGGTCCAGTGCCGTGTATTCGTCGGCTATCTCACGGGCAATGCGCACTCCGGCAAGGTTCAGTTCGTGAATCTTGTCCTGCATGCCGCAGGCTTTCATTGAGATGCGCTGCGACGAGAGCGTGTTGGTAGTGATGATGTCCGCGCCAGCCTCAAGATAGCGGCGGTGTATCTCGCGTATGGTCTTCGGGCTGTCTATGTTGAGAAGGTCTGCAAGACCCTTGTAGTCGGGTAGGGCAGCTTGCACCATTGTGCCCATAGCGCCGTCAAGAAGCAATGTTCTTGATTTTAACCCTAACCTTAACCTTGACCCTAACTTTGACTTTGACATTGACTTTTTGGCTTGTTTGTTGACCGTTCTTTTCGGACAAAGGTATGATAAATTGGCACTATTTGTGAATAAACCGTGTCATAAAATTGGAAAAATGGTGCGAAAAGTGCAATAATTCCTTGATTTGTTGCTTTATCTTTCAGGGAATTTGTAAATTTGCGTGCTATACAGTATAACCTATGAGATATACATTCCTGATGCCTGCCTATAAGATTTCTTTCTTCAAGGAGGCGATAGACAGCATATTGGCCCAAACATACACAGACTTCCGTCTGATAGTTTCTGACGACTGTTCACCCCACAACCTGAAGGCTATCGTGGACGAATACCATGACGACCGCATAGTGTATCGTCGCAACGCTCGCAACATCGGTGTGGAGAATCTTGTGGAACACTGGAACCTGCTGCTCTCCCTCGCCGATTCCGACTACGTCATCCTTGCTCCCGACGACGACCTCTACGCTCCGACATTCCTTGAGGAAATAGACAAGCTGACAAGGCGGTATCCGCAGATGGGCATTTTCAAGAGTCGAGCGCAGATAGTCGATGCAGAAGGGAAAGTCCGTAGCCAGGATCATGCCTTTGAGGAAAGAATCTCCATGGCATTCAACATATACAACCAGATATTAGAGCAGTATTTCATGGGCATTGGAAACTATGTGTTCAACACCCGGCAGCTGCGAGACATGGGCGCCTTTATACATTACCCGATGGCTTGGGATTCCGACACGATGACCAATATCCTGATGTCGCGCAACGGCATGGGAGTGACAAAGGACATTCTTTTCTCTTTCCGTCAGTCGGGCGAAAACATTTCGTCAAGGAAAGACTCAAAGAAGGAATATGTCACTAAGATGCGCAACAATCTGGAGGTGCGCCGCAGAATACTCGCGCTTACGGATACCATAACTCCCGAAAACGATGATGACAGGAGATACATCGACGCCATCAGGCAACACATTCGCGACAGCTACTTTGGGCTATATACCGGTTGCGCGCCGTCGTTCACGCTCATGGAACTGCTGAAACTGATAGCCTCCGAGCCGGAAATCTTCTGCACTCCAAGAAGAAAGATGGCAATGCTGAAGTCCTGGATTCTGAACAGATGATGCCCCCACTTGAATAAAGTAATGCAATGTTGCAAGGAAAGGGATGGAAAAACGAGATTTTTCATTGCAATGTTGCCATCTCATATCCAATACCATAAATTATTCCTACCTTTGCAACATCAAAACCAAAACATTTTAACTATGATAGACTACATTATCGGAAACATCTGGCAGATATGGACAGTCATAGCCATCATCTGTCTCGTAGTGGAACTCAGTAGCGGCGATTTCTACTTCGTAAGCTTCTCCATCGGAGCCGCAGTTACTGCCATTGCCGCAGCCCTCGGATGTCCTTTAGGATGGAGCTTGGGCGTATTCGCACTGGCAAGCGTGCTCAGCCTCTTCTTCATTCGTCCGGCTCTCGTCAGGAGGATGCAGGTCAAGGAGACCGTTTCCAATGCAGACGCCATCATCGGAAAGCGTGGACGCGTAACGGAAACCATCGAGGCTAACGGCTACGGAAGAGTTTCCGTAGGAGGCGACGACTGGAAGGCTCTTTCTCTCGACGGTTCGCAGATAGAGAAAGGCACTCAGGTCAAGGTGACAAGTCGCGAAAGCATCATCATAACGGTGGAGCCAGAGTAACGACCCCACCCAAACCCTCCCCACAAGGGAGGGCTTAAAACAAATGAATCAGAGTGAATAATCAATTACAAACCTATTAAACCCAGCCAGCCCCTCAGCTGCTATTATAAACTCTCCCCCTTGTGGGGGAGTCGGAGGGGGTCTTTTATGGAAGAAGGATTAATCATTTTCGCAGCCATCGTAGTATTGGCACTCGTGTTAGTAAAGAAGAGTCTCGTCATCATCTCGCAGTCGGAGACCAAGGTCATCGAGCGTCTGGGTAAGTATCACGCTACCCTTGCGCCAGGTATCAACATCATCGTACCGTTCATCGACTCGGCAAAGGAGATGTACACACGCCGCAGCGGTCGCACTGTCTCTTCGTCAACCATTGATCTCCGTGAGCAAGTCTATGACTTCCCTAAGCAGAACGTTATCACGAAGGATAATGTGCAGACAGAGATCGACGCCCTTCTCTATTTCCAGATTGCAGACCCTTTCAAGTGTGTCTATGAAATCAGCAATCTCCCACAGGCTATCGAGAAGCTTACGCAGACTACTCTCCGTAACATCATCGGTGAACTTGAACTCGACGAGACACTCACATCTCGTGACACCATCAACACAAAGCTCCGTGCCGTCCTTGATGACGCTACAGACAAGTGGGGTGTGAAGGTGAACCGCGTGGAACTTCAGGACATCACTCCTCCGGCATCAGTGCTCCAGGCTATGGAGAAGCAGATGCAGGCAGAGCGCAACAAGCGTGCCACTATCCTCTCTTCTGAAGGTGAGAAGGCTCGCGTGACACTCGAATCCGAGGGTGCAAAGGCTGCCATGATCAACGAGGCAGAGGCTAAGAAGCAGAAGGCTATCCTCGAGGCTGAAGGTGAAGCAGAGGCTCGCATCCGCAAGGCAGAGGCAGAGGCAGAGGCTATAGCTAAGATCACGGCTGCCGTTGGTGCAAACACAAACCCAGCAAACTACCTCCTTGCTCAGAAGTACATCCAGATGATGCAGGAAGTTGCACAGGGTGAAGGCAACAAGACCGTCTATCTCCCTTACGAGGCAACCAATCTCCTTGGCAGCATCGGCGGCATAAAGGATCTCTTCAAGAGCGCAGAATAATGGTGATATAAATAGAAAACGCCCAAGAAAGTGCATGCTTTCTTGGGCGTTTTTGCGTTCTGTCCATAGCGATTAGGAATCACGTCAGTGGCAGTTTTTGTCCGTTTTTCTATGGAGTCTGAATGGTATCTCTATGAGTTTTGGAAAAAGTTTGTATACAAACTCAACTGGAGTTTGTATACAAAACTGCTTTGGGTTTGTATACGAATTTTTTTGGAACTCATAGGAAAGAGTACAAAAAGTACTTTCTTTAGGATACTTACTTTCTTACAAATCTCTTGCCGTTGCGGATAACGATGCCCTTGTATTGCGCACCTACCTTCTGACCGGCGAGGTTGTAGATTGCGGAATTAGGGATGCTGGATTCTGCATTGTTCTGGATGTTCTCGATGGCTGTAGCCGACTTGATGTTGACATTGAACTCGCTTGTCTGGTTGTTTGCTGCCACTTCGTCGGAAGCGCAGACCACCTTTGCCACGAATGTCACGTAGTCGCTCTCCGCATTCTCAGGAGCTGTGTACTTGAACTTCACTTCGCGAATCTCGCTTGGCGCAAGGTCGCGACCGCTCTTTGTGGCAACCTTCTCGCCGTTTGCGTAGAGTTCCACTGTCCAGTCTTCCTCGGCAACAGCCTTTGTGCCGATGTTCTTCACCTTGAATGCAAGCTCAGTCTCGGTGCCGGCTGCAATCTGTGTAGGAATGCCAGCAGCATCCACCTTGAGGTCGTAAGCCTTCTTGGAGAAACTACCGTCTATCCACATGCCTGTGAGCACGACCTTGCCACACCAGTTGAGCTTCATTGTTTCCATGTCAAACTCCTTGATTTCGCAATTTGAAAGTAGGGTGGCCTCACCGGTCTTTGTGTTGATTTCATAAAGGCCGGTATCTCGGCCACCCTGAGCAATGGTCAATGTGTTGTTTGTACCATCAGTGGCGGCAGGGTCAATCTTGCCGTCGTTTTTATATCCTATCCAATAGAGTTTGTCTGTGCGGAAATCAAAGGCGGCAGACATGTATTTCTCCTGAGTGCGGAAGCCGATGTTGCCCACTTCGCGGTACATACCGTTGTCCTTGTTGAAGCGGAGCACCTGTCCACGCTGGTTGATGCCGTAGATGTCGCCCTTGGAGTTGATGGCTATGGCGCGAGGCTCATAGAAGTAGTCGAAGTTGGCATGGGAGATCTGTCGCACGCTGAAGTCCTCCATGTTCAGTTCGCAAAGCTCGTAGGCGTAGTCGCCTTCAGAGCTGTAGATGCGGAAGATGCCATAGACCTTGTCGTTGATAGGGTCGTAGGTAAGGTCTGTAGCCTGGAACGGGAGCTTGCCTACATTGGTGTATGTATTCTTCTCGATGTCCCATTTGCGTACGAGAATCTCGTACTCCTCAGCGCCCACCTCGTCGTTTGTCTCCTGCGACTCCTGTGTCTCGTGGAAGAAGAAAGAGTAGAACGCATCGCCAGTATATACGCCACCAGCATTGCCGTAGCAGATATAGTTGCGCATGATGAAGTCCATGCCCACGAGCTTGTCCTCCTTCTGGAGGTTAGGGTTTACGCATATTTCGAAGAGGCCATAGTTGGCAGGGGTGCCCAAGCCGCCTGTAGGCATCTGGTTCCACCCCTCCTTGCTTGTGGAGCCGGTGTAGTCCTTGCCGTAGTAATACCAGTCGATGATGTTGCCTCTTACGATGATGTTGTCGCTATCCTGAGCCATAGCAGGCACTGCAGGTGCAAGAAATGATAGGGCGAGAATGCCCTTCGCGAGTTTACTGAATTTCATTTGGGTTATTTTTTACTTTATATTTTTTCACTTTCTACTTTCCACTTTTCACCATCACCTTGGTTCCATTCTTCACCACAATGCCCTTGTAGCTTGCGGAAACCTTCTGGCCTGCGAGGTTGTAAACGGCTGTAGTCCTTGTCTTGTGACCATTAGCCTCGGTAGCAGACTGAATGCAAGTGGCATCGTCAAAGACGAATCTGAGCACAGGAGAGGCGTTGATGTCAGATACAGGAAGGTAAGCCTTGCCGGCAGCAAGTTCGCCAGCATCGCAGAGAGAGAATACGGCTTGACCGTCCTGCTCGGCGAGTATATAGGCAGATTGCGCCTCGAGAGTGGTTGCTTCCGTAGTGCCGACAAGGATGTTCTCGCTACTCTTCACGGCAGATTCTGCAAGGTTGAAGACGATGGTAGCGTCTGGTTCGCCCTTGATGATCACGCCTTCGCCCTTGGCAATGGTGCCAGTAACGGCTGTGAGCTTCATGACATCATCCTTCGGTTGTGCCGTAACGATGTAAGCTTCAACGCCTTCAGGAATGACAACGTCATGCTCAGAGGCGAATGTGGAGTAGCCAACGGAAGATATTGTCAGCGTGACGAAAGGCTCTGTGCAATAGCCGAAGCCTGTGATGTCGTCAATGTCAAAATACTTTCCGTAGAACTTCACGAACCAGTTGCCGGCAGGAATCTCGCTGACCTCGAATGTCTGGAAAGCGTCCGTAAGTTCGCTGCTGAAGTCCTTTGCCACGGTCCAGTCCTTTCCGTTTGCAGAGTAGCTGACAGTAAGCACAGGCGTGTTGTATGCAGAAGAGCGCTCAGCCTTGAATGATAGTGGAGTGCCTTCCTTTATGGTAATGCGAGGAGAGACGAGTTCCGATGCAGTGGATGTCACGTATGCGTATTTATAATATGAAGAAGCATTGAAATTCTTGTTGTTTGTCCAGTTGGCAGGAATCTTTCCGTCGTTGAAGTCAATCACGATGTTGCTTGGGTCGATGACGGTTCCTGACACGGCAAACTTGAATTCGCCGAGGTTATGGGTGATGACAACATTGCCCTGGAACTCGCCGAACACGCCTTCCTGTGGGACAAGGCTGATGGCAAGTGACTGCTTCTCGCCAGCTTCTACGGTAAAAGACGTTGGGTCTGCAGTGAAGCCCTTAGGAACAGTGATGGAAGTGACCTCAAGAGGGGCTGTTCCTGCGTTGCGAACTTCAAAGTTCTTTGTCGCAACAGCATAGATCTCGCCGAAGTTTATGGCTGATGAAGATGTCATTTCCCTTGACGCTCCTTCCTCGTAGATTGCAAACTTTGCAATGTACGGAGTCACGTTTACATAACAGTAGCGGGTGAGATTGCCGTCCTTGCCAAACGTATTCTCAAGGTTTTCACGCACATAGAAGTACTTCATGCCACCATTGCCAGCGTCAATGCCAGTGACCTCTACGTTCATCGTCACCTCTGCACCCACAGCAAGTGGCTCTTTTGCCTTTGCCGTAGCATAGACTGTGCATGGCTCTGATGAAGCACTCGTCACGCTTACGCTTACCTCGTCGGCAGAAAGTTCTACGTTGCCAGTGTTCTTTACGGTAATGCTGAAGGCGGCAGAGAACTTGTTGTTCATGTCTGCCACTGCAGTTCCCTCGCTTGTTCTCTCGAAAGCCGTTATCAGAAGATGCTTCTCTGGGTCTGGTTCCGGTTCTGGATCCTTGCCTGGGTCTGGTTCGTTGCCGCCACCTCCGTTAGTGGCAAGTCCGTTCAGTGCCACGAAGTCGTCGAAAACACCACTGAAAAGGATGGCCACGCGGGAATCGCTGTCAAGCGTGAAAGAGAAGGTAGTCCATGTGGTGGAGCCTTTGGCAAGCGTTGCATCCTTGCCTATCTGGTTGCCGATGACGAACTCTCCGTCCTTCTCTGTGCAGTAATAGAGTTTTGCACTTGCGGCATAGCTCTTTGTGTACTGGCGCAACCAGAAGCCTATCTGACCTGCTGCAAGCTTTGGGGTAACAAGATAGTTTGAGGTATTGCCGTTGATGGCAATGGCTGGCTTGGAAGAGTTTGAACGAGTCTTGTCGTTTTCGCGCTCAAAGCTGCTGAGACTGCCTATATACCCCCAGCCTTCCGGAAGGGTTGCGAGGGAATAGCCACCAGTCGTTGTGCTGAAATCCTCTACGTATGGATCTTGCGCTTTCACCTGAAGACTGCCGAAAGCCACCATGAGTAGCATGCACAACAACTTGAAGTAATGTGTAGAATGTTTCATTAATACAATGTTTGCTGTTTGATTTTCCAAAAGATGTGCAAAGTTACACGAATTATTATCCATCAAAGATATTGTAAACCAATAATTCAATCCACCTTAACGTGAGTCAAAGTGTGCGAAAAAAACCGAATTTCTGACCAATTCTGACAAAATGAAAGATAAATATTGCTGTTTCGGATAAAATGAAATCATGTGTGCGCACAATGCTTTTAAAATTGAAAATATCCCGAAAGTTTGCTTATAATCAATAAAATCGCGTTTTGGATTGTGAAACAAAAAGCAACGAAAATATTTGCGCAAAAAGTCCAAATGCCTTAATTTTGCAACCCGTTATGAAGAAAATTCTATTTACACTATTGGCTCTCACCATGTTTGTGTGTGCCAATGCGGCTGAAACCATAAATGTTGTCAGCATTGAGGAGAACTTTTACGTGCCATCCGACGCTCAGTATGCGCCTTACTATCGCTGCGATATGTTTGCAGAAGATGGTTTGAAGTACAGCTTTGTCATCGAAAAGCGTCTGGACAGCAACGGAATGCCTGTGAACGACCGTGTCTATACGCTGAACGATATGGACGATTGGGCAAGCTATGTCATGGGCGGCATGTATGAATATTATGACTACCAGACAGTGAAGTTCGTCAGGACTGTGGATGCTGGCGGCAAGGTTCATGTAAAGGCTGACGTTACCGATGAGCGTGGCAAGAGCTATTCGCTCGTTTATCCTGCTGAAGGTTCGGGCGATGGCGAGACTTACACATACCAGGCACAACTGGCGCAGGCTGCATATTTCGGCACATACACGAGCGTTGAGGGTGACTGGCTTCTGATATTTGCCGATGAGAACGAGACTCCAATTGCCGAAATAGATATTCAGGCTAAGGATGGCGAGCACATTGCCGGCACTTACAGTACTGCTGACGGTACAGTGGCAACGGCGGAAGGCACATCTGTTTTCTATATAAATGGAAAGGAAGAAGCCGTAGTGAAGAATGGTTCAATCACTCTCTCTTGCTTGGAGACAGATAACGGTCCTGCCTATAATGTGACAGCTGCTTTCCAGGATAACAAGGGACGCAACTTCGTAATCAACCGCACTATCGTACAGTTCCTTGCATACGATGTCTTTGGATATTCTGTGGCTGAGCAGACAGGCCAGGATATTGACTATATGATCACTCTTAAGGATACGGAAACTACCGGCATCCGCAACATTCTCCCTAACATTGCTGAGGAAAACAAGACAATCAAGGCTGTCCGCAACGGCAAAGTCGTAATCAAGCGCGGCGGCAAGACGTTCAATATTGACGGAACAATGGCAAAGTAATCGTGGAAATGTCGTGCCCTAACGACATTGTCATAAGTTCTAACGACATCATCAAAACAAAAATTCCCACCAAGCCAACTGATGCTTGGTGGGAATTTTTGTTGATGATTGTATTCTTGTAGTATTACTTAACCAGAACTTTCTTGCCGTTCTTTATTACAATGCCCTTGTAGTCTGCGGCAACCTTCTGACCTGCGAGGTTGTAAGAATTCAGCATTGGCTTTCCCTTCGACTGCCTTCCTTCGGTTCTGAATTCTGCATTCTGAATAGCCTCTATACCATCAGCCTCTTCCTGGGTGAGAACCTTTGCACGAGCGGCATTTGCGACGTAGCCGTTCTCATCGATTACGAGAGCCACTACATAGACGTAATCCTTGTTGATGGCATTCTTCAGGAGGGTCTTGGTTGGCATTCCGAGAGCATATTCGTTAGATGCGTGATCGCCGGCAGTGAATGTCTCAGGGAGAGCTGCTGCCAGATTGCCTGTTCCGCCGTATGAACTGCTGATAGCTACGTCGTTATACTTTATGCTGATGTACTGCTTTCCGTATTTGCCACCCTTGAAGTATTCTACCAATGGGTCATCTGCATGGATACCGAGTTCATCTATGGTGTACTCATAAAGCGCATTCTTCTGCTGCCATGAAGAGGAAGTGCTGCTTACGCTGTCAGCCACCAAGACATAAACGACGCTGTATTTGCCTGTAGAACCGAGGAACTCCACGTCTGCCGTAGCCTTTACCTGCGAGCGAGAGGCACTTGTCCAGATGCCTTTCACGCTGATGTCAACCTTTGGAACCATCTGCAAGTGGGCTTCCACTTCCTCCTTTATGCCATAGTAAGGATAGATGTTGCCATTTATGTCATATTTGCCAAGGTAAGGATCCATCATTTCCATACGGTCAAGCATACAGTTTGGTGCGTCAGGGAAACCGAAAGAGGCGTAATTGGTCAGATACATCGGGTCGGTAGCCTGGAACTGGTGGAGGGCAATGCCAATGAACTTGTCGCCGAAATCTTGGGTAAGACGCTCCATGCCGACCATGCCGCGAGGACACCAAGGACACATCGTGCCTGTATATTCCTCCATTACCACACGGCGATCTACCCTTCGAAGGAGATTCTCGCACTTCACTGTCACCGGTTCGCCTACGTATTGGTTAGGCTGTCCATTGACCTTCGTGATGCTTATTACAGCTTCGTATGGAGCAACCTCGCTTGGAGAAGTGAACTCTATCGTAGCAGCTGCGCTTTTCTCAATGCCGGATTCAAGGCTAACCTTTACGGTCTTTGTCTGCACATTGCCGTTGATTGTCACGGTATATTCTATTTCGGAAACGGCGTTCTTTGAGTCGGAAAGCACTGTGACAGGAATGCTTGCAGTCTCATTGCAGATTGTTCCCTGGCTTGCCACAGCGTCGAAACGCACGTTGTAGTCAGGAATGTTCAGGTCGTCAATGAGCAACTGCATTGCAGAAACGCCATAGCCCTTTTCAGCGAAGTCAAAGAAATTCTCGCCGTCTTCAGAGAAATACAGTGAACCAGGAGCATTTCCGTCGGTAACACCAATGGCAACTCCAGTCTTAGTCTTGAGAGAATATCCTACATATATATCGCTGTCAATGGTATAAGGTGTGGTAAGGTCTGCGCGGAAATACTTGTCTTTCACGAAAGTTCCGCTTACCGCCTGCTTGTAGAGAGTCTTTTCGCTGTCAAGGGAACTACGTACCCATATTTCCAAGTCAGACATGTCTGCGTCGCAAACCGGAATATTGATGGCTGTAAGCTTCGCCCCGTGCAGATAGTCCTTGTACGGAACATGGATTGCAGCGGCATGAGTGCCTGGATTTCCAGTGCCGAAAGGGTCGAAAGATGCTTCCGTACCATACCACCAGCAGAAAGGTTCTGCGGCGTTTGCACCAAGAGAGGAGAGAAGCAATGCTATGCTTAATAATAGTTGTTTCATGAATAACGACTTTACTTATTGAGTTCTGTGAACGGAAGCTTGAAGAGCTGTACAGGCGAGATTTGGCCATCATCATAACCGAATACGATTACGTAATAGTCGCTATTCTTGCGAACTGAAGCGAGGAAGTCGTCTGTGCTACGCTGGCAAGTTCCTTTGCAATATGCTACTGGGTAAACCTCAGGCTTGAAACTCTTTGCAAGATCGTTAGCCATGTCGTTAAGCTTATCGTTCTCAATGAAGTAAGAAACGTATGCTTCACGCTGTGTACATACGAAATATTGCTTTGTTGGGTCGGAAGGAGTGATGGTGAATTTTGCTCCAGACTCGTTTATTTCGTCAATTGTACACTCGAAAGTGAAGTCTTCATACCATACTGGCTTTGTTGTATCAAACTTCATCACCTCTACAGGTGTGGAAAGATTGCCAGCTTCGTCCAAACCGAAAGCATAGAAGCAGTAAGTAGTGTTAGGGGTAAGTCCGTCAGAATAGAAATCTTCTTGGGTGCCACTCTTCTTGCCAGAAACAAGCATGCCAGGATAGTTCATGTACTCCACTCTTGTCATGCCATAAAGACTAGCGGCAAAGTCATACCATGAGTAAGTAAAGTGAAGCATGTTCTGCTCCTCGCTGCCATATTCGTCGAAGTTGTCAACACTGTAGCTACCGCTCTGGACGCGCATGTTATGGTAGTAGCGAATGTTGTTGTTCTTAGGGGTTACAGTGTAGCTGCAAGTACGGTTGCCAATATTTGTCACCTTAAGGTCAAACTGTGGCTCTGTGACTACATTAATCTCGATGCTTGCAAGGCTCTCGCCGTCAACGACTGCGCAGATGTCGCACTTGCCGTCAGCAACGCCAGTGACAACGCCTTCAGGGTCAACGGTTGCCACCTTCTCGTCAGTTGACTTCCACTCAATGTCTGCATAAACCTCAGCACCATTATCTGTGGCAATAGCCTCAAGCTGCATCCACTGTTCTGGGTGGAGCCAGTACTTTGTGTAGTAGCTGATGTCCACGTTAATGGGATTGATTTCAGGGAAAGTGACGTCCTGAATCTCAGTCACCTTAATCTTTATCTGTGTGCCGTCGGTCTTTGTAACGACCATTGTTGACTGTGCCATCGCCATCATGCCGATAGCGAGGAATGCTATAAGGGTAAATATCTTTTTCATAATAATTAGCCCCACCCCGACCCTCCCCGAACAGGGAGGGAGATTATGATTAGTTTTGTGGATGGGTTTTAGTTATAGATTTTATATGAAATTGTTGAATTATTTATTCTCTTCGCCTCCAAATCATATTTAACTCAGCTCCCCCGCTCGGGGGAGGTCGGGAGGGGGCTTCTTATCTTTGCACCTTCAGGCTTTGCTTGCCAGAGCGCACGATGTATGTGCCTTGTGGCTGACTGTTGAGATCTATGGTAACGCTTTCGCCGTTAGCAGCTCTCTTGGTCATTATCTGTCTGCCGGAGATGTCGTAGAGGATGACATTCTCTGCGCCATCAACAGTCACCACGCCATGGAGATAGCTCATACGCTGACTGTCTGCCTTTGCAGACTTGATGGCATCTGCAACCTCCTCGAAGTGGAAATTCTTGATGTCCGTTCTTGTGAACGAAGCGCTTGCGTCGGCAGAAGTGATGAGCATCTCAGTGGCGTTGAACGTCAGCTGAGGCTTCTTTGCCAACACATAGCTGTAGGTCTTGCCGTCGTTGGTTTCAAGTACCAGCGCATTCTGTGCGGAAGCATTCAGGCATCCCACAACAGAAAGAATCAGCAAGCCAAGCATTGCAAAAAGTTTTCTTTTCATTATTTTAAAGGTTTTGTTTATTGAATATTATATTTCTGACCGTGGAATCAGTAGGGACTGTAGCCTCATTAAGGACCGTAGTCTCAAGAAGAACCATAGTCTCAGTAAGGTTGTTTCCTTATGAGTTGAACCACTCGCTGGTGAGTATAAGGATGATAACGGAAGCTGAAAGTCCAAGGAATGCTGCCCACCAAAGGATGGTGTTGTCGTTGGAATAAGTAGAGAGCATAGCATGGAGAGGCTCCTCTTTGTTGTATGCCTTGCTTGCGTGGAGAGCAACATAGAGGCATACGATGTAGCAGACAGCGAGTATGGCAAGCTGTGAGTAGGCACCGCCAGGTATGTTTGTGTTGAAACCGAAGATGATGAAGTCGAGAACGACAAGTGCCAGTGGCGCTGCCGTCATCAGCCAGTTGTAGCGGCTTGTGAAGCGAAGGCAAGGTATGATGTTCAGGTAGTCATTGCTCTTTTCGCGCATCTTGTAGATGGAAATGAACACTATAGGCACAATAATGCTGGCGCCGAGGCACGCTATGAGCATTTTTGTCGTGCCATGAACGGTGGCAATGCAAGCTATTGCCCATACATTTACAGCTGTTAGCAATGCACTGATGATGGTTGACATAATGTACACCTTTCGTGCGTCCCTATCCATGTCGGAAGTGTCAACATACTCGTGGTCGGAAATGTCATTGATTTCCTGTATTTTCTTTTCTTTCATAGCGGTTATATATGATGTTCAGATTGTGGGTGATGGTGCGCTGAGGGCAGCGCACCTCCCAGTGTTATTGCTTAATAAGTTCAAATACTCGTGATGCAAATTCGTCGTAATCGTCAAACTTCAGCTCGATGCCAGTGTTCATAAGCACGCGACCGGACACTGTCTTGCCGTCAAGATATGAGCGACGCTTCTCTTCTACGACATTGATTTCGCGAATCTTATACATTGCATTCTCGTCGAGACCCGCCATGCGGACGAGTGGGAAGCGCTGGAGCTTGAAGCTGCGGAGCTTGTAAGCGAAGAATACTGCCTTGTCCTTGCTCTCCGAAACATACATCAGTGAGGCGAGGTCTGGGTTGTCGTAAGGCGAAATGAGACGGTACTGGTCGCCAAACTGCACTGTCTCGCGAATGCCCTTGTACTCCTGGATAGCCTTCTTTGCGAAGGCAAACTCCTGCTCGTTCATCTCCTTTGGCTGCATTTCCATGCCGAGACGACCGCTTGAAGCCACGTCGAAACGGAACTTGATAGGGATGTTGCGGCCTGTGTTGTGGTTAGGCGATGTGCTGACGTGCTGCCCCATTGCGATGGCAGGGTAGAAGTAGCTCGTGCCCCACTGGATGAACACGCGCTGGAGAGCGTCGGTGTTGTCCGATACCCAGAACTCATCGAAGTAAGGCATGGCACCGTAGTTAGTGCGACCGCCACCGGAACCGCAAGCCTGGATGACCTTGTCCGGATACTTTGCACGAACGCGCTTGAAGACCTTCTCAAGACCGAGGACATAATCCACGTAGAGATTGCTCTGCTTGTCCTTTGGAAGATAAGGCGAACCGTAGTTCTCCATCGGAGTGTTTGCGTCCCATTTTATATAATAAAGGTCAGGGAAGTTTCCGAAGAGATTATCTACAACGCTAAATGCGAAGTCCTGAACCTTTGGGTTTGTCATGTCAAGGAGTACCTGAGTGCCACCGCGACCGTACTGAAGTGGACGAGCGCCGGCAGTAAGAACCCAGTCAGGATGCTTCTCGAAGAGCTCAGACTTGGTGTTTGTGAACTCAGGTTCAATCCATATACCGAACTTCACGCCAGCCTTCTTCGACTGCTCAAGCAAGCCTTCTATGCCGTGAGGAAGCTTCTTCTTGTCAACAACCCAGTCGCCGAGCGTTGTGCAATCGTCGTTACGCTGATACTTGTCGCCAAACCAACCGTCGTCCATAACGAAGAGTTCGCCGCCGAGAGACGCGATGTCCTTCATCATTCCAGCCATGCCTTCCTCGTTGATGTTGAAATAGACGCCCTCCCATGAGTTGAGAAGGATGTCGCGCTTCCTGTCGCCATGGGCAATCATACCCTTGCGAGCCCACTTATGGATATTGCGGGAAACACCGCCAAGACCCTTGTCAGAATAAGTGAAGGCAAGCTTTGGAGTAGTGAAAGTCTTGCCCTTGTCAAGGTGATACTGTGACGCGAAGTCGTCGATGCCGGCGAAGAAGAGGTGGTAGTCCTGGTCGGTAGTCTCAAGGCGGAGCTTGTAGTTGCCGTTCCAGCAGAGCACAGCGCCGATGCAGCGACCACTGTTCTCCTGAGGCTTGCCGTCAAGGGAGATCATAAGCTCAGGGTGAGTGGTGTGGGCATTGCGCGAACCGTCAGTGTTTGCTATGTACATGCCGCCCATCTCCACCTTCTCCGTTGTGACGCGAGTCTCGTCAGCCCATGTGCCGTGGAGGTGCGAAGTCCATACATCGCCGCGACGGATAGGCATGAAGCCAGAGTCATAGTGGTTGAGGATGATCTCCTTCTTCTCGTTGTTGGTTATCTCAGTCCATGTCTCGATGATGTCTTGGGCATCGTGAGTCTGGTAGCATACAGTGACATTGAGCGGATAGATCTTGTCCTGCATCTCAATGCGGTAGAGCTTTCCGTCGGCAGTCTGCTGCTCAGTCATGTCCTTGTATTCAAGGGCGAGCGTCTGGTTGCCGTCAGAATGCTGGAGCTGAAGGCAGGAAGGATAATTATAAGATGTGCCGAACACAGGGTAAGCATCCATCCAAGCCTTTGGCGTGCCGTCGAAATCCTGCATAGTGATCTTGTCACCATAGTAGCGCACCTTGAGCGCTTCGCCCTCCATAGCCGTGAGAAGGAGCGACGAGTTGTTTGTTGAAATGATGAAATCCTTAGCCTGTGCAGCCATCGTTGCGATGAGCGCAAGAAGGATAAAGGTTAGTTTTTTCATATTATTAATTTTAGTTTCGCAAGCTTGGCTCGCTCAACTTGAGCACTTGCGAAGTGTTGAACACTATTAAAATTCGGTGCAAAGTTACTGTTTTTTTACCTTTCCACCAAACATTTTGCGTACATATTGTGAATAAGGAGTATATATTGTGAAGTTCACAAATAGTACAAAAGCATTTCACGGTATGTACGCAATAGCTTTTTGAAACACCATACCTTTGCACTCAGAAACCCAAAAACAAGATTATTAACAACTTAAAAACATTAAAGATTATGAAACGTTTTTTTAAAGCAATAGCAAAGGTCCTCAACGAGGCAGTGGAAACAATGGCTAAAGCAGACGCTTACGATATTGAAAGACCATCAAGCGCTATGGGCCTCTACCGTATGTTCTGAAACTTGAATATAGTGATTTCGCATTTCCCCCAAAGCAATAGGGAAACTTCCCTCCGGATTAGGGAAAAGACTCTTGCTATCTTCGTAAATAGTCGTAATTTTGCAGCAAGAAAAAACAATAAACGACATCAATAAATCAAACTTATCTGACTTGTCTCCATCAATAGAATAAGTTCAATAAGTACAATTTATTGAATAGAAAATAACAAGAAGTTTAACCTCTTAAAACTTTACGATTATGAAGACTACTACTACTTTCAAGGCAATGATGGCAATGGCATTCGCAATGTTCGCAATGACAGCTAACGCAAATACAGACCCAAAGGGCAACACTTGGCGCAATCCAAATCCACACGTTCGTTACGAGGTTCGTTATGACAATCGCAACCATCGTCACTACGAGGCTGACTGGAGACGCTGCCACCACACTCACATCGACCGCTACGGCAACCGCACATTCTGCCACTTCTGCGGTTCTGAGATGGTATGGAGAGGCGGACGCAACGGCCACTACGAGGTAATCCCACCACGCCCAATGGCTCCTGTTCACCACCACGGCGGTGCTCCTGTACCTCCTCCTCCAGCTCACGGTCACAACCATCGCTAATGCTTCTGGTTTTGGTTAGGATAAGATTAAGGTTAGTTATTAGGAAATCCCAGTCTGCTCACTGACGAGCAGTCTGGGATTTTTCTTTTTGGAGGCTATAAATTTACACATTTTTGCGATAATCCTATGGTTTTCAAGCCCTGAAACAGAGCCAAAAGTCGCGTTTTTCCGAAAATAATGTTAACTTTATGCTGAAAATTTCTGCAGATGCTTTCTTTTTATTAATTTTGCGCACGAAATATGTCTATAAACAAAATCCAAAATATATGAAGAAAATCTTTACTCTTATCGCGGCAGTCATGTTTGCCGCTTCTACCTTTGCACAGGTAAACATTACAGATCCAAGCGGAAAAGTTTATGAGGACGGTTCTACAATGGACATCTTCGACATGTTCCCAAACGAGGAAGACTTCGTTATGTTCGAGTCGCCTGTACTTGTCAACACTTCTGCATCACCTGTAAATGTCAGTCTTGAAATCAATCTCAAGCAGTTGCCTGCTGGCACTCAGTACTCAAACTGCTTTGAGGGTGCATGTACATTCGTCAAGAACACTGGTACTTTCAAGACTATCACAAGGCAAATCGCAGCAAATGGAACTCTTGCTACATCATGTGAGTGGAGCTGCTTCAACGATGCTGCCTTTGAATATGTGAAGGGTGTCTGCATTGCCGACTTCACGCTCTATGTAAATGGCGTGAAGGACAAGACGGTTACTGTAAGATACGTCAACGATGATTCTGCAAGCATCTCGACAATCCAGAATGCAGAACGCAGAACGCAGAATTACTACAACCTTGCTGGTCAGCGTGTTGCTGAGGGCGCAAAGGGTATCGTAATCAAGAACGGCAAGAAAATGATTATCAAGTAATATGAAAAAACTATTTTTATTTCTCTCTCTTGCAATCCTTTCCATTGGCGTTCAGGCGCAGAAGATTGCAGACATGAAGACAGCGCCTTTTGGTACTGTCAAGTATTCTACACAAAGTGTTTTAAACAACAAAAACTTTTTCAACAATCAAAGCAACTTCAACATCCAGAATCGCTTCAGCAGTATTTCTGCAGCAGCAAAGAACAAGGCTCCTAAGCTCAAGGCAGAACTTGCAGAGAACGAGCGTCTTATTGGCGTATATACCACTGACGATTGGAACAATACCGGTGGCGCATTGACACAGAACGGCAATACCTACATGGCTTTTGCCATCGTTCCTGCGGAAAACACCAAGCGACTCATCGGTGGCAATCTCCATGCTATTCGTTTCGCATTGGCAGATCTTGTCACTATTAAGAATGTGTTCGTGATGGGCGTGACAAAGGATGACATGGTAGCCAAGATCTCAGAGACTTCCACTGCCGGCATGTCTTTCAGCACTGGTTGGAACAAGGTGGAACTCACTGAACCTGTCACTCTCTCAAAGGAATACAACCGCTACGCTATCGGCTACGAGTACGTTGAGACAGCTGGCAAATACCCTCTTTCCCTCATCAAGGAAAACTCTGATGAAGGTTTCTGTCTCAGAGGCGACCTTGGCGAAGGCGAAAACATCTATAACCTTTCCAACAACGGAATGCTCTGCGTACAGGGCTTTGTCACTATGGACAACATCCCTAACCTTGACGTTATCCTTGATAACATGATGTTGCAATCAAACACCGTTGCTGCCGGCACACAGCTCCAGTTTGCTTTCCAGACTTCAAACTTCGGTCGTGAGGAAGTGAAGAGCTTTGAGATTGATGTTAAGCTTGACGGCAAGCTCGAAGGTACGCTCACAGAAAAGCACTTCCAGATCACTGCTGAGCCTAAGTACTTCATGGGAACGATAGATCTTCCTGCTGACATCGCTCGCGGCAACCACACACTTTCCTTAGAACTCGTGAAGGTGAACGGTGCTGCTCCTACAGAAGGACTCTCTGACGACAAGGTTTCCGTAAACTTCACTACATACTACGCTTCCGACGCAGTGGCACGCCAGAAGTTCCTCGTTGAGGAAATGACTTCCCACTCTTGTACTTACTGCCCTTACGGAGCGCAGCTTATCGAGGCTATTCTTGAGCAAAGCGATAAGGTTGCCGTAGCTTGCATACACGGAAACCAGTCTTCAAAAGACCCTTTCAACACTATTGAATGTAACGTCCTGCTCGGCTATCTTGGCTGCCAGGCATTCCCTTCAGCTACGTTCAACCGCATTTACTTCAGCGACGATGAAGGCATTGCTCCAGGTCTCGGCTTCAGTAGCGGTTATGACAATCTTGCAAAGCAGTTCATCAGCATTATGGAACAGTACAGCCTTCCTTCATTCGCTTCAGTGAATATCGAGAAGTCTCTCTCTGAGGATGGCAAGACTCTTACCATCAAGGTCAGCGGTGAAGGTGCTGCAGAGGCAAGCAAGTTGCTCAAGGACTTCGGCCTTACTGTTTACGTCGTAGAAGATGGCATCAAGTATCGCCAGCTTAACCTTGGCACTTGGGTTTCAAACTACATCCATAACCACGTTCTCCGCAAGGTGGCTACAGCTGTAAATGGCGACGACATCAACTGGGTTTCATCTTCTGCTTACGAGAATACATTCGAGGTTGCCCTTGATGACTCATGGGTTCGCGAAAACATGTCTATCGTTGCCTTCATCAGCAAGCGTCAGCCACTCTCAGGTGCAGACCTCCAGTCAATGGAAGTTAGCAACGCCAACAGCATTAAACTCACAGCAAGCACAGAGGTTGATCCAGGCAATACCCCTGGCGAAGACGACACTCGCGTTGATGCCGGTCTCCGCATAACTCCTTTCACTACAAGCACTCAGCTTATGGGCGAGGGAATGTCTCTTAATGCAAAGTACGTTTCAGGTCTTAACTATGCTACCAGTGCCCCTTGCATCTGGAACACGGAGGCAAACACTTTCACCAATTTCACGAATTACGAGGAAGGTTCTCTCCATACAGTCAACAGTGACGGCGTGGCAGTAGGTTCTTCTCTCGGTTACGGCGGCAAGGCTCTCATCGCATACGCTGACGGCACTTCAGAGACACTTTCCGACAATGGCGGCGCAAACACTCAGGGCGCTGACGCATGGTGCATCTCGGAAGACGGCAAGACCATCGGTGGTTTCTACTACTATTTCGAGTGGACAAACGCTGAGCAGACAGAAGGCTTCTACGCTACTTTCCCTTGCGTATGGCAGGACAAGAAGTGTACTACTCTCTCTTATCCAAAGAAGAGCGAGATGGGCTACAATGTTGACGGTGCAGCAGTACGCTGGATGTCGGCAGACGCTTCCGTTCTCCTCGGCTATATTGTTGACGACAAGGCTACATGGCCAGCTGTCATCTGGCGCAAGAACGCTTCTGGCGGTTACGATTGCGACCCTATCTGCAAGAACTATTTCGAGGATGGCTACAAGAAGGGCAAGCCTTACATGATGTTCAGCCCAGCTGCTCTCAGCGCAAACGGCGAGTGGATTGCACTCACTATCCAGGAAGAATTCGACGATAGCAACTTCAACAATCCTATCCCTGCACCAAAGGTGGCACGCTACAACCTCAAGACAGGCAAGCTTGAAATCCTTGAAGGACAGGCTATTGCATTGACGGCAAGCGCCATCTCCAACGATGGTTCTGTACTTATGTACACAAATGTTGACGGAATCTTCGGTCGTGTAGGTTATGAATGGAAGTCGGGCGAGACATCTGTTGTCTGCATTGACGACCAGATCAGCAAGGTGAAGGGCGTGCCGGCATTCGGCGCAAACGTGCCTGCCGCTTACGCTCTCGACGGCAAGACCATCATGGGCTTCGGCATCGACGAGGACGCAAACATCTTCTCTTACGTAGTAAGCCTTGAGGCTATCGAGGAAGCCATCAATGGCATCGATAAGCTCACAGTAGCAGAACCTCAGAACTTCAAGACCGGCATCTACACGATCACAGGTCGCAAGGTCCTCAACATGAACCAGCCAGGACTTTATATCAAGGATGGCAAAAAGGTTCTCGTAAAGTAAAACATCATCATGACAAAGACTCTTCGCACACTAATGCTTGCCTTTGCTGCATTGTTTTGCAGCATGGCAAGCGCGCAAGACAATCCTTCGGGACAGGTACCGGCTAACCTTGCGCCTGGTGATTTCACGGTCACTGCCAATCCTTCCAAGCCAAACGAGGTGACACTTGAGGTGCTCCTGCCTTCCACTGACAGCAATGGCGCACCACTGAAAGCACCTATCAAGATGGTGGAGTTCGGCGAGATGGGGCCTATGAGCTACGTTCCGGAGGTGTTCTATACGGAGGATGCTGAGGAAGTGCTCACTCCGGGCACAAAGCTCCAGTACATCATCGACAAGGCTGCCGACGGACTGCATATCTACACAGTTACCGTTTACACCGCTGCCGGCTGCAACTACCCTTCCACCGTCAGCATCTTCATCGGCATGGATCAGCCTGGCAGGGTTCATAACATCACTGCCAAGGAAACTGGTGACGGCATTCTCGTCACATGGGATGCACCGAATTCCGGCATGAATGGCGGCGACATGGGCAATCCAAGCGACTTCACATACACCGTTCGTCGTGGTGCCGACCAGTACGACGAAAGTGCTGTTGTCATAGCAAAGGACATCAAGGAACTCAGCGTCACAGACAATACCGTGTTCACTGAGGAGAGCAAGTTTGTCTATATAATCACAGTAAAGAGCCCATACGGCGAAGGCTATCCTACATGTTCCAACGAACTCGTTGTGGGCCCTGCATCCACGCTGCCTTTCTCAGAGAACTTTGACACGCCGCTTGACCAGTGGGGCAACACCACAACAGAGCACTCTACATGGAGCAAGGCTTACTCTGGTCATTTCTGTGCATGGCAGATAGGTCAGAGCACCTTCATCAACGACAAGCAAGTTGATCCGCATGGTGGCAAGGGACTGCTTTATGCTTTCTATAGCCCTTGGGGAAATCTCAACCAGTGGGATTCCTTCACGTCTGGCAATATAGACTTCTCTGAGGCAAACGCACCAGCGATGTCATTCTGGCTCTACGACGTGGCACAGGGAGGTTCCCCTATTACCCTCAAGGTTCAGACCTCTGCCGACGGAGAGGAGTTCGCAACTGTCGAAACAATAAATATCGGCAATGCTGCGGAAGACGGTTGGCGTGAGGTAACGGTTCCTCTTTCTGCTCTCAAGAATGTGGCAAGGGGCAAGGTTCGTTTCCTTGCAGAGGCTCTTGGCACAGGCGGCATACCAGTAGCCATCGACGATATTCTTATCGAAGGCAATGCTGCCACAGGGATTTCTGTAATGCAGAATCCAGCAGGCAGAACGCTGAATAGCTTCAATCTTGCCGGTCAGCGTGTTGCAGAAAGTGCAAAAGGCTTGCTGATCAAGAACGGTAAGAAGATACTAAGGAGATAATCCATTCCCACTTATTGTTTGCAATAAATAGAAAAGGCCCAAGAAAGTTCTCTCGCTTTCTTGGGCTTTTTCGTGTTGTTTTCCATGCAGTTCCAGACAGTATTTCATAGGGTTTTGAGTCGTATCTCATAGAGTTCTGGAAAATAACTCTTAGAGTTCTGAGAAATAACTCATAGAGTTTCTGAAAAATTCGTATACAAAACTGCAGTGAGTTTGTATACGAATTTTTTCAAAACTCATAGAGTTTTTGTGAGCAAGTCCTGGAGTTGCTGTATATTAGGTCGTCAAAATGACGTAAGAACCGTAGGCTGCAATGTTAACGACCTTCAGTTGTCATGGTAATTTCCCTAATTGTTTTTGTGTATCTCTATAAATTTTTGTAAGCTGATAATCAGATGTTTACATTGTTTTTGTAGTAAAAATGTACAAATATAAAACTGCATTTTGTCCGAATAATCCAAATCTTTGGCGGAATATTGCAAGTGATTTCTGTCAAACCTCCGTAATTTTGCACCCAGAAACAAAACGATATGCACGGAGGTGCAGAGCGATACGATTTCTTTCGTCACAACAACCTATATATATTTACTCAATGATTGATGACAGGGGAGGTAAGGCTATAAACGCTTAGCCTTACCTCCACGAAATGGAAACGACGCCCCCCCAAAAAGACCAATTATACACATTAATAATATAGAAAAGGACGTTTTTTCACGTTTTCTTGCAAAAAATATCAAGAATGATTTGTTAAAAAAATTAAAATCTTTATCTTTGCAGCTGAAAAACCGAAAATGATCCTTCTATACAAAACACTAATTAGGACTCACAATCCGCAATTAACAACTAACCAATATGGAAGGACAAGCTAACAATATGCTGGTGGAAAAACTCATCGACGAGCAGCTCCGACAGATGAACCAGATGGTAAGAAGCAGGAACATGGAAGCCCAAAGCCACAAGCCCAACGGCATTCTCGGAAAACTGCAACACTGGTGGAACAGAAAAATACTAACAAACAAATAACTAAAAACATTATGGCTTACACAGAAACAAGAACAGTTGGCTACGGCTCACGCCTTGGCAATTCAATCAAGGGCATCGGCTCAGGTTTCGTCATGCTCATTATCGGTACCATCCTCCTCTGGTGGAACGAAGGTAACTACGTTAGCACAGAAAAAATGATCGAAGAGGCTCAGGGCTCTTGCGTACACGTAGAAGACGTGACAAAGGTTGATCCTGAATTTGAGGGACAGCTCATCCACGCTATCGCTCCTACATCTACAAAGGACTCTCTCTCTGACCCTATGTTCAAGGTAGGTGCTGTCTGCGTAAAGCTCAGCCGCGACGTAGAATACTATCAGTGGGTTGAGAACAAGCACGAAGAGCACAGAGACAAGGTAGGCGGTGGCGAAGAGATCGTTACTACTTACACATACGAGCAGAAGTGGAGCAACTCTCCTGTAAGCTCTGGCAGCTTCAAGGAGGCAGGTCACACTAACACAGTGAAGATCACT
>JAZRXS010000079.1:0-3032 GCA_045600325.1 Prevotella sp.
AGAGTTTGAAAAACACCATACCTTTGCAGTGTCAAAAATCAAAAATGACACTCAAACTTAAAACATCAACAAACAAAAACAGAGTAAAAACATCTTCATCTGTTTTCTTCTGTTGATACTTAAAAACTAAAACTCAAAACAAAATTTACAAACCAAATTAAAACATTAAACATTATGAAAAAGTTCATCGCTATCGCAGCTCTCGTTGCTGCAATGTTCACAGTAAACGTAACAGAAGCTAACGCTCAGTCAACCTTGGACGGACGTGACTATAAAGCCGTAAACCATGCAATACATGAGGTACACGTCAAGGACTACCTGAACAAGGGTGACGACGAGTATCGTCTCGGTCACTATGAGGAGGCAATGAAGGCGTACAAGAGTGCCCGCGAACATAACAACATCGATGAGAACATCGTTCCTAATCAGGTAATAGACCAGAAGATGGATCGCTGCGCTGACGCTATGCGCAGAGAAAAGTCAAGAAGCTATGACAATAGCCGTAACAATGGCGGAACATGGCGTGATGCTCCAGTACGTGGCAAAAGCATTTTAGGCTTAATATTCGGTTTATAATCTTCAATAATAAACACACAGATGAAACGAAACATTAAAACTCTTGCGATGGCTGCGATAGTTGCCATTGCAGCACCAATACTCACAGGTTGTCAGCAGGATGATGATTTCATCGACAATACACCTTCAGTAGCTCAGAATACAACGTCTGATGTCAAGCCTATCAGTGGAAATATAGTGGATGTAAATGGCGGTGGAAAGAAGGGACCATTGCTGCAATCCATTGAGACGGAAGGCGACTTGGTAGATATAGACAGCTATGGAATGCTTGTGCCATCGTTCACTCCAAGCGACCTTCTCAACGCTGGTTATGAATATTCCGACTATCTTGACGTGAAGATAGGCGACGACATCTTCCTGCATAACGTGCCTTTCGTCACTGGATTCAACGAGGTAGGCGTATATGAGACCTGCTTCTGCGACTACAATGCACAGGGCAAGATGTACGGATTTGGTATTCTACATGGCAGTTTCGTGGAGCGCGTAGGCGGAAAGATTGGCGATAAGATCGAGATTTCCCTTGCACAGCGCCACGGTTACAAGGAAACATGGGAAATCATGAAGTCCATCTACACCCCAAATCGCAGCGACTATTCCTCTGACGAGGTGTTTGCAAACTTCCGCGAGGTGAAGACTACGGGCATGGCTTCTGGTGTGCTCTACCGTTCAAGCAATCCGCTGAACCCGAAAGACAATGCTGTTCGCTATGCTTACGTTGACAGATTGGCAGCACAGGCTGGAGTGAAAACAGAGATAGACCTTGCCGATACGAACGAGAAGATTGCAAGCTATCGCAGCATGGACGGCTTCTCTTCAACATATTGCCCAGGTCTCTTTGACGATGGAAAGACCATTGCACTCGGACTGACAGCAGATGTCTTCTCCAAGACATTCATGAAAAAGATGGGCGATGGCCTCCGTTTCATGCTGAATAATGAGGCACCTTATCTCGTTCACTGCAATGAAGGCAAAGACCGTTGCGGCTTCGCCATCATACTCCTCGAAGCGCTTGCCGGTGCTACGTATCCGGAAGTTGCCGAAGACTATATGCAGACCCTCATCAATTTCTATAAGATACAGAAGGGCGATGCAAACTATAACCTGCGCAGGTCGCTGTCAGTGGATAGACTTGTATGGCTCCTTGAGAATGACTCTTCCGTAGATGACTATGCGAACATCAATTGGACTGGCAAGGATCCTGCAAGAGTTGACCTCCAGAAAGCAGCCCACGACTATGTAATAAGGTGCGGACTGAGCGAACAGGAGTGCCAAAGACTGCAACAGAAGTTGCAAGGCAAGTAACCTTCGGTTCTTATAATTCTTTTGAATTCAACAGAATAAGGGACTAAAGCGGATAATAATTCTCAAATTCACTAATTCTTGATAAAAAAACATGGATAACTCGTGTGTCATTCTCCAAAAAAATGTAATTTTGCAGCATATAAACAAGAATTTATATGACTGTAAAACATAGAGAATCGTTCAAACTGAAACTCTGCCTTTGGGTAGTAGGCATTTCCACCGTGGCTTTTGCTGCGGTGTTTGCCGCTTGTCTGCACTTCGTGAAAGAAGAGGTGCTAAACGACCTTGACGCTGTGGTGAACAGCAAGCTCGACTATGCTCTCCGCGCCCTCGACGAGGGACTTTCCACTACGGAAGTGTCGTCGGACAATCTCGTGAGCATAAGCAAATCGCCACTCATTGCCCATCGCCGAGACTCCATCTATGCGCTCATGCAGCACTTCCTTGATGCCAATCCGCGCATTCAGGGTGTGGCTGTAGGCTACGAGAAAGGCGTTGTGGCAGGTCATGAGAATGGTTTTGCGCCATACGTGATGCGTACCGACGACGGCTATATCTGCCGTGATGTGGCGGAACTGAAGGACTATAGAAGCGCAGAATGGTTTAAGGTGGCTAACGAAACGGGCAAATCCCACTGGACAAAGCCTTTCGTAGAGTCGAACGGAAGGACCATGATCACCGCCTATACCACCCCGCTTACGGATGCCAACGGAAAGACATACGCGGTGCTTGCCCTTGACCTGAACCTCAATGTGATGGCTGATTCCCTGCAGTCGCTGCGTCCTTACCCTTCTGCCATGCTTACCGTTATCGACCAGGACGGAATGTTCGTGGCTCATCCGGACTCAAACTTTATCATGAAGGAGACGCTGGAGTCGGTAATTGACAAGGCTGACTATGCGCCGAACCGCAGTATCCTGAACGATATAAAGGCTGGAAAGCGTGGCAATGATGTATATAATACGAAGGACGATAAGGTGTTCATCTACTATGCTCCTGTGGCAAAGAACGGGTGGACAATAACTCTTGAGGTGCCTCGCTCGGAACTTGCCGGCGGTTACGACAAGATGTTCAAGGCGATGCTCTTAGACATGATAATCGGCATACTCCTGCTACTCGCTGTCTCGCTCTTCATCATCAACCGCATCGCGAAG
>JAZRXS010000080.1:0-10115 GCA_045600325.1 Prevotella sp.
CTGCCTGTGCGACGCATCGTGATGGAATCAAGTTCCTCGATGGCATCTATCTCATCATCCCAGAAAGAGATGCGCAGGATGGACTCGGAATAAGCCATGGCAATATCCACGGTATCGCCCTTGACACGGAAGTTTCCGCGCTTGAGTTCGACATCGTTTCTGATGTAAAGACCCGCCACAAGTTTCCGGAGAAGTTCGTTTCTGTCTATGCGCTGTCCGCGATGGATGGTGATGATGGAATCGTGCATCGCGGCAGGTCCTCCCATACCATAAATGCAACTCACGGAAGATACTATCACAACATCCTTTCTACCTGACAGCAAAGCAGTTACGGCAGAAAGTCGAAGTCGGTCTATCTCCTCGTTTATGGCAAGGTCTTTCTCAATATAAGTGTCAGTATGAGGGATGTAAGCCTCTGGCTGGTAATAGTCGTAATAAGACACATAATACTCCACGGCATTCTCGGGGAAGAAGCCTTTCATCTCTTCGTAAAGCTGTGCTGCCAGCGTCTTGTTGTGGCTAAGAATGAGGGTAGGCTTGTTTACCTCAGCAATGACATTAGCCATAGTGAAGGTTTTGCCTGAGCCTGTGACGCCCAAAAGCACCTGCGAACGCTCACCGGAATTGATTCCATCCACGAGTTGGCGGATAGCTTCCGGCTGGTCGCCTGTTGGTTTATATTTTGATGTAATCTTGAACATGGAAGTGCAAAAGTAGGATATTTTCCTTTATAACGGACGAAAAAAGGTTGATTTTTGCAAAAAATACTTAAAATAACTGATGAAAATAGACTTTATTCAGATATATTTTGCTAACTTTGCACCCTGCTATATGCGCATTAAAAGAGGCGTGTGCAATCAATGGCATCAAAAAACATCAGAAACAATGAAAAAGAACATAATACTGCTCATACTGACAACGCTTATTTTCAGCAGCTGTGCGAAGACTTTCAACGCTGTTCTGAAATCAAACGACTATGAGTACAAATACGAATATGCCAAGGAGCAATTTGCAAGAGGAAAGTACATGAATGCAATTACCGTATTGCAAGAAGTGGTAACCATCCTCAAGGGTACCGACAATGGCGAAGAGTGCTTGTTCATGCTTGGCATGGCGGAATTCAACAACAAGGATTATGAGGTTGCAGCAGAATACTTCCGCAAGTATTTCAAGTCATATCCTAAGGGTATTTATGCTGAATCTGCATGCTACTACATTGGAGAGAGCCTGTACTATAGCACTCCAGAACCTCGACTTGACCAAAGCGAAACGGTAACAGCGATCTCTGCGTTCCAAGAGTTTCTTGACATCTACACTGACTCAAAGCTGAAGTACAAGGCACAGGATCGCATGATGCAGCTCCAGGATAAACTCGTAAGAAAGGAGTATCTTTCTGCACAACTCTACTACAACCTCGGTTCTTATTTTGGAAATTGCCTTGACGGCGGCAACAACTATGAGGCTTGCATCATCACAGCGCAGAATGCACTCAACGATTATCCATACTGCTCAAACCGCGAGGAATTTGCATTGCTCATCATGAAAAGCAAGTATCACCTCGCAAAGCAGAGTGTGGAGGCTAAGCAGGAAGACAGATACCGCGACGCAGAGGATGAATGCTACGGCTTCATCAATGAATATCCGGATTCTAAGGACCGCAAACTTGCAGAAGAATACATCAGGGACTGCAAGAAGCACCTTGGAGAGAAGATGACAGAAGAAAGCTAAGCAGCCTCCCAGAGAATCAAAAAACTAGAATATCTAGACAATCTAGAATTTCTAGAAAAAAATCGATAAAAATAAAAACAAAACAAATATGGACTACAAGAAAGTAAAAGCACCATCTAACACAGTAACTCGTGACATCAACGAACTCGCTGCACCAACAGGCAACATCTATGAAAGCGTACACATCATGGCAAGACGTGCAGACCAAATCTCTGTTGAGATGAAAAAGGAAATCAAGTCAAAACTTGATGAATTCGCTTCTTACAACGACTCTTTGGACGAGGTTTACGAGAATCGCGAGCAGATTGAGATCTCACGCTTCTATGAGAAGCTTCCAAAGCCATCTCTCATCGCTTCACAAGAGTTCGCCGACAACCAGATCCACTGGCACTCACGTGACCATGAGCAGCAGAGAGACATAATTAACAGCCGTTACGACAGATAAATCCCCTTACCACTTAATGTAGCAAAAGCTTTATTCATAGAATATTATGTGGCAAAGAATACAAACTGTTTACCTCATCCTGGCCATCATTGTATGCTTGATTTGCGCTATGATGCCTGTTGCAAACACCATCCCAGAGGACTTGGCTGCAAATAGTGTAGTTTACAATCTCTGCACCGTGCCACCAGAAGGTGGAAGTGGTGACTTCACTATATGCCATGCTTTGGCTTTGGCATTCCTGCTCGCAGCATGTACTGACGGCGTCATAGCCATATTCACCTTCAAGAAGCGTAAGGCTCAGGCCAACTTCTGCCTATCAGGAATGATAGCAACTATCCTATGGATAGCAGATTGGTGCGTCTATGGTTACTCAGGGCTCTTCGAATTCACTGGAACCTTCAAGCCTACAGTGACAGCATGCCTTCCTATCGTGGCTATGATACTCTTCTTCCTTGCACGAAAGGCCATCCTCAAGGATGAGGCTCTTGTGAGATCTATGGACAGAATCAGATAACATGTCAGATATAATGAATAAGAAAAGCTTTCATTCCATAAAATATCTGACACCGATCGTCATTTGCATTCTTGCAATTCTCGGAATTGTCTATTTCTACTTCTTCGCTTCCATGTCTGCCATGGACGAGGACGTGAATATTTTCATCGACAAGGATGACAACATTGACTCCGTGATGCGTAAGATAGAACCAGTGGCTACAAGTTCGGGCATGACAGGCTTCAACACAATAGCAAGATTCCTTGACTATAAAGAAAGCATCAGGCCTGGAATGTACAAGCTTTCAAAATCCACTGGCGCCCTTTCTTTCGTCAGGAAGCTGCGTAATGGTCAGCAGGATTTCCTCATGCTCACTATCCCTACGGCGAGGACGATGGGAGAATTGTCAAGGAAACTCAATGGAAAGATTCAGGCAGATAGTGCGGACTACATGAAAGTGTTCACGGATTCCGTAAAGATTGCACAGTATGGTTTTACAAAAGAAACCCTGCCAGCAATGTTTATCCCTGAAACCTACGACTTTTTCTGGACCGACAATGCTGAAAAGGTGTTAAGCCGCATGGCAAAGGAGTACGAAAAGTTCTGGACTGACGAGCGTAAGGAGAAGGCAAAGGCTATAGGACTTACACCTATCGAGGTGGCAACAATGGCTAGTATCGTTGACAGCGAGACGAACATCAAGTCTGACAAGCCTATTGTCGCGGGCGTGTACCTTAATAGAATAAGGAAAGGCATGAAGCTCCAAGCAGACCCAACAGTGAAATTTGCCGTGGGAGACTTCACTCTACGCCGAATCCTTTTCAGGCATCTGGAGATAGATAGTCCTTACAACACCTACAAATACGAAGGTCTGCCTCCTGGTCCTATTTGCATTCCGTCTATTGATGGACTCGAGGCAGTACTTGATGCACAAAAGCACGATTACATATTCTTCTGTGCAAGCCCGAAGTTTGACGGCACTCACATCTTCGCAAAGACTATTGAAGAGCACATGAAGAATGCACGCGCTTATCAGTCTGCATTGGATGAAAGAAACATAAAGAAATAAGTTCAAATATCCCTATTATGTCAATCTCAAAAACACGAAACCTCATTATTGATGTGGCAAGACAACTGTTTGCAAAAAACGGATTGGACAACACAACAATGAACGATATAGCTGTAGCTTCTGGCAAAGGAAGACGTACGCTCTACACTTACTTTAAAAACAAGGAGGAAGTGTATTATGCTGTAATAGAAACCGAGTTGGAAAGGCTTACGGAAAGAATGGACGAGGTTGCAGAGATGCAGATCAGACCACAAGAGAAGATTATTGAACTTATATACTGCCACCTCAGCCAGATAAAGGAGACTGTTATCCGTAACGGAAATCTCCGTGCAGAGTTTTTCCGCAACATTTGGATGGTGGAAAAGGTACGAAAGAACTTCGACGAGGAGGAAATGGAACTCTTCCGCAAGGTTTACAGGGAAGGACGTGCTTTGGGAGAATTCGACATCGACAATATTGACCTTGTCGCGGACATCACTCACTATTGCATAAAGGGGCTTGAAGTTCCTTATATTCGTGGTCGTCTCGGTCACGGCATAACACCGGAGAACAGTAAACCTATCGTGACAAAGGTGGTTTACGGTGCTCTCGGAAAACTCATACAAAGATAAAAAAAAAACAGAAAACCAATAACTGTAAACTAAAAACCAATAACCGAAAACTAAAAACAAAAAACCAAATATGGCATTATTAGAAGGAAAGAACGCACTCATCACAGGTGCAGCACGCGGTATCGGCAAGGCTATCGCTATCAAGTTTGCTCAGGAAGGCGCTAACATCGCTTTCACTGACCTCAATCGTGACGAAAACATGGAAGCTACCGAGAAGGAACTCGCTGCTCTCGGCGTAAAGGCTATCGGCTATGCTTCTAACGCAGCAGACTTCGCTCAGACAGACGAGGTAGTTAAGCAGATCCACAAGGACTTCGGTTCTATCGATATTCTCGTAAACAACGCTGGTATCACTAAGGACGGTCTTATGATGCGTATGTCAGAGCAGCAGTGGGACGCAGTTATCGCTGTAAACCTCAAGTCTGCATTCAACTTCATCCACGCTTGTACTCCTATCATGATGCGTCAGCGCAAGGGTTCTATCATCAACATGGCTTCTGTTGTTGGTGTTCACGGCAACGCTGGTCAGTGCAACTACGCAGCTTCTAAGGCTGGTCTTATCGCCCTCGCTAAGTCTATCGGTCAGGAGGTTGGTTCTCGTGGCATCCGTGCTAACGCTATCGCTCCTGGTTTCATCGAGACAGCTATGACAGCAGCTCTCTCTCAGGAAGTTCGCGACGAATGGGCTAAGCAGATTCCACTCCGCCGTGCAGGTCAGGTTGAGGACATCGCTAACTGCGCTGTATTCCTCGCTTCAGACATGTCAAGCTACATCACTGGTCAGGTTATCCAGGTTGATGGTGGTATGAATATGTAAGACCCCACCCAAACCCTCCCCACAAGGGAGGGCTTAAATATGAAAGTTATATACGAAGACAACCATATTATAGTTGTTTACAAGGAAAGTGGCGAGATTGTCCAAGGCGACAAGACTGGCGACAAACCGCTATCCGACCTTGTAAAAGACTATATAAAAGAGAAATATGCAAAGCCCGGACAGGTTTTTCTCGGCGTAGTTCATCGCCTTGACAGACCGGTCTCGGGACTTGTCGTTTTTGCACGAACAAGCAAAGCTCTCGCTCGTCTGAACGAAATGTTCCGCAAGGGAGACGTCCACAAGACCTATTGGGCTATTACAGCCCCCCTAGCCTCTCTCAATCCCCCCGAACGGGGGGAAGCCCAAAACCCTAAAGGTAATTCACTTCTGAGGGAAGCCCAAAACGTCAAAGGTAATATTCAATCTCTCCCCCATTCGGGGGAGTCGGAGGGGGCAACAATCACCTCCTGGCTCGTCCGTAACGAGAAGCAGAACAAGAGCTACTCTTACAACCGCGAGGTGCCAAACTCAAAGAAAGCCACTCTCCGCTACCGTCTTCTAAAGAAAGGCGACAACTTTGATCTCCTTGAGGTTCAGCTCCTTACAGGCCGTCATCACCAAATCCGCTGCCAGCTGTCAAGCATCGGAGCAACCATCAGGGGCGACCTCAAGTACGGAGCAAAACGAAGCAATCCTGACGGCAGCATTTCACTTCTTGCCCGCCACATAGAGTTCGTTCACCCTGTATCAAAGCAGCTTATTTCTCTTGACTCTCCCCTACCCGACTTCTTCCAAAAGTTCGTATAATCCATTAATAATCCTTAACACCCTTATCTCACCCAGGGTAATATAAAACTCCCTCCCATTAGGGGGAGGGTCGGGGTGGGGCTTCCTATGAAAAGAGATTTTTCTATTTCAGCACTTATCAGCGAAGGCTGTAACCTCATGAACAAGAACTGGCTCATGTTCATCGCAATTATTCTCATTGAAGGCGCTGCCTCATCACTTCTCACGCCAAAATTCAACATTGACGCAAGCAGTTTAAAGACAGAAAACCTGGAAGCTATCCTGTCTCAGCTCTCTTCACACGCAAGCTCTCCAATGATATATCTTAGCCAAATCATCAGCTTCATCTTCGCTGCCGTTACCACAAGAATGGCTTTCGATGCCATTAATGGTCAGAAGGTTAGCCTTAACGCATTCCAAATGCCAGCAATGACTTATGTGAATTTTGTTGCAACACAGATTGTTGTTACTTTCATCGCAGCTATCGGCACTCTTTTCTGCGTCCTTCCAGGCATCTTCGTTGGTATTCGCCTCCATCTTGCACCATACTATGTCATTGACCGCGGCTATGGTATTGGTGATGCCATCAAGGCTTCATGGCACGACACAAAGGGCAACTTCTGGGGACTTCTCGGTGCGGTCATCGTCATTGGACTCTTCTCTACGATTGGTGTACTTGCATGCTGCGTTGGAGCATTCTACACAGCTCCTGCTGCTGCTATCGCATCGTGCGTTCTTGCCCGCATCTTCGCACAGACTTCCGACTATATGCCACAGGCGTAATATCATGTACAATATACCATTTACAATTTACAATTATCATTTTGCCATCTGTACATTGAGGTAATCCTGTTTAAATGAAAGAATGTCTCAATAATAATTGTACATTGTAAATGGTAAATGGTAAATAAAAAGATGAATATCGAACAACAAATAAATGCTGCTGCCCTCGCTGCCGTCAAGGAACTTTACGGTGCTGAGGTGCCAGCAAAGATGATTCAGCTCCAGAAGACAAAGAAGGAGTTTGAAGGATCACTCACGCTCGTCACTTTCCCACTTCTCAAGACTTCACACAAGAAGCCTGAGGAGACTGCACAGGAAATTGGCGAATATCTGAAGGCAAACTGCCCAGTGGTTTCTGATTTCAATGTAGTGAAAGGCTTCCTCAACATCGTTATCTCAGAGGACGCTTGGCTCAACCTTCTCAACAGAATCAATGCTGATGAGCATTTCGGTGAGCAGAAGGCTACAGATGAGTCGCCACTCGTAATGGTGGAATACTCTTCACCAAACACTAACAAGCCTCTCCACCTCGGTCATGTCCGCAACAACCTCCTCGGCTGGTCGCTTGCAAAGATTCAGGAAGCTAACGGCAACAAGGTCGTGAAGACAAACATCGTAAACGACCGTGGTATCCATATCTGCAAGTCCATGCTCGCTTGGCTCAAGTGGGGCAATGGTGTTACTCCTGAGACAGCTGGCAAGAAGGGCGACCACCTCATCGGTGACTTCTATGTTGCCTTCGACAAGCACTACCGCGCTGAACTCAAGGAGCTCATGGCTACCTACGATGCTTCTCTCTCTGATGATGAGAAGAAGGCTAAGGCAGAGGCAGAGTCTCCACTGATGAAGGAATGTCGCGAGATGCTCGTAAAATGGGAAAACAACGATCCTGAGGTTCGCGCTCTTTGGGAGAAGATGAACAACTGGGTTTATGCCGGTTTCGACGAGACATACAAGGCTCTCGGCGTTGGCTTCGACAAGATTTACTACGAATCTCAGACTTATCTCAAAGGTAAGGCTAAGGTTGAGGAAGGTCTTGCAAAAAGACTTTTCGAGCGTCATGAGGATAATTCGGTATGGGCTGACCTCACAAACGAAGGTCTCGACCAGAAGCTTCTCCTCCGTTCTGATGGCACTTCTGTCTATATGACTCAGGACATCGGTACTGCAGAGATGCGTTTCCAGGACTTCCCTATCGACAAGATGATCTACGTTGTTGGCAACGAGCAGAACTACCACTTCCAGGTTCTCTCCATCCTTCTCGACCGCCTCGGCTTCAAGTGGGGGAAGGAACTCGTTCACTTCTCTTACGGCATGGTGGAACTCCCTAACGGCAAGATGAAGTCTCGCGAAGGAACAGTCGTTGATGCTGACGATCTCGTAGCAGCAATGATAGAAGACGCTTACAATACTTCCGCAGAGCTTGGCAAGTTTGCTGATATGTCGGAAGAAGAGCGTCGTGAAATCGCTCGCATCGTTGGTATGGGTGCCTTGAAGTACTTCATCCTTAAGGTTGACGCACGCAAGAACATGCTCTTCAACCCAGAGGAATCCATCGACTTCAACGGCAACACAGGTCCTTTCATCCAATACACTTACGCTCGTATCCGCTCTATTCTCCGCAAGGCTGAAGCACAGAACATCGCTATCCCTGAGGCTCTCCCCTCTTGTGGAGGGGCTGGGGGAGGTCTCTGCCAGAAGGAGATTGAACTCATCCAGAAACTCAACGATTACGGCGCAGCTGTTGCACAGGCTGGCAAGGACTACTCTCCAAGCGGCATAGCAAACTACTGCTACGAGCTTACAAAGGAGTTCAACCAGTACTATCACGACTACACAATTCTCGGTGAAACAGACGAGCAGACAAAGCTTCTCCGTCTCTTCCTCGTGAAGAACGTAGCCAAGACTATCAAGAACGCCATGGCCCTTCTCGGCATCGAGGTTCCAGAGCGAATGTAAAGTATTTATAAACACGAGTTTCATGAGCCACACGAGCTTTCTGCCATAGGGAACAATAGTTTCACAAGTTTTCTCTTTTAACTATACATATATTATATTTATTAGGGAAGACTAATGAAACTTTTCAAACCTTTAAAAATTCGTGATACTAGTGCAACCCGTGTTTAAAATAAGTTTCCATAGATGCAAATCCAACTCTCTTCTAACATCTCAGAGGCAGAAAGCCGATTTGTCCGTCAGTTGCCGACGCAGTTTGACGCTGACGGCGAGATGTTGTACCAGGGGAGGAATACAGTAAAACGCTTTGTTATCGAAGGAAAACCTTTGATAACAAAGCGCTTCAAGAAGATGGACTTGCTTAAACGCATCGAGTTGATGCTTGGCGGTTGCAAGGCAAAACGAGCATACGACAATGCCGAACGGCTGCTTTCTCTCGGCTTCCATACACCGAAGCCACTCGGCTATCTCATAGACGACAATGGTTATTCATTTCTCGTCACAGAGGAAGACAATGGAATTCCGCTCCTTGACGGAATGAATACCCTTGCACATGAAGGAGCAAACGACATCGCACTTGCAGAAGCCTTTGCTGATTACGCCCTCTCACTTCATCTGGCGGGCGTTGTTCATAAGGATTTCAACAACACCAATATTCGCTTCACTCGCAACGAAAGCGATGGCAACTATCAGTTCTCGCTCATCGACATCAACAGGATGAAGTTCCACGACAGCCGCCCTACCCTACGCGTCTGTCTTGACAATCTCCACCTCTTCTCAGAGTGTACCGACTTCTACCGCGCCGTTCTCAGCCGATACCTTCACCAGAGTAGCATCTTCACCCAACAACTATTTGAATCTGAGCTGGATAAGAAGCAACAGCATGACAAACGTTATGCCCAAAAGAAGGCTTTTACAAGAAAGTTGAAGAATTGTAAATGGCAATGATATACAATTTGGCACAATCATAATACATAGAAATAAGATAGAACAACGATTCTACCAAATTCTACCAAAACACATGATGAGATTAGGTTGAATTTGGTTGAATCCTTGTTCATAATAAAAATCTCAAAGTTTGAAATATTCGTGCATGAAAGTATATAGTTTCCTTGTAAATTGTAAATTATCATGGTTTCCGTAGTTCTCAACACATACAATGCCGAGAAGTATCTTGAGCCAGTGTTGGAATCCGTAAAGGATTTCGACGAGATTGTTGTGTGTGACATGGAGAGTACGGACAACACTCTTGCCATTGCAGAACGCTTTGGCTGCAAGATAGTGACCTTTCCAAAGGGAAACATCACCATCTGCGAACCAGCCAGAAACACTGCAATACAATCAGCTTCCAACGAATGGGTGCTGGTCATTGATGCCGATGAGATTGTAACACCCGAACTCCGTGAGCATCTCTACAAGATTGCTGC
>JAZRXS010000081.1:0-2638 GCA_045600325.1 Prevotella sp.
GAATACCAAGACACCGAAAGGTACACCCGTAACTTTTTTTGTGCTGCTTCATAAGAAAATGTAAGTTCAAACGCTGCAAGTATTTGGAAATTAGCGATATTTACAGTACCTTTGTAGAAGAAAAGAGGCAAAAAGGGCTACAATCGCTAAGAATTACAAGGTCAAAGCGAATAAAAACCTCTGTATTTCTGATTACTTCTGCAATGTTTCTGATGATGGAAAGATAAAAATCCTATCATTGAGCCTACATTAGAATAATTGTATAAGTTATACGTTATTGAAAATATGAAGAAAGCAGTTTTATTTGTACGAGTTTCGACCGAGAAGCAAACTTTGGAGTCTCAGATAGAGGCTCTAAAGCGTACCGCCTTCATTGATGGCTATGGTGATAGTGACATTATCGTTATCGCCAAGAAGGAAAGTGGTGTGAAGCTCAAAGAAGCAGAACGTGAAGGTCTCAATGAACTGAAAGCAGTCATTGAGAGCAACGACATAGACTGCGTTTATATCTTTGAGTTGTCTCGTCTGTCTCGTGATCCTATGACCTTGTATTCTGTCCGAGACAAAATCTTCAGGAACAACAAAGTTCAGTTGAAGTGCCTGAAGCCTTCTTTCACCTTGCTGGAGGAACCTGACAGAACTAAGTTCGACACCATGGGTTCATTGGTCTTCTCTATCTTTGGTTGCTTTGCAGAACAAGAGGTAGTCGAGAAGAAAGAGCGTTTCCACCGAGGTAAAGGACAGAAAGCCCTTGAAGGAAAGTATTCGGGCGGTGTCGTTCCTTACGGCTATGATATTGATGCCAACCGAGACAACCTCATTGTCATCAATCATGAAGAGGCAGACGTTATACATACCATCTTTGACTTGTCTGAGGCTGGTTATTCTTTGACTCGTATTGCCCAGGAACTTCGTGAGCGAGGAATCAAGTACCGCAATTTCCACAACAAACATCGTAGTCTGGAGAAGAACTTTGATACAGGCTTCCTCCATCAGATACTGACTTCGGAACTCCTTACTGGTAGAAAACTTAAAGGTGTCAATGCATCGTTTACACGTTCCTACCCACCAATCATCACCGAGGAGCAGTTTGACAGATGCCGAAAAATAGCACAGGAGAATAACACAAGCTTTGGCAAGAAAGAGAATGTCTATCTTGCCAAGTCGCTCATCGTCTGCCCTGAATGCGGTTCCATCTTTCAAGCATACTCTTCAAAGATACATTACTCATGCCACAATGCCCTCATGTCTTCCGTGCAGAGAAGAGTCAACAACCTCGAAGGCAACAAATGCACTAACAATATATGTATCTCCATTCCAGCCTTGGATTCATTGTTGTGGTATGTCACGGTACTGAAGGAATGTGAATACTTGCTTGGTACTGCCATTGCCGACAAATCTGAATATGAGAAACAGATTGAAGGATTGTTGGAAAAGATTGATGCCATACAGCCACGTCTTGATGATATAACCACCAAGCGAGAGCGTATCGTAGAGGCATATATTGAGGGCGAGATAAGCAAGGAAACGAAGCAGAAGAAGTTTGCTGAGTTGGAAGATCAAAAGATTATCATCCTCCGACAGAAGATTGAATACGAGAAGAAGAGGGACTATTTCCAATCTCGTATTGATGACATAATGAAACTCTATACTTTGGAAGCCCTGAGCAATGATGATGTTGAAAACAATATTGACAATGTCATGCGCATCAAGGCAAAGATAGAGAATATGGCTAATGACGAGGAAAAGTCACGTCTTGTCCATAAGCATATCAAACAGGTGAAGGTTGAGAAACGCACTATCACCTATGCTTTCAATGAAAAGAAGGTAAAAGAAGCAGCCGCCAAGTTTGTTACTATTATTTTCTTTGACGAAACCGAACATTACTATTACTTCCTTTCCACCGATGGCAAGGGTGGTCACTGGATATACTCAGATAGCGAGGGCAATGTCCTTGATGACATCGAGCTGAACATTGAGCGCAAGATGATCAACAGGACAAAGCTTAGACAAAGAGCCAAGAACCGAGACAAGAAGAAAGAAGCCTATGAGAGCCAATACTCAAAAGATCGCTTGTATCTTCACGGTTACGAAGAGATGGCCACCTATCTCTGTATAGGTAAATCCACTGCACGCAGATATTGCGCTGAAGGTCTGTTCAAGGATGCGTTAAGCCAGTTCGACAAACGCACACATATCCTTGATGCCGAGCGAGCCCTAGAGATTTTGCGAGCCAGCGATGACGTGTGGATTAAGAAAATAGTCAAGAACTTTGATGAACACCATGGAAAGGAGGAATCAAAATGAATAAGAAAGTAGTATTGTTCGTTCGAGTATCAACCGAGAACCAGGAACTCGAATCACAGATAGAAGCCCTAAAGAACACCGCCTACATTGATGGCTATACCGATGACGATCTCATTGTCATTGCCAAGAAGGAAAGTGGTGTGAAGCTCAAGGAAGCAGAGCGCGAAGGACTCAACGATCTCAAGCGTGCCATTGAGCGTAACGACATAGACGGAGTATATCTCTTTGAGTTGTCCCGTCTGTCTCGTGACCCAGTCACCTTGTATTCACTCCGTGACAATATCTTCAAGAAGGATAAGATTCAGTTGAAGTGTCTGAAACCTTCTTTCAC
>JAZRXS010000082.1:0-5034 GCA_045600325.1 Prevotella sp.
TGCTGCTGCGAAATCGATGAAGTATTTGTATGTGTCGGTGTTCATTCCAGCCTTGAAATCAACATCGGTTACGTTTGTCGTATTCCACCAATCCCAAGCAACCTTGCCTGGCTTAATCCACGAAGTATCAGCGAGTTGCGATTTCTTGCCAAGACGCACGGAAAGGTCGCAGGAGAGCAGTTGACTATCGTCTGTGCTAACCACAACAGCACGCCATGGGAAGGCTCTTGTGCCATCGGTCTCGGCAATGTAATCGGCACACTTTGACGGAATGTAATTCATTTCCATCCATCCGCCCCAGTCACCTTCGAGTGGAAGGGGTGCAAAAGCAGACTTCAGAGAGTTTGGCTTATTGCCTTTCACGAGGAACATTCCTGCGTAATCGTCCAAGTCGCATTCCATGATGGCAGCCTTCTTTCCATCCTTGAGTTCCACGAGAAGCGGTGTTATGGCGAGAGAGTCGGCATACATCTTGTAGATAGGCTTCTCGTCGTAGTAGCTTTCGAAAGAATAGCTGTACTTGTAGCCGCCGCGATTGTCGTTTACATAAGGAACAAACGCCTTGTAGTCGGCATCGAAATTGAACTCGGCAACTTCGTCAACCACTCTTACATTGCCTTTCTTAGTAGTAACAAAGCGATAGACAGCGGCATCGTTATATACGCGAAACTCCACTTTATAGCCGTCAGCGCAGTTGAGAATGAGCTGGTTATAGTGGTTTTCCACTACCTCTTTCTTATAAACGACTGGTTTTATCGTCTCGTTCATTTCCTTTGTAATGGCACTTTTCACCTTGGCATTGCGGCCAAGATAGCCTGCTTTACCGATGTTGAGCGCTATGGCTGACGGCTTCAGCACGCAAGTATTGCCGTGGGAAATCTGCCAAGTGAGTTCCTCGCCTACATTTACGGTCAGCTTCATCTGGTTGTCGGGAGAGGAAACGGTCCATTGTCCTGCATAGGAAACAATGGCTGTAAGCATGAGAAGTGTTATGGAAAAAAGTCTTTTCATAGTTTTAGTAGTAGGGGGACTTTTAATAAAAAGGGCGAGGATTTCTGACAGATAAACGGCTTAGAAATATTGGAATTGTGGGTGTTGGTGCGTTGGGGGCAACGCACCTCCCACAAAAAGGATTACACCATTCCGTAAACGATGTCGATGATTTTCTGTGCTACTGCGTTTGCTTCGTCCATTGTTGCAGCCTCAGAATAAACGCGGATGATAGGCTCTGTGTTTGACTTGCGGAGGTGAACCCATGAGTCGGCGAAGTCTATCTTCACGCCGTCGATGTCGTTAATCTCCTCGTCCTTGTAGAGTTCCTTGACCTTAGCGAGAATGGCGTCAACATCTGTAGATGCTGTAAGGTCGATGCGGTTCTTTGCAATGCTGTACTCAGGGAGAGTCTTGCGGAGCTCAGAAACCTTGATTTGCTTCTCTGCAAGCATAGTGAGGAAGAGTGCGATACCAACGAGAGCGTCACGACCGTAGTGGCTTTCAGGATAGATAACTCCACCATTGCCCTCACCACCGATGATAGCACCAACAGCCTTCATCTTTGTAGTTACATTAACCTCGCCTACAGCAGCTGCCGAATACTGGCAACCTTCGTACTTGTTTGTAACATCGCGGAGAGCACGGGTAGAGGAAAGGTTGCTGACAGTATTGCCTGGAGTCTTTGAAAGCACATAATCAGCAATTGAAACAAGTGTGTATTCCTCGCCGAACATTGTGCCGTCCTCAGAGATGAACGCAAGGCGGTCAACGTCCGGGTCAACAACGATACCGAGGTCATACTTGCCTGACTTCATTTCTGTCATGATGCCCTGAAGGTTCTTCTCAAGTGGCTCTGGGTTGTGGGCAAAGTCGCCGTTAGGCTCTGGGTTGAGGATAGTTGCCTCTACGCCAAGTTGCTCCAAAAGTTGTGGGAGGATAACGCCGCCAACAGAGTTGATGGCATCTACACAAACCTTGAGACCTTGCTTCTTTATTGCCTCCACATCAACAAGGTTGAGTGCCTTAACAGAATCGATATGGCGCTGGTTGTAAGTGTCATCGTAAACAATCTTACCAAGTCCGTCAACCTCTGCATACTGGAAGTTCTCTTCCTCAGCTACGCGTAGCACTTCGTTGCCTGCTTCCTTGTCGAGGAATTCGCCCTCGTTGTTGAGAAGCTTGAGAGCATTCCACTGGCGTGGATTGTGAGAAGCAGTGATGATGATACCGCCATCAGCACCTGACATCTGAACGGCAAGCTCTGTAGTAGGAGTAGTGGCTAGACCGATGTTGAGCACATCGAAGCCACAGCCAACGAGAGTACCTGTTACTACCTGGTCAACCATCTGACCTGAGATACGAGCGTCGCGACCAACAACAATCTTGTTTGAAGGCTGACGACCATTAGCCTTAAGCGCCTCGTTGTTCTTGCGGATGTAAGCTGAATATGATGTTACGAACTTGACAATGTCAAGCGGATTGAGCGTATCGCCTGTAGCACCACCGATAGTGCCACGGATACCTGAGATTGATTTTATGAGTGTCATAGTAGCCCCCTAACCCCCAAAGGGGGAATTTTTAATAGACTTGGGGGAAGTCTTTTTATTGTTAATTATTAATGTTTCATCCATTCAGAAGCTATCCAACATCCCTCCTTTTGGGAGGGCTTGGGTGGGCTTTTTTACTTGCCTTCCATATAGCTAATCTCGTAGAGGCAAGGAATTACGCCTTGAGAAGCAGAAGCTTGTCCTTGTGAGTGTGGTACAACGATGCGTACCTTTGCCACTTCGTCGTACTCTGTACCGCAACGACCAACGTTGATATAAGCAAGTGGAACGAGCCAACCTGTTGGTACTGACTGACTTCCGTAGTTGGCAGCCATAGTGCTTTGACCGGCAACGAATGATCCGCTATAAGTGTCCGTAGAACGTGTAACGGTCATCGTCTCTGGTATAGCTATGTTGGAGTAGTTGCAGTTAGTGCAAGTGATGTTGCCAGTGAAAAGATTAGTCTCTGTGAAGCGGCAGAGGATGGTGGATGTTTGTCCCGGCTTCATGTGCTTGTCCAGTTCCACCTTGCGTCCTTCATTCTCAAGAATGTCCTGATCGTAGAAGGTACCCTTGTTGATGACCTGCATGTAAACGCTTGATTTCGTAAGCAGAACCCACTCGTGCTTTGTCGTGTCCGTAACAAAGCCCTTAGCCTTGAATTCGTCTTCCGTAATGACCTTCGCATTCACAGAAGTCATGTAAGCCTTGATTGCATCACGCTCTTTGTCTTTCTTCTCTGCGTATGTTTCGTAGTCGTGACAGGAAGAGAATGTTATGGCTGCTGCAAAGGCGAGCAGTAGGAATGTTATCTTTTTCATTTTAATTCGTTTATTGCTTTACGTGCTATTTCTTCTGCCTCCTGGATAGAGCAGTTGAGTTGTCCTCCGGCAGCATTGAAATGACCGCCACCATTGAAGAATTTCTCTGCTATCGTGATGCAGTTCATGTCATCTACCGAGCGAAGGCTTACCCACACCTTGTTCTCTACCTTAGTGTCCTCGCGAAGAGATATGCTAAGACGGCAGCCTTTTATCTGAAGTGGCTGGTTAACAAGACCTTCACAGAAGCCCTTGATATAATGGTAGCGTTCCATTTCTTCCTTCGAGATAGCGAAATAAGAAGCGCCTTTCTTCTCAATATAATGAAGTTTCTCGTTGAGGACATAGCCCCAGAACTTCAGTTTGAAGATGGAGAAGTTATTGAATACGTTGCGGTAAATCTTGTCCTTGTCTATGCCTTTTGTAAGGAGAAGTCCGATGATTTCGTAGATTTCAGGACGAGTGGAAGCGTATGTGAAGCCGCCAGTGTCCGTCATCATTCCGCAATAGAGGCAGGTAGCACCACGTTTTGTGATTTTGTCGAAATCGCCCATTTCACGAATGAGACGGAAGGTGAGTTCGCATGCGCTGGACATCTCTGGGAAAGAGAACATCCAAGGCGTATCGATGGTAGGACCTTCGTGATGGTCGAAGACGAGCTTCTGTGCCGGCGATTGTGCCACAATATCGCCAAGGTCATCGAGACGGGAGTAAACGGCATAGTCAAGGCATACGATAAGGTCCGCTCCATTAATCTGATCCTTTACCAGATTAGGCACCTTGTCATAGCGAATGGCCTTCTCTATCGTTGGCATCCATTTGAAGAAGTCAGGAAACTGGTCAGGTATGACCACTACCGGCATCTTGCCTATCTCTCGGAGATAGTCGGCAAAGCCAAGGATGGAGCCAAGAGCGTCGCCGTCAGGGCTACGATGGCATGTAAGTACTATTTTGCGAGAAGTGCGCAGAAGAGTTTTTAGCTCCGCTGCGCGCTCTGTTGTAATAAGATTGTTCATATATTGTCTAAGTATGAAGTATAAAGTTTTAAGTATAAAGTATGATTACATTTATGGGATGTCATCAGCTGAAAAACTGTTTGCAAAAAGCAAATCATACTTTAAACTTTATACTTCACACTTTATACTTTAGTAAAGTGGTGAAGGATAAACGCCGTCGTTTACGAGGGCCTGAATGCGCTCTACTGTGCCTGGACGATCTTCTGTGTAAGTTACGCCAAACCACTTTGATGTAGTGTCGAGAACCTTTACAGATGCTGTGCCTTCGTTGATGAGCTTGTTCACCATGAGAGGGATGAAGAATTCGCTCTTGATGTTCTCCATGTTCTTTGGATCAGAAAGGAACTCCTTGAAGTATTCCTCAGAATATGCGAAGTAGTCAGGAGTGAAGCCCCAAACGTTCATGGAAACAGGAGTGTTGTCTTCTACAGAAACCCACTCGTCGTTGTCGTCCATGTACTGAACCTGTCCGTCGTGACGTTCAATCTTTGTGCGCTCAACAACTGTTGTGAGGTTGCCGTTTTCGTCAGTAGAGCAGATACCACGAGAAACAGTACCATTCTCAGAGAGTGTATTGCCTACGCGGAAGCCTACCATTGCATACTTGTTCTTAGCACCTTCCTCAAGGTCTGCGAGGAACTTACCGATTACCATGAA